>NZ_SMJX01000205.1 GCF_004348535.1 Actinomadura sp. KC216
CCCCCGAAGCGGAGCGCTAGCGGAATAAGAGAACCGGTCCAAGGAAGGCTGGAGGACCGAGGAAGCCCGAGGGGTTGAGGATTCTCCTCCAGAGGAGGCATGGCGGGGCCCGCGGGTGCGGGCTGGCGATTCCCGGGGTCCCGCTACTGCCAGGGTGGACGGGCGCGGCGGCGGGCACGTTCGGCGCGGGCGATGGCCAAGGACCACTCCCAGCGGGAGTACAGCGTCCAGACCGAGGTTCGCGCGCTCCGCGAACGTGCCCTCTCACCTGCGGGATCGCCGGACAGGACGATGAGGTGGACGTCCGCGCGGGTGACGAACCGGCGCGGCGCGGAACGGCGGCGCGCGGGCCGCAGGCGCGCGATCGCGGACGAGCGGACGGGCATCGCAGGCTCCTCGGTCGGACGGCCCCCACGGCCACCTGTTCACCGAATGTAGCGCACTCGATACCGTCCGCCATACATCTCCCGAACCTCGGATGAACGACCGGTGCCGCACGACGATCCGCCCGCAATTCCCCGAATCCCGGCAATGCGGGCATGGTCGGGTTTGATAAAAGCGAAATCAATGGTGCGGTAAATGATGGAGAGACACGCCGAGAGAGAAACAATGACTCCTTGATCGGGCGTTCCGCGGTGCTACGTTCGTGCCGACCGAACCACGACAGGGAGAGGACAGGCAATGGAGTCCGCACCGATCCGGAGCGGGGCGGTTCGCCCCGTGGGTCGGCCGCGCCATGCCTTGATTCCGCTCCTTGTCCGCCTTATCGCCATCGCCGGTTTCGCATTCGCCGGCTGGATGGCCCTTTCCGCGCTGGGCGGTCCCGCGTCCGCGGCAGAACCGGACGCCCCGCACAACAGCACCGCCACCGCCTCCGCCGACCGTCCGGGCTCATGGGACGCCCTCTCCAGCCGCGTGCAGAAGATCGGCGACCGTCCGCTGAAGGACCTCGGGCCGCGGCCGGGCGAGACCCCGGCCGGCTCGTGGGAGTCCGGTGACCGTCCCGACCGCGTCCTCCGGACGTGGCAGGACGACGTCGGAGACCTCGGCGGCAACGTGCGGGAGATCGAGGACGACCCCGTCCGGTACCTGCAGAAGCGGCGGCACGAGGTGTTCGACCGCAAGGACCGGGCCGTCCACGAGCTGCAGGAGCTCACCGACGCGGCCGGGGTGCCGCGGGTGCGGCTGTCGGACGTCCGGCGCGCGCCCATCGTGCGCGACCTCGCCGACGGCGTCGTGAAGCAGAACCCCGTCCCGGACGTCGAGTGGGCGGAGCACGGCCACGCGAACGCGGCGCCCGGGCACGTCGCCACAGAGCGGCCCGGCTCCGGCACCACGTTCGTGCCCGACGCGCCCGCCGACGAGGCGGCAACCGGCCGGGACGCGGGAGACTGCGCCGGATGCCGGGGCGGCGAGCGGCGCGGCCCGCTGCTGCCCGCCGACCAGGACGAGCCGTGGAACGGCTCCTCCGGCGGACACCAGCTCGCCCCGGTCGCCGAGCTGAGGAGCGTCCGCTCCCCGGCGGTCCCGCCCGGCGTCGAGCCGGGCGGCTTTCACCGCACGGCGCTGACGGACGTGTCCGCGCCCGGCGGTCCTTCAGTCGTCCCTGACTAGGACGTTCCCGGACGGTCGGCCCTCGCCCGCGCACGCGTGCGCGCCGCGCCGCTGCCCGTCCCGGCCGGTTCCCACGATCCCGGCCATTTCCGACGATCTTTTCTCGATCAGCAACGGCCTTGCCCGGCCGGTTGCGGGATGCGCCACGCGCAGCGATCACCACCGATTCACCCAATCGCGAAACAAAGACAGGAGAAACACCATGCGCATGTGGGCAAGGAACACCGGCCGCGCCGCCCTGGTCGCCGCGGGCGCCGTCGCCGTCGGTGCGGCGTTCGGATCCGGGGCCGTCGCCGATACGACGTCCGGCAACTTCAGCGTGCTGGGCGGCAACCAGGTGCAGGCCCCGATCTCCGTTCCGGTCGAGGCGAGCGGCAACGCCGTCGGCGCGATCGGGGCGGCGCAGGCCCAGTCGAAGGGCGGCGCCGAGGTCAAGGGCGCCCGCCACGGCGGCGGGGGCGGCATGGAGACGTCCGGGAACTTCTCGATCGGCGGCGGCAACCAGGTGAAGGCGCCGGTCAGCCTCCCCGTGGACGTCTGCGGCAACGCGGTCGCGATCATCGGTATCGCCAAGGCGCAGTGCAAGGGCGGCGCCAGCGTCAAGTCCGGCCACAGGTCGGCCGGCGGCTGGGAGAGCTCCGGCTACCGGACCGCGAACGGCCAGGCGGAGCGCGGCGGGGGCGGCGGAGGCATGAAGACCTCCGGCAACTTCAGCGTCCTGGGCGGCAACCAGGTGTACGCGCCGATCAGCATCCCGGTGAACGTGTGCGGCAACTCCGTCTCGGTGCTCGGGCTGTCGCGGGCGCAGTGCAAGGGCGGCGCGTCCGTCCAGCGCAAGTCCGGCGGAGACCCGAAGATGACGACCTCGGGCAACTTCAGCGTCCTGGGCGGCAACCAGGCGTACGCGCCGATCAGCATCCCGATCAACATCTGCGGCAACGCGGTCGCCGTCCTCGGCCTGGCGCAGGCGCAGTGCAAGGGCGGCGCGACGGTCGGCGGCGGCGAGGAGCCGAAGCCGCTGCCGCCCACGCTCCGGACGCCGAAGTACAAGCCGTCCAAGCACCGGCCCGCGGCCGGGAAGAAGAAGCTACCGACGACCCTGCGGTCGCAGGGCAAGCAGGTGGAGTCGGCCGCCGCGACGAAGGCCGAGCAGGCGAAGGCGGCCGCCGCGTACCAGTCCCAGCAGGCCCAGCGGATGCAGCCGTCCAGGTACCGGATGGCGGGACCGGCCGCCTCCGGCTACCGGAAGGCCGACAAGCTGCCCGCCGTGAAGCAGTTCATCAACTCGCTCAAGAGGTCCGTCAAGGTTCCTGGGGTGGACGTCAAGCCGGGACAGATCGGCCCGGAGCTGCCGTCGAAGGACGGCGTCCCGGTCAAGGTCGGCTCCCCGATCCTGAAGTGACCCGGCGGCGCTGAAACCGAAGAGGCACCGGCGCGGGTGACGATCCGCGGCCGATGCCCGGCGGAAGGGGGCGGCAGACGTGCCGCCCCCCTTCCCCTTGCCACCAGAAACCCGGAATCGATGGAAGTGAACCCATGCTCGATCGGAAGTCGGTCTCGGCGGCGGCCATCGCCGTCTGCTGCGGCCTGCCCGTTGCGGGCGTCCCGCAGGCGGCGCATGCGCAGACGCAGACGCACGCAGCGACGATGCCCGCTGTGGCGCGCCCGCAGAAGGGCACGGTGATCGCGCAGCTGCGGATCAAACGGATGGGCCTGAAGGTCGCGGTCAGGGAGGGCGTCAGCGACCCGGTGCTGCGGCGCGGCGCCGGGCACTACCCGGGGACGGCCCTTCCCGGACAGGAGGGCAACACGGTCGTGCTCGGCCACCGGACCACCTGGCTCCACCCGTTCAACAAACTCGACCGGATGCGGCGCGGCGACCGGATCGTCCTGCACGCCGGCCGCACGACCTACACGTACACGATGCGGACCATGCGCGTGATCAAGCCAAGGGACCGGCGGGTCCTGGAGCCGGTCCCGTTCAAGCCGCTGAGCGCACCGGACGGCCAGTACATCACCCTCATCACCTGCACCCCGAAAGGCTCAGACCGCCGGCGCCTGGTCGTCGTCGGCAAACTGTCCCACACCTCAAAGCGCGGCACCTGACCTCCTGGAGCCCCCGCCTCCCACAGGCGGGGGCCCACAAGGCAACCGCCTAGAGAAGTGCATGGTGAGCGCCTAGAGAAAACGCGTCCCGCTGCCGACGCGCCTTAGCGGGGGCCGTAGAGGGAGATCAGGCCGTCGTAGTCGCCCTTGCCCAGGGTGGCCAGGCCGTTGTCGCAGGCTGCTACGGCCGGGGCCATCGTGAGGTTGGCGTGTTCTGCTCCCTCGACGTGCGCCAGCCCCAGGACGTGGCCCATCTCGTGCGTCACGACCGCCTCGATCGAATAGCTTCCGGGGATGCACAGGCCGCCCGACCACCAGCGCTTTCCGTGCTCCTGCAGTGCCATGTCCGTCTCGACGGTTCGCTTTCCCACGAACCAGATGCAGGTCGCGGCGAGGACGTCGCTTTCGGCGCCGGTCATCGCCTTTCCGCCGAACGTGTTGACGCGGTCGCGGGTGCCGCAGGCCGCGTCGCGGGTCACGTTGGGGCCGGTGGCCGATTCTCCGGAATAGCGCTCGCCGATGTCCGGTGGGGGCGTGAACCGGCCTTCGTCGGTGCAGTCGGTATTGGCGTTGACCATATTCGCGACGCCCTTGGCCACGGCCGTCCTCGGCAGCCTTGCCCTCCCCGCGTGATAGCGCCATCGGACGGTGCCGCCCTTCGGCCATGTGCTCGGTTCGGACTCGTACGTGCCGTCCTTGCACGCGTCCTGTGGGGCCCGGGACGTGCGGGGCCTGCCCTCCGGCACCCGCCCGCCGCGCGTGGTGATGGTGATCTCGCCCGCCTGCTCGTCGACCAGGATGCGCAGGCCGGAGGCTCCGCGGGTGCGCAGCGAGTGCGCGACGAGTGACGTCCCGTCGGCGGGGACGACCGCGGTGAGCCCGTTCGGGCCGCGGATCGCACGGCCGCGCAGGTCGCAGTCGGCGATCCTGACCTTCTGCGGCATCGCGCGGGCGGACAGCGTCCCGCCGGTCTCGCACCAGGCGGGGGGACGCGCGGCCGCCGCTCCCGGCGGGGCGGTGATGGCTCCGGTCGCCGCCGTGCAGGCGCAGGCGGCGGCCAGCGCGCTCGTCGCTCTGGCGGCGCGTGAGAATCCGTGCATATCAGTTCTCCGATGTGTGGGAGCGCGTCCCCCGGATTCTTTGCGCGGGCTGGGAAAAGGGAAACCGCCGCCCGTTAAAATGATCACCATCTCGCGAAAGGCTTCATTCGGAATCGGGCGGTTCGGCGAATTTGTCGCCGGAAATGGCGGAAGCGGCGTGCGGAGGGTTGCGTAAGTCTTCGGTCAATCGATACCAATAATCTGGTAAACGTGTTTATCGAGGTGCTGCACGGAAAAGCAGGGAGTAATCCGGCAACTCGGGATCAACAGCACAAGATGCCGCGGTTGCCGTCCGGCCGAGATTCACCGCTACCGCGTGGCGGGCACGCCTCCCCTCACCCCCCGCCGTCCGGCAGCGTTCACGGAAGCAGAGGTGTTCAACGTGCAGACGCAGACACAGGTGCGGGAACTGATGGGCATGAGCGTGACCGACACCCACGGGACGAAGGTCGGCACGATCAAACAGGTCTACCTCAACGACGACTCCGGAGCCCCCGAATGGGTGACCGTGCACACCGGCTGGTTCGGGATGCGGGAGAGCTTCGTCCCCCTGTCCGGAGCGCGGAAGACCGAGGGCATGCTGCAGGTCCCGTACGACAAGGAGACCATCAAGGGCGCACCGAACGTGGACGCTGACGAGCATCTGTCGCACGCCCAGATCGTGGACCTCTACCGCCACTACGGCGTGCGTCCCCCGGCCGGGCGCCGCACCGGCGGCGAGTCGGACACCTCGCAGGGCACGTCCGAAGACCGCCGCACGGCCGGCGCCGAGGGCAAGGCCGCCGCCGACACGTCTTCCGGCACGGGGTCGGAGAACATGGCGGGCGCGGCCGGGACCGCCGGGATGGCGGGCGCGGCCGGGATGGCCGTACGTCCCGAGAAGGGCAAGCGCGGACGCGAAGGCGACCCCGGCCGCGAGCGGGGGATGCCGCAGCAGTCGCCGCGCGGTGCGGAGGCCCCGCTGACCGAGATCACCCGGTCGGAGGAGCGGATGCGCGTCGACACCGAACGGCACGAGTCCGGGCGCGTCCACGTCCACAAGTGGATCGAGACCGAGATGGTCGAGCGGACCGTCCCCGTCTCGCACGACGAGATCAAGGTCGACCGCGAGCCGATCGCGGACGGCCGGCCGGGCCCGGAGGTCTCCATCACCTCGGACGACCTGGAGCTGATCCTCTACGAGGAGCGCCCGGTCATCGCGAAGGAGGCCGTCCCGGTCGAGCGCGTCCGGGTCCGGACCGAGCGGGTGCAGGACGAGCAGACCGTCCGCGGCGAACTCCGCAAGGAGCGCGTCGAGGTCACCCGCGACGAGGGCCCCGGCGGCGAGCGCTCCTCCGAGCGCGGCCGCTCCAAGTGACCCGTCCCGGCCGGTCACCCAACGCCCGGCCGGGGCGCCCGCACGCGCCCGCACGCGCCATCCAGGATGACGGTGCGCCTGGCCGGCCGTTTCACCCGCCGGCGCGGCCAGGCGCCCGTCCTTTCGTGAAAGGGTTTCACCTGGCTGCGGCAAACAACGGTCAGGTTCGTTGACAGGTACGCGGGGTGCGGTGGAGGTTCCAAGGGACGGCATCGGGCCGTGCGGCGTCCTTGGAGCGCACCCGGGAGGGACGAGTTGCCACACCCCCGCATCGCCACCCGGACCGGGCGGTCGCTGGCAGCGCTCGCGACCCTCGCCGCACTCCCGCCGATCGTCGCGGCGCAACCCGCAACGGCCAGAACTCCTGCCGCCTATCTCGACTCACGGCTGCCCGTGCCGGAGCGCGTCGACGACCTGCTCCGCCGGATGACCCTGCAAGAGAAGATCGGCCAGATGGCTCAGGCCGAGCGCGCGGCCATCGACGGCGACCGCGACCAGATCACGACGCTGGGCTTCGGGTCGGTGCTGTCGGGCGGCGGCTCGGTCCCCGCGAGCAACACGCCCAAGGGCTGGGCGGACATGGTGGACGCCTACCAGTCGAAGGCCCTCGCCACCCGGCTGAAGATCCCGCTGCTCTACGGGGTCGACTCCGTCCACGGCCACAACAACCTCGTCGGCGCCACCATTTTCCCGCACAACCTCGCCATGGGCGCCACCCGCAATCCGGGGCTGGTGCGCGAGGAACAGCAGATCACCGCCATCGAGACGAAGGCGACCGGCCCGCAGTGGGTGTTCGCACCATGCGTCTGCGTCGTCCGTGACCTGCGCTGGGGACGGACGTACGAGAGCTACGGCGAAGACCCGGGGCTCGTCATCCAGATGGAGACCGGCATCGAGGGCTTCCAGGGACGCCGCAAGAGCGACCTGGCCGGCCCCCGGCACGTCCTCGCGACCGCCAAGCACTACGCGGGGGACGGCGACACGGTCTTCGGCTCGTCCACCACCGGGACGTTCACCATCGACCAGGGCGTCACCGTCACCGACCGCCGCACGTTCAGGAAGATCGACCTCGCGCCCTACGTGACGGCCGTGCGGAAGTACGGCGTCGGCAGCATCATGCCGTCGTTCTCCAGCGTCGACTGGAAAGAGGACGGCGTCGGCAACCCGGTGAAGATGAGCGCGCACCGGGAACTGCTCACCGACGTCCTCAAGCGGAAGATCGGGTTCGACGGGTTCCTGATCAGCGACTGGGAGGCCGTCCAGCAGATCCCGGGCGACTACGCCACGCAGGTCCGCACGGCCGTCAACGCGGGCCTCGACATGTTCATGGAGCCGTACACCGCCTCGCAGTTCGTCCGGACGCTGCTCGCCGAGGTCGAGGCCGGGCGGGTGAGGACGTCCCGCATCGACGACGCCGTCCGCCGCATCCTGAAGGCCAAGTTCGAGCTCGGCCTCTTCGAGAACCCGTACACCGACCGCCGGTACGCCGGGACGATCGGCTCGCCGCGGCACCGCGCCGTCGCCCGCCGGGCCGTCGCCGAATCGCAGGTGCTGCTGAAGAACTCCGGGCGCGCGCTGCCGCTGAGCCGCGACGCGGACATCTACGTCGCGGGCGTCAACGCCGACGACATCGGCAACCAGGCGGGCGGCTGGACGGTCACGTGGCAGGGCTCGCCCGGCGACACCATCCCCGGCACGACGATCCTGGACGGGATCAGGCAGAACTCGTCCAACGTCACCTACAGCGCGGACGCGTCGGCGCCCATGGCGGGCCATGACGTCGGCATCGTCGTGGTCGGCGAGAAGCCGTACGCGGAGGGCCTCGGCGACGTCGGCAACGGCCACACGCTGAACCTGTCGGCCGCCGACAGGGCCAACATCGACAAGGTCTGCGCCGCGATCAGCACGTGCGTCGTCCTGGACGTGGCCGGACGCCCGCAGATCGTCACCGACCGGCTGCCCGCGATGGACGCGTTCGTCATGTCCTGGCTGCCCGGCAGCGAGGGCGCGGGCGTCGCCGACGTCCTGTTCGGCAAGCGCCCCTTCACCGGCCGCCTCCCCGTGACCTGGCCGCGCCGCGAGGACCAGGAGCCCATCAACGTCGGCGACCGTGACTACGACCCGCTGTTCCCCTACGGCCACGGCCTCCGAACCCGCACCCGCCACCGCTGAACGGACGCGCATCCGCCGCCGGGTGACATCATGGACGCATGGGCGACGAGGGGACGGTGCGGGTCGACCTGTGGCTCTGGTCCGTGCGCCTGCTGAAGACCCGCTCGATGGCGACGACGGCCTGCCGCGCGGGCCATGTCCGCGTGAACGACGAGCGCGCGAAGCCGTCCACGACCGTGAAGCCCGGTGACGAGATCCGGCTCCGCCATGACCGACGCGAACGCATCGTCATCGTGCAGCGGATCATCCGCAAGCGGGTCGGGGCGCCCGCCGCGGCGGAATGCCTGATCGACAAGAGCCCGCCCCCGCCGCCGCGCGAGGCGCTCATCCCGGTCGGGCGCCGCGAGCGCGGGGCGGGCCGTCCCACCAAACGGGAACGCCGCGAGCTGGAACGCGTCCTCGACCGCTACCGCACCCTCAAGGAAGGGCCCGCGGACATCGAGCGCATCGAACCCTCCCGCGACGACCCGCCCTCACACGACTGACCCCCGCGCGAGCGCGGAGCGGCCGATGGGCGTGCCGTCCCTGGCCAGCGCCTCGGCGACGACGTTGGGCGACCTCGGCAGGGTGACGGCGGTCTCGAAACCGGCCCGCCGCACGGTCGCGGCCACCGCCGGCCGCGACGGGACGGAACCGGCCAGAAACCGCCAGGCGGCCACGTCCGTCGCACCGTTCCAGCTCGCATGAACCCGCATCCAGCGCGAATCCGCCGAGCTCACCGCCACCGCCGGCCGCGCCACCGGACGCCCCGACCACGCCGCCCGGTACGCCCGGTACGAGCCGTCCCCGATCCCGGTGATCTCCAGCACGGGCGTCCCGTCCGCGGCGAACTCGGTGACCGTCGGCGTGGATCCCCAGCCGACGAGAGCGCTCCCGTCCGGCAGCACCTGCATGTTGCCCATGTACTGCCCGTACGTCGCCCCGTCACTGACCTCGCGCACCAGCGACACGTGCCGGGCCGCCTCGTCCACCTCCAGGACGACACCGCGGGACGGGCCGTCGCCCACCTCCTCGATGTGGTTGTCGAACAGCGTGACCGTCCCGTCCGGGAGCCGCCGGGCGTCGTGCTGCCAGGCGAACTCCGCGTGCGGCCCGAACGTGAAGTCACTGCGCCTCCCGCCGAGCCGCCACCGGACGGCACCGGTGCGGCGGTCGAGCGAGTAGAGCGCGCACGTGTTGCGCGCGGACAGCAGCAGCGTGTCCCCGTCGTCCTGGACGGAGTTGATGTGGATCGGGTCGAACACCGCCGCCCCCTCGGAGCCGCCCGGCGTGATGCGGGTCTCCTCGATGCCGACATGATCGAGCGCGCTCCAGTCGAGCAGCACCTCGCCCGTCTTGACGTCGATCTCCTGGACCCGCCCGTCCAGGACGCGCCCCTTCCGCGGCCCGCCCACCGGCCGCAGGTCGGCGGCGACCTCCGGATACGCGATGATCAGCGCCGTACCGCGCGCGGTGAGCGCGAACTCGTGCAGATCCCCCGGAATGCCGCGCCCGGCCCGCACCTCGGCGACGCGCCTGTAGTCCCGCCCGAGGACGACGCCGACCCCATGCCCGTACCCGCCGACCTTCCGATCGCCCTCCCAGTAGGTCAGGACGGGCTCACCCTCGTACGCCTGCACCCGCACATCGGTGACCAGCCGGTCGGACCGGTAGATCCAAACGGGCTCGCCGTCGTCGTCCACGATCAGCGCGTCGGCGGCGTCCTTGCCCCGGAACGGCGCGAGGAACAGCAGCCCGGATGCCGTAGACCCGAGCCGCCGCGCCTTCAAGCCCGGCCGCCGAACCCCCGGCAAGGTGACGTACCCGTCGCCGCCGTCCTCGGGTTCGGGCCCCGCGACGACCCGGCGGCCGGACGCGGCACCGCTGAGCAGAGCCGCACCGCCCACCCCTCCGACCAGCCCGGACACCAGAAACCCGCGGCGCGTCACATCCATGCGGCCTGTCTACCGCCCGAACCTCAAAACTCACTGAACACGCTCGGCTGAGGGTGGTGAACGCGCTCGGCTGAGGGTGTTGGACGCGCTCGACTGACGGCGTGGAACGCGCGGCGCCCGGTGGGGTTGGCCCCAGCCGGGATCTTGGCGCTGCCGGTAGTGCCCGCGTCCCGCCCTCACTCGATCATGGTTGCTTGACCTGACCGGCCCTGCGGGCGAGGGAGAGTCCATGTTGGTCGCATCACGGCGCTGTACGACGACGGTGCTGGTCGCGCTCGTGGCCGTGCTCCCGGCACTGGCCGTCCAGAATCCCGCGCGTGCCGGCGTCGATCCGGTCGTGCGGGCGATCGAGTCGCACGCCCATCCGCTGCGTTCCACCGAGCCCACCGGCGGCCACGACGATCTGCGGCCGCTGGGCGCGATGGTGAACGGTGCCACCGTGGTCGGGCTGGGCGAGGCCACGCACAACTCGCGAGAGTTCTTCACCATGAAGCACCGGGTCTTCGGTTACCTGGTGCGGGAGAAGGGCTTCCGGGCGTTCAGCCAGGAGGTGCACGTCGCCGCCGGTCTGCGGATCAACGATTACGTCCTGCACGGTAAGGGCGACATCCGACAGATCATGGACGAGGAGTTCCAAGGCGGTACCGCGCTGTGGAACACCCGCGAATACCTCGACCTCTTCCGCTGGATGCGCGCGTACAACGCGCGGCACGACGGCAGGCTGCAATACGTCGGCAACGACGTCGACTACGCCGGTAAGGAACTGTTCGCCCGGGTGGACGACTACGCCCGGCGTCACGACCCCACGCTGCTCCCACAGTTGGCCGGGCTCTACCAGGGGCTACGGCCGACCACGGACATGGAAACGTGGCTGCGTGAGTACCCGCAACGACCGTTGCCCGAGCGCCGCGCCTCGGCCGAACGCGCCGCGCGCGCTCTGGAACTGCTGCACCGTCGAGGCGCCGACGCGATGACCCTTCGGTACGCGACCTTCATCTCCCAGGTCGGGACGATGTACTCCTTTGACTTCAACGACCAGGCCGAGCTCCTCAAGGCGGTGCAGCACCGCGAGCAGGCGATGGCCGACAACACCGTCTGGTGGAGCCGCCGCACCGGCCGGACGCTGCTGTCGGCGCACAACGGTCACGTCGCCTACGGGAACTCACGTCCGCAGTACCCGTACCGGATCCAGGGAGACCTCATCCGCGAGCAGATCGGCCGCGGTTACGTCAACGTCGGGTTCACCTTCTACCGAGGCGCGTTCAACGCCTCCCCACCCGGGGGCGGCCCTCTGCGTCGGGTCACCGTGGGCCCTGCCGCGCCGGGCGGCAACGAGCACACGCTCGACAAGGTCCGCTACCGCGACTTCATCCTCGACACCCGCACCGCCCCTGCCGTGGCGCGCAGCTGGCTAGACCAGGCACGCCCTACGCGCGACATCGGCGCCGAGTACCCCGACCAGCACCAGCCGATCATCGCCCTGGGCACCTTCTACGACGTCATCATCCACCTACACCGAGTACACGCAGCCGACCTCCTGTAAGAACAACCCGCTGCAAGTGCCCGTTCCCGAACCTCTGATCTTGGCCCGGAGAGGTTCCAACCGTCCTGACGGCTTGTTCCGGAGCTGGGAGAATCGGGTGTGTGGGCCGGCGTGGGGACACGCGGAGGTGCGCGAACTGTGGGCTGGCGTTGCCGGAGGGCTCGCGGTCGTCGCGGAAGTACTGCTGTGCCGCGTGCCGCTCGGAGCAGTGGCGCAAGCTGAAGCGCTCCAGCGAGGTGTATGCCGTTGCCGTGGCGGAGCTGGCGGCGGTGGGAGCCGGTCGCGGGCCGACGTCCCGAGAAGTGCGGGCGGCCCGGCCGAGTGCCCGGTGCCCGGTGTGCGGGCAGACCTGGTGGGTGAGCGTGCAGAAGCGGTCGGACGCCCGATACTGCAGCACCGAATGCCGGGTCGCGGCCTGCCGGGATACCGGGCCGGCCAGCGCGAGGACACCCACCGGCGCGACTTCAGCGTCCCGACCGGGATCCGGGTGTCATCGGCCAGCCGCTGCATGTTCGCCTCGACGCTGAACAACTCATCGGCCGGATGCGCGCCGCCGACCTGCTGCATCGGCTCGATCTCCAGCACGGCGTCGCCGACCTCGAACTGGTCCCGGGTGTCCTGCTCGCCGATCCGCACAATCCGCGCCACCAGCTGCTGGTAGCGCTCGACGCTCACCTGACCGACCTTGCCGTTGTCCTCGTGCGTCCTGACGGGGGTGTTCATCCTCCGAGCTCCTCTCGCGGCGGCTCCCAGCGACCCCGGAAAACCGTTGACCGTGAGCGTGCTCTTGATCGCAATTGGTAGCAATGCCCTGGATGTACAGCTGTTTCCCCAGGACAGATCAGGCCATTTCCGGATCATTCAGCCGTTCGCGACTCCGTCACCGTGACGCCCTCGCGAACGGCTTTCCGCCGCCGCCACGCCCGCGTCCGGCACCGCGGACTGCAGAAGATCGCCCCCGTCTGTCTGTCGGCGCCGACCACCCACTCGGTTCCGCACTCCGGACACATCGCCCGGGCCGCCGGCGAGCCATCCAGAATCACCGCCACCCGGGCCCGGCTCCGTCGCACCCACCGCCAATGCCGAGCCCGGCACGACGCGCTACAGAAGCGAGCATCCTGCCGCAACCCGCCCGGAAGCGAGTCCCCACATCCAGGACACCGCCGCAACCCGCCCTCGGCCACACATCAAGCGTGAGCGTCCCGAGCCAAGCCTGCCAACGCCCTCACAGGCGCGAACTTAGAACCGGGTTGTGGTGTCGGTCGTGGCCATCTTGCGCAATTGCTCAGCCGAGTCCCCCCTGATTCCGCGCAGGTCCGCGCCGCGCAGGTCCGCGCCGCGCAGGTCCGCTTTGGTCAGGTCCGCTTTGGTCAGGTCCGCGCCGCGCAGGTCCGCGACGGTCAGGTTCGCTTCGATCAGTTTCGCGTTGGTCAGGTTCGCTTCGCTCAGGTTCGCGAGGGTCAGGTCCGCGTCGGGCAGGTACGCGCCGGTCAGGTCCGCGTAGGACAGGTCTGCGTCGCGCAGGTTCGCGTCGGTCAGGTCCGCGCCGCGCAGGTTCGCGCCGCTCAGGCCCGCGTCGCTCAGGGTCGCATCGTTCAGGGTCGCTCCGGTCAGGGTCGCGGCGGTCAGGGTCGCGCCGGTCAGATCCGCGCCGGTCAGGTCCGCGCCGCGCAGGTCCGCTTTGGTCAGGTCCGCGCCGCGCAGGTCCGCGCCGGTCAGGTCCGCGCCGCGCAGGTTCGCGCCGATCGTCCGCGGGAATTGGGAGTTCAGAACCAGGTCCGCGCCGCCCAGGTCCGCGACGCTCGTCTCCCCATTGCTGGTCCGCGGGAACCGGGAGTTCGGGACGCGGATGGTGTGCAAGTCCAGGGGCGCGGAGCTGGGTGGGTCGGCTGGACGGCGAGCCAGGACGATGAGCGCGGCGTCCACGTCGGTGTCAGGCTCTTTGGGGAGCTTGGAGGTTTTGACGTGGGGGCCGGGGTCGTGTTCGCGAACGAACGCGGCCAGGACGTCGCGGATGGTGAGATGGTCGCGGGGTGAGTCCGCGGCGATGCGTTCCAGGGCGTAGATGGCGCCGATGCGGACCTCTCGTTTGGACGAGCCGAGCTGTTCGACGGCCTTTGTGTAGCGGTCAGTTACCTGTCCTTGCCTGGTGGTGTCCAGGGTCCGGGCGGTGTACAGCAGCCCGGCCGCCGTGAACACCACACCGGCGATCACCACCAGGCCGGTGACCGACTGCATCAGCGCCGAGCGGGCGTGGTTGACCGCCTCGACCCGTTCGGCCGGCGACAGCGCGCTGCGTTCGGCCGCGGTCAGCTCGGCGCGTTCTCCCGACAGCCACCGCGCCGCCGGCCCCAGCAGCCCCCACATCGTCAGGATCGCCGCGGCGGTCACCGCGATCCCGCCCAGTAGCCACCGCGCCGTGTCCGACGGCGCCCACGCCAGCGCGCCCCATACGGCCGCGAGCACCCCCAGCGCTAATACCGTCGCCATTACGTCTGAGGTCTTCGGTCGCTGCATCCTCGCCCCTCTCGTCCGGTATCACCCGTTTCGGCACGGGTTAGACCGCCCACCAGTTCCAGTGGTTCACCCACACCAGGCTTCATCACCATCACAACGTGGGGGACCTGAAACGAAAGATCGAGACGGTCGACCCACGCCGCCGGCGCGCAGACCGAGGCCTACAACGACGCCGACCGTGACCTGGCCAGCGCCATGGCCTTCCTCGTCGTCGTCGAGCTGGTCAGCCCGCGGCGCCCCCCACGCCCCCCGCGCGGGGAGAGCACCTGAGCCCGCGGCGCGGTCACCTGCCGCCGTTGGCCCGGCTCGCGCCCGCGGCGCCGGGCCCCGCGGGCGCGGGCCGGGTCCGCGGACCGGCGACCGCCCGGCAGCGCCAGCCCCGGGCCGGGGCCCTGGACGACCGGCAACGAGGGCGACCGCTCCCGCTGCGGCCACCCCACCGCCAAGGGAACGCCCGCTCTTGGCCCCATGCCTCGCCGCGCAGGCCGCCTGCTGATCGCGGCGTACCGGGCCGGTGAGTTGAGCACTCGCCGGGGAAGTGGGCCCGTGAGGGGTCAATCCTCCGGCGTCCCTTGAGTCGGCCAGCTCGGACTGCAGCTTGAACGCCAGCCCGCAGTTCGCACACCTCCGCGTGTCCCCACGC
>NZ_SMJX01000206.1 GCF_004348535.1 Actinomadura sp. KC216
GGATGTGGGAGCCTCCCCTCCGTCCCCGCCCTGGCTCCCGGGAGAGGCCCGTGAAGAGCTCCACCCGCACCGCGGCCCTGGTCACCGGGGCCGTGGTGGTCCTGCTGGCCCCGCTCGCGGCGCTCCGCGCGGCGAGCGGCCCGGACGTCCCGCGGATCTCCGTCGGCGCGGCGGCCCCGGCGACGCTGCTGCCCGGCGACGTCCGCGACGCGACCGGCCTGATGATCGCGAACGCGGTGTGGACGGGCCTGGTCGCCTACGACCCGAAGACCGGGGCGCCCGCGAACGCCGCCGCCGAGTCGATCACCAGCCCGGACCGGAAGGTGTGGACGATCCGGCTGCGTCCCGGCGCGAGGTTCCAGGACGGGTCGCCCGTCACGTCCCGCTCCTTCACCGACGCCTGGACGGCCGTCCTGCGCGAGGGCTGGGCCGGGACGCGGCTGTTCACCGGCGTCGCCCGCGTCAAGGGCGCCGAGCGGGGCGCGGACGGCATCCCCGGCGTCACGGTCAAGGACGACCGGACGTTCGAGGTGACGCTCGACCGCCCGCTGGCCGGGTTCCCGGCGCTGCTCGGCGACCCCGCGTTCTTCCCGCTGCCCGAGAGCGTCCTCGCCTCGCGGGACTGGGCGTCCTACGGCCGCGCGCCCGTGGGCAACGGCCCGTTCCGGCTGGCCTCGCGGAACGCGCGGGAGATCGTTCTCGCGCCCGTGAAGGGCGGGCGTTCCGTCGTGGTCAGGCAGTTGCCGGACGCGCGCGCCCAGTACGCCGCCGCCGAGGCCGGTGAGCTCGACGTCGCCACGCAGGTCCCGGCCGACCGGCACGAGTCGATGGACGCCGACTTCGGCGACCGCCACCTCGCCGTCCCCGGACGGGACATGACCTACCTGGCGTTCCCCGGCTGGGAGGAGCGGCTCGCGTCCCCGACCGTCCGGCAGGCGCTGTCCATGGCGATCGACCGCTCCGCCGTGACCGAGGGCCCGCTCGGCCACCAGTACTCGCCCGCGGACGCGCTCGTCGCGCCCGGCATCCTCCCCGGCCGCCGCGAGGGGCAGTGCCGCCTGTGCCTGCACGACGGGAAGGCCGCGGTCGCCGCGCTGGCCGACGCGGGCGGGTTGACCGGGCCGGTGAACCTCTGGTACGAGGCGAACCGGGGCGACGACGCGTGGGTGAAGGCCGTCGCCGGGCAGCTCCGCGAGGAACTCGAGCTCGACGCGCGCCCGCACCCCGTCACCGGCCTGGCCGAGGCCCTGGACGACCGCAAGGTGGACGGCCCGTTCGTCGTCCACACCACCGCCGCCTACCCCGCGCCCGTCGCCGCGCTCGCGCCGCTGCTGGAGGCCGGGACCGGCTTCGACGACGGCTACACGACCGGCCTGGTCGCCGAGGCGGAGCGCGCGGCCACCGCGGACGACGGCGTGATCCCGGCGCGGCTCGCCGAGACCGCCATGCTGCGGGACATGCCGGCGATTCCGCTGTGGTCCCGCCACGACCACCTGGTGTGGTCGGAGCGCGTCCGCGGCGTCACCGCCGGCGCCTTCACCGGCCTCCGCCTAGTGGCCCTCTCCGTCAAGGACTGACGGGATCGTCCGCGGGCTTCACCGCCTTGCCTGTGGTCGGCGAGATCATGCCGGGGCACAGGTCGCGGCCGCGCAGGTTCTCGGCGATCGCCGGGATGGCCTCGATGGTCGCGGGGTAGCCGTCGTGCATGAGGATGATCTCGCCGCTCTGCACGGTGACGGCCTCCTCGACGATCTCCTCGGCCGACTTGCCGCTCCAGTCCCGGGTGTCGACGTCCCAGATGATCTGGGTCATGCCGAGGCCCTCGGCGACGCCCTTGACCGTGGCGTCCGTGCTGCCGAACGGCGGCCGGAACAGCGTCGGCGCCGTCCCGGTGATCTCCTCCAGGAGGTCCTGGGTGCGGGCGAGCTGGGAGCGGATCTCGTCCTCCGGGAGCTTCGTCAGGTTCGGATGCGACCAGCTGTGGTTGGCGATCCACATGCCGGCCTCCTTCTCGGCCTCGACCAGTTCCCTGTTCTTCTCCGCCTTCTCGCCGATGTTGAACAAGGTGGCCCGGACGCCGTTCTCGCGGAGGGCGGAAAGGAGCGGCTCGGTGTACTCCGGGGTGGGGCCGTCGTCGTAGGTCAGGCCCACGTAGCCCGCCTCGCAGTGGCCGTCCCCGGACGTGGCCGCCGCAGGTGCGGCGGGTGCCGCGACGGCGACGAGCCCGGCCGCGACCGCCGCCGCCATGGCGAGGACGGGGCGGCGGAAGGCGGGAGCGAATCGTCCGGGCGCGGGAGCGTGTCGGGGCATGTCCATTCCTCTGGTGATCGTCCGGCGGGCGGGCCCCCAATTGTGAAAACACCCCCGAAAGCGATGTCAACGATTACTACCGACACTTCGGTTCTGTGAAATTTCATTCTGTTGATCAAGGAGTGTTCAGCGTTGACCAGCTGGACCGGCCCGTTACCGCTGAGACAGGCGGTGGGCGAGGGCGGTGTGGCGGCGGCCCGCGCCCGCCGTGCGGACGGCGGCGGCGAGCGCCCGGCGCGACCCGACCAGCACGACGAGCTTCTTCGCGCGGGTGATCCCCGTGTAGAGGAGGTTGCGGCGCAGCATCATCCACGCGCCGGTGGTGAGCGGGATGACGACGGCCGGGTACTCGCTGCCCTGCGAGCGGTGGATCGTGATGGCGTAGGCGTGGGCGAGCTCGTCCAGCTCGTCGAAGGCGTAGTCGACGCTCTCGTCCTCGTCGGTGAGGAGGGTCAGCGACTGCTCCTCCAGCGACACCGACGTCACGACGCCGACGGTGCCGTTGAAGACCCCGGCCTCGCCCTTGTCGTAGTTGTTGCGGAGCTGGGTGACCTTGTCGCCGACGCGGAAGACGCGCCCGCCGTAGCGGCGTTCGGGGCGCGCGTCGTCGTGCGGGGTGAGGGCCTCCTGGAGCCGCGCGTTCAGCTCCCCGGCCCCGGCGGCGCCCCGGTGCATCGGCGTGAGGACCTGGACGTCGCGGCGCGGGTCGAGGCCGAACCTGCGCGGGACGCGGTTGGCGACGACGTCCACGGTCAGCTCGGCGGCCTCGTCCTGCTCCTCGCACGGGAACAGGAAGAAGTCGGGGAAGCCGTGCGTCTGCGGGTGGTCGCCGGAGTTGACGCGGTGCGCGTTGACGACGATGCCGGACCGCTGCGCCTGCCGGAAGATCTTCGTGAGCCGGACGCGCGGGATCACCTCGGCGCCGAGCAGGTCGGCGAGCACCTCCCCGGCGCCGACGGACGGGAGCTGGTCGACGTCCCCGACGAGCAGCAGGTGCGCGCCGCGCGGGATCGCCTTGACGAGCTTGTTGGCGAGGATCAGGTCGACCATGGACGACTCGTCGACGACGACCAGGTCGGCGTCCAGGGGGTTGTCCTGGTCGAACTTGGGGTCGCCGCCCGGCTGGAGCTGGAGGAGCCGGTGGACGGTCGCCGCCTCGTGCCCGGTCAGCTCGGCGAGCCGCTTGGCGGCCCGCCCGGTCGGCGCCACCAGGACGATCTTCGCCTTCTTCGCGGCGGCCAGCTCCACCACCGACCGGACGGTGAAGCTCTTGCCGCAGCCGGGCCCGCCGGTCAGCACCGACACCTTGGACGTCAGCGCGAGCTTGACCGCCTCCTCCTGCTCGGGGGCCAGCTCCTGTCCGGTGCGCTGCCGCAGCCAGGGCAGCGCCCTGCCCCAGTCGACGTCGGCGAACGCCTTGAGCCGGTCGGTCGGGGCGTCGAGCAGTTCCAGGAGGCCGCGGGCGAGGGAGCGTTCGGCGCGGTGGAACGGCACCAGGTAGACGGCGGGGATCGTCGCGGCGTCCTCGCCCTCGCCGGGGATCGGCTCCCGGACGACGCCCTCGTCGCGGGCCAGCTCGTCCAGCGCCGGGACGATCAGCTCCCGCCCGACGCCGAGGATCTTCTCCGCGGCCGTGACGAGGTTCGGCTCCGGCAGGAAGCAGTGGCCGTCGTCGGCGGCCTCCGACAGCGTGTACTGGAGGCCCGCCTTGATCCGCTCGGGGCTGTCGTGCGGGATGCCGACGGCCTGCGCGATCGTGTCGGCGGTCTTGAACCCGATGCCCCACACGTCGGACGCGAGCTGGTACGGCCTCTTCCGGACGGTCTCGATCGACGCGTCGCCGTACTGCTTGTAGATGCGGACGGCCAGGGACGTCGACACCCCGACGCCCTGCAGGAAGACCATCACCTCCTTGATGGCCTTCTGCTCCTCCCACGCCTCGCCGATCCGCTTCGTCCGCTTGGGGCCGAGGCCCGGGACCTCGACGAGCCGCTCCGGCTCCTCCTCGATGATCCGGAGGATGTCGGTGCCGAAGTGGCCGACCATCCGGTCGGCCATCACCGGCCCGATCCCCTTGATCATGCCGGAGCCGAGGTAGCGGCGGATGCCCTGGATCGTCGCCGGAAGGACGGTCGTGTAGGAGTCGACCTCGAACTGCTTGCCGTACTTGGGGTGCGAGCGCCACCGCCCGACGAGGCGCAGGCTCTCCCCCACCTGCGCGCCGAGCAGCGCCCCGACGACGGTCAGCAGGTCGCTCCCGCTCTTGGCGGTCGCGACGCGGGCGACGGTGTAGCCGGTGTCCTCGTTGGCGTAGGTGATCCTTTCCAAGACAGCGTCAAGCTCCGCCGGACGCGGCGCGGCGTTCGGCGTCGGGGAGGTCGGCACGGTCACCATGATGGCCGATCCCGCCGACAGGATGGCCGGATCCGGCAGGCGATCTAGAACTCGGGGCGGGCACGGCGTACGGTCCGGGCGCACCCGTACCGACCGTACTCGGAGGTATCCCTGGTGTTCCGCTCCCGAACCCAGGCTCTGGCGGCGCTGACCGCCTCCGCCGTGTCCCTGTCCCTCACCCTCTCCGCGCTTCCCGCGACCGCCGCGCCCGCGCCGGTCGCCGGAAACGGCCCGATCCCCGGATTCACCGAGGCCAACGCCAAATGGCAGCGGCAGTACGAGAAGGCGTTCAGCTCCGTCCCGTCCCCGGAGGTGGCGCGCGATCTGGACGCCGAGCTGTCGCGCGAGCCGGGGCTCGCCACGACCGGCGGCGACTGGCGGCGCGTCCAGCGCATCGTCAAGCACTTCAGGTCGTACGGGCTCAAGCCCGAGATCAAGACGTACTACGCCTACCTGTCGATGCCGAAGCGCGTGGAAGTGGAGATGACGGCGCCGGACCGGCGGACGCTGCCGGTCAAGGAGAAGAAGCAGCCCTGGCAGAAGCACTACGACGACGTCATCCCCGGGCACAACGGGCTGTCGCCGTCCGGTGACGTCCGGGGCGAGGTCGTCTACGCCAACTACGGGCGGCCGGAGGACTTCGCGCTGCTGGAGAAGCGGGGCATCTCGGTCGAGGGGAAGATCGTCCTCGCCCGGTACGGGGCGGTGTTCCGCGGCGTCAAGCCGCGCGAGGCGGCGAAGCACGGCGCCAAGGGCGTCCTCATCTACTCCGACCCCGCCGACGACGGCTTCACCAAGGGCGAGGTGTACCCGAAGGGGCCGTGGCGGGCGCCGGACGGCATCCAGCGCGGCAGCATCGCGCAGATCCAGCTCGCCGCCGGGGACCCGCAGACGCCCGGCTGGCCCGCGGTGAAGGGCGCGCACCGGATCCCGCCGTCGGAGGCGCCGATGCTGAAGGGCCTCGTCCCGACGACGCCGATCTCCTACGGCGCGGCCGAGCCGCTGCTGCGCGCGCTGAAGGGCGCGGAGGTCCCGAAGGAATGGCAGGGCGGCCTGCCGTTCCCGTACCGGTTCGGGCCGGGCGGGACGAAGGTCCACCTGGACCTGGAGAACACCTTCGAGGTGCGTCCGCTGTGGGACGTGATCGTGCGCGTCCCCGGCAGCGAGCATCCCGAGCAGGAGGTCATCGTGGGCGCCCACCACGACTCCTGGACGTACGGAAGCAGCGACAACCTCTCCGGTACCGAGAACGTGCTCCAGATAGGGCGCGGTCTGGGCGCGCTCCTGAAGAAGGGGTGGCGGCCCAAGCGCACCATCGTCCTCGCCACCTGGGACGGTGAGGAGTACGGCCTGTTCGGGTCCACCGAGTACGCCGAGCAGCGGGCCGGGCAGCTCCGCAACGCGGTCGCCTACGTGAACATGGACGGCGCCGGAGGCTCGCACTTCGGCCCGGCGACGACCCCGGCCCTGGACCAGTCCGTCATCGACGCCACCAAGGAAGTCCGGTGGCCGGGTACGGACGGCACCCTGTACGAGGCGTGGAAGAAGCAGAACGACGGCGAGACGCCGATCGACCGCATCGGCGGCGGCTCCGACTTCCAGGCGTTCTTCCAGCGGTACGGCGTCCCGGCCATGGACCTGGGCTCGTCCACGCCCGGCAGCTCCGGCCAGTACCACTGCGCATGCGACGACTACTACTGGATGTCCAACTTCGGCGACCCGACCTGGGAGTACCACACGGCGATGTCGCGGCTGACCGGCATCGCGGCGCTGCGGCTCGCCAACGCCGACGTCGTCGCGCTCGGGTACCGGCCCTACGCGGCGGAGACGGCGCAGTACCTCGCCGACTTCGCCGAGGAGCAGCGCAAGCGGCTGGGGTCGGTGGTCGTGGACGTGTCCCGCAGCGTGAAGCAGGCCAAGGCGTGGCAGGAGGCCGCTCAGGCGTTGCAGGCGCGCGCGAAGGAAGCACTGCGCGACGGCGACACGGACGCGTTCCGCAGGCTGAACGCCAAGATCATGCAGACCGAGCGCGACCTGCTGACGGACGCTGGCCTGCCCGGACGCCCGTGGTACAAGCACCAGGTCTACGCGCCCGGCCTCGACACCGGCTACGCCACGCAGCGGCTCCCCGCGCTGTACGACGCGCTGTTCGTCGACGAGGACGTCGCGGCCGCGAAGGAGTACGAGGCCCGGCTGTACCGCAGCCTGCGCGCCGCGACCCGCACGCTATCGCCGCGCGGAGGCGGCTGACCGCGCGGACCCGGCCGGCGGGGCCGCGCCCGCCGAGCCCGGGGTCGTGCCCGCGGACACCTCCAGCACGCCCGTCTCGGTGACCAGCGCGGTCACGAGACGGGCGGGGGTGACGTCGAACGCGGGGTTGAACGCGCCCACCCCGCCCGGGGCGGTCCTCGTGCCGCCCCAGGCCAGGACCTCCTCGGCGGGGCGTTCCTCGATGGGGATCGCGGCACCGTCCGGGACGGCCAGGTCGACGGTGCTCCACGGCGCGGCCACGACCAGCGGGATCCCGGCCGCCGCGCACGCCAGCGCGACCCCGACCGAGCCGATCTTGTTGGCGGTGTCGCCGTTGGCGGCGATCCGGTCCGCGCCGATGACGGCGACGTCCGCGAGACCGCGCAGGACCGTGCTCGGCGCCGCTGCGTCCGCCTGGACGACGCACGGAATCCCGGCCTGGTCGAGCTCCCACGCGGTGAGCCGCGCGCCCTGCAGCAGCGGGCGCGTCTCGTCGGCGTAGACGAGCTCGACGCGGCCCCGCCCGTGCAGCTCCCGGACGACG
Organism: Actinomadura sp. KC216; assembly: GCF_004348535.1. Taxonomy (GTDB): domain Bacteria; phylum Actinomycetota; class Actinomycetes; order Streptosporangiales; family Streptosporangiaceae; genus Spirillospora. Next base: position 7,499 of record NZ_SMJX01000206.1, read on the forward strand.
CCGAGCGCCGTGCCCCACCCGGCCGTCGCGAGCGCTCCGGCGTTGCAGTGCGTGAGGACGCGGAGCGGCCGGTCGCCCACCCGGCCAAGGATCCAGTCGGCGCCGAAGGCCCCGATGGCGTGGTTGCCGCGGACGTCCTCGTCCAGGACGGCCTGCGCCTCCGCCACGACGGCGTCCACGCCCTCGGCGACGAACGGCAGCACGCGGTCGACACCGGCGGCCAGGTTCACCGCCGTCGGACGGGCCTCGCGGACGCGGGCGATCGCCGCGTCGCGCCGGGCGCCGTCCCAGCCTTCGCGGGCGGCCTGCCGGACTGCGATCGCGACGCCGAACGCGCCCGCCACGCCCAGCGCGGGCGCCCCGCGCACGACGAGCCGCCGGATCGCGTCCACGAGCGCGTCGACGTCGCGGACCGCCGTGTACTCGACCCGCGCGGGCAGCAGCGTCTGGTCCAGCAGCCGGAGCCCGTCGCCCGTCCATTCGATGGTCCGCACGTCGCCGGTCATACCGCCCATGATGCCCGCAAAATCGAACAAACGCCGATGCCATCGGGCGTTCCGCACTCCCGGTTCTGCTCCGTGACCTGCGATGACTTGACATCAGTCGAACCTGTGTTCGAGATTAGTGCGGAGGGGTGAGAGGAGGGACGAGCGTGCCGGAGGCAGCGCTGCGGGAGCTGGAGACGGCGCTGGAAACGGCACCCCGGGACTCGGTGCCCGTGCTGCCCGCGCTGCGCCCGGTGCTGCCCGGCGGCGGGCTGCGCCCCGGCTCGGTCGTGGGCCTGGACGGGCCCGGCGCCGCGTCGCTCGGCCTCGCGCTCGTCGCGGGCGTGTCCCGGCACGGCGGGGCGGACGGGACGGGCGGCTGGTGCGCCGTCGTCGGCGTCCCCGGCTTCGGCGTCGTCGCCGCCGCGGGGATGGGCGCGGCCCCCGAGCGCCTCCTCTTGGTCGACGACCCCGGCGACCGCTGGCCCGACGTGGTCGCCGCGCTCGCCGAGGCCGTCGACCTGATCCTGCTGTGCCCGCCGGAGCGTCCCGGTCCGGCCGCCGTGCGGCGGCTGTCCGCGCTGGCGCGCAAGCACGGCTGCGTCCTCACGCTGACCGGCGCGTTCGCCCGTGACTGGCCCGGCACCCGGCTCCGCCTCCGGCTGGACGACGTCGCCTGGGAGGGGCTCGCCGATGGGCACGGGCGGCTCACCGGCCGCCGTGCCGAGATCGTCGCCGAGGGACGTGACGCACCGGGCCCTGGCCGCCGTGCTCGTCTCTGGCTGCCCGCCGCCGACGGCACGGTCGCGCCGGACGAGACGGTCCGGCCGCCGCTGGAACTCGTCCCGCCGCCCGTGGAACAGGCCATCGCATGAGCGGAGCGAACCGGGGGGTGTGGGGGGTCGCCCCCCCACAGGAGGCCCGCATGAGCGGAGCGAACGGAAGGGTGTGGGGGGTCGCCCCCCACAGGAGGCCCGCATGAGCCGGGTGCTGGTCGTGTGGTGCCCGGACTGGCCCGCCACGGCGGTGGGGGTGGACGCCGCCACCGCCGGGGCCGTGGCCGTCCAGGGGCAGGTCGCGGCCTGCACGGCGGCGGCGCGGGCCGAGGGCGTGCGGCGCGGGCAGCGGCTCCGCGACGCGCAGCGCCGCTGCCCCGACCTGGTGGTCCGGGAACGCGACCTCGACGCCGAGGGACGGCTGTTCGAGGCGGTCGTGGAGGCGGTCGCGGCGCTGACGCCCCGGGTGGAGGTGGTGCGGCCGGGGCTGTGCGCGATCCCGGCGCGCGGCCCGGCCCGGTTCTACGGGGGCGAGGAGGCGCTGCGCGTGCTCGTCCAGGACGCGGTCGTCGAGGCCGGGCACGACTGCGGCTCCGGAGTCGCGGACGGCCTGTTCGCCGCGGAGCTGGCCGCGCGCGCCGGGCAGGGCGGCGTGGTGGTGCCGGAGGGCGGCGCGGCGGCGTTCCTCGCCCCGTATCCGCTGTCGGTCCTGGACCGGCCGGAGCTGGCCGACCTGCTGCGGCGGCTCGGGATCAAGACGCTCGGCGACTTCGCGGCGCTGCCGTCCGGGCACGTCGCGGGGCGGTTCGGCGCGGACGGCGCGCTGGCGCACCGGCTGGCGAGGGGCGAGGAGCCGCGCCCGCTCGCGCCGGTGAAGGGCGCGGAAGACCTGACGGTGCGCGCCGACTTCGACCCGCCGGCCGAGCAGTCCGAGCGGGTGGTGTTCGCGGCGAAGCGGCTGGCGGGCGAGTTGCACGAGGCGCTCGCGGCGGGCGGGCTCGCGTGCGTCCGGCTGGAGGTCGCGGCCGGGTTCGCGGACGGGCATGTGCTGCGCCGCCTGTGGCGGCACGACGGCCTGTCGGCGCTGGCGGTGGCCGAGCGGGTGCGCTGGCAGCTGTCCGCCTGGCAGGCGAGCGATTCCGAGCAGGTGTGGGGCGGGGTGGCGTGGCTGGAGCTGGCGCCCGACCAGCTCGTCCCGGACGAGGGCCGCCAGGAGGGGCTGTGGGGCCGGACGTCGGTCACCGACCGGATCGCGCGGGCCGCCGACCGCATCCAGGCCCTGCTCGGCCATCACGGGATCACGCGTCCGGTGCTCGTCGGCGGGCGCGGGCCGGGCGAGCGGGTCGTGCGCGTGCCGATCGGCGACCTGCCGCCCGCCGACGTGCCCGAAGGCCCCTGGCCGGGGCGGGTGACGGGTCCCGCCCCGGCGGTCGTGCTCGCGGCGCCGCCCGATGTCGAGGTGGCCGACGCCGCCGGGGAGCCGGTGGTGGTGTCGGCGCGCTGCGAGGTGTCCGCGCCGCCCGCCGTGCTCGCGGTGCGGGGGCGCCCCGCCGCGATCACCGGGTGGACGGGCCCGTGGCCCGCCGACGAGCGCTGGTGGGACCCCGGCCGCTCCCGCCGCCGCGCCAGGTTCCAGGTCACCACGGACGACGGCGCCGCCTACCTCCTCGCCGTCGAGGGCGGGCGCTGGCACATCGAGGCCGTCTATGACTAACTGGCACAACCCGCCGATCCCGTGGAGCGAGTTCGAGGAGCGCCTGTCGTGGCGCCCGTCCAAGCCGCAGCGCAAGGACGAGCCGCCCGAGCCGCCTCGCCTCCCCCGGCTCGCCGAGGCGGACGTGGCGTGGGCCGAGCTGCACTGCCACTCGTCGTTCAGCTTCCTGGACGGCGCCAGCGACCCGGCCTCGCTCATCCGGGAGGCGGCGCGGCTCGGCGTGGAGACGATGGCGATCACCGACCACGACGGCATGTACGGGGCGGTGCAGTTCGCGCAGGCGGCGAGCGGCTCCGGCATCGGGACGGTGTTCGGCGCCGAGCTGAGCCTGGGCCTGCCCGGCCCGCAGACCGGCGAGCCCGACCCGGCCGGGCGGCATCTGCTGGTCCTCGCGCGCGGCGCCCCCGGCTACGCGCGGCTCTGCTCGGCGATCACGGCCGCGCAGCTCGCGGGCGGGCAGAAGGGCCGTCCCGTCTACGAACTGGAGGCCCTCGCCGCCGCGCACGGCGGGCACTGGGCGGTGCTGACCGGGTGCCGGAAGGGGCCGGTCCCGGCGGCGCTGGAGGCGGGCGGCCCGGACGCCGCCGAGCGCGAGCTGCGGAACCTCGTGGCCATGTTCGGACGCGAGAACGTCTTCGCCGAGCTGATCGACCACGACCAGCCCGACGACGACCACCGCAACGACGCCCTGTTCGAGCTGGCCCGCCGGGTCGGCGTGGACGTGGTGGCGTCCAACAACGTGCACTTCGCGGCGCCCGGAGCGGACGCGCGGCTCGCGCAGGCGCTGGCCGCCGTCCGGGCCCGCCGCAGCCTGGACGACATGGTCGGCTGGCTCCCCGCGGGCGGCACCGCGCACATCCGCGGCGGCGCGGAGATGGCGCGGCGGCTGGCGCGGTTCCCCGGCGTCCGCGAGCGGACGGTCGCGCTCGCGGAGGAATGCCGGTTCGACTTCGACGTCGTCGCGCCCCGCCTGCCGGACTGGCCCGTCCCGGACGGCCACACCGAGGCGAGCTGGCTGCGGCACCTCGTCGCCGAGGGCGCGCTGAAGCGGTACGGGCCGCCGGAGCGGGAGCGGGTGCCCGGCGCGTACGCGCAGATCGCCAGGGAGCTGGACGTCATCGAGGAGCTCCGCTTCCCCGGCTACTTCCTGATCGTCCACGACATCGTCGAGTTCTGCCGCGAGAAGCGCATCCTGTGCCAGGGGCGGGGGTCGGCGGCCAACTCGGCGGTCTGCTACGCGCTCGGCATCACCGGCGTCGACGCCGTCCGGCACGGGCTGCTGTTCGAGCGGTTCCTGTCCCCCGGGCGCGACGGCCCGCCCGACATCGACCTCGACATCGAGCACCGCCGCCGCGAGGAGGCCATCCAGTACGTGTACCGCAAGTACGGGCGGGAGTGCACGGCGCAGGTCGCGAACGTCATCAGCTACCGGCCGCGCATGGCCGTCCGGGACGCGGCCCGCGCGCTCGGCTTCTCCCCCGGCCAGCAGGACGCCTGGTCCAAGGGCATCGACCCGCGCGACCCGGTCCGCGCGGAGTCCGACATCCCGGGCCCGGTGCTGGAGCTGGCGGACCGGATGCAGCGGCTCCCCCGGCATCTCGGCATCCACTCCGGCGGCATGGTGATCGCGGACCGCCCGGTCGGGGAGATATGCCCGATCGAGTGGGCGACGATGCCGGACCGGAGCGTCCTGCAGTGGGACAAGGACGACTGCGCCGCCGCCGGGCTGGTGAAGTTCGACCTCCTCGGCCTCGGCATGCTCGCGGCGCTGCACGACTGCTTCGACCTGGTCGAGGAGCACCACGGCCGCCGCCTCGACCTCCAGTCGATCCCGCCGGAGGACGGCCTGGTCTACGACATGCTGTGCGACGCCGACACGGTCGGGGTGTTCCAGGTCGAGTCGCGGGCGCAGATGGCGACGCTGCCGCGGCTGCGGCCCCGCGTGTTCTACGACCTGGTGGTGGAGGTGGCGCTGATCAGGCCGGGGCCGATCCAGGGCGGGTCCGTCCATCCGTACCTGCGGCGCCGCAAGGGCCTGGAACCCGCCACCTGCCCGCATCCGCTGATGGAGCCCGCCTTGTCGCGGACGCTCGGCGTCCCGCTGTTCCAGGAGCAGATGATGCAGCTCGCCGTCGACTGCGCCGGGTTCACGCCCGCCGAGTCCGACCGGCTCCGGCAGGCGATGGGCGCCAAACGCGCGCCCGAGCGCGTCGAGCGGCTGAAGGCGCGGCTGCTGGACGGCATGGCCGAGCGCGGCATCCCCGCCGACATCGCCGAGAGCGTGTACGAGAAGATCCTCGGCTTCACCGGGTTCGGGTTCCCGGAGTCGCACGCGCAGAGCTTCGCGCACCTGGTGTACGCGAGCTCCTGGCTGAAGCGGCACTACCCGGGCGCGTTCACCGCCGCGCTGGTGCGGAACCAGCCGATGGGCTTCTACTCCCCGCAGAGCCTCCTGGCCGACGCGCGGCGGCACGGCGTCGTGGTCAGGGGCGTGGACATCAACGCCAGCGACGTCCACCCGACGCTTGAGGAGGCCGTCGAGGTCGACTCCGACCATCCGCACGCGCCGTCCGAGCCGCAGCCCGCGATCAGGCTCGGCTTCGCCGGGATCCGCAACCTGGGCGACGGGCCGGCGGAGGCCATCGCCGCGGGACGCCCCTACACGAGCATGGAGGACCTCGCGCGGCGCGTGCCGCTGTCGGCCGGGGCGCTGGAGGCGCTCGCGACGGCGGGCGCGTTCGACCGGTTCGGGCTGTCGCGGCGGGAGGCGCTGTGGGCGGCGGGCGCGCTGGCCGGGTCCGGCCCCGGCCAGCTGGAGGGCGTGACGCCGGGCGCGGCCGCCCCGCCGCTGCCCGCGATGACGCCGATCGAGGAGACGCTCGCCGACCTGTGGGCCACCGGCGTGTCCCACACCCATCCGGTCGCGCACGTCCGGGAGGCGCTCGACGAGCTCGGCGCGCTGTCGTCGGCCCGCCTCGCCGCGACGCCGGGCGAGACGAACGTCGTCGTCGCCGGGCTCGTCACGCACCGGCAGCGGCCCCCGACCGCGGGCGGCATCGTGTTCATGACGCTGGAGGACGAGACGGGCATCATCAACGTGGTGTGCCCGCCGCAGGTGTTCCGGCGGCACCGCGGGCTCGCCGTCGACTCGCAGGCGCTGCTGGTCAGCGGGCGGCTGGAGCGCGCGGACGGCGTCGCGAACGTCCGTGCGACGCGGCTGCGGCGGCTGCCCGTACCCGGTCGCGTCCGCGCCCGCAACTTCCACTGACGTGCGGCGCGTCGCGACCCGCTAGAACCTGGACCCGTCCTCTGTCATCGTATGGATCGTTGGGGCCGCGTGCCGCCGTGTGTGCGGTCGCCAAGACGCGGCTCATGGGGGCGGAAGGTGATCTCCATGGACGCGACCTCGCTGCGGGAGCTGCGCCCGGATGATCCCACGCGGATCGGCCGGTACCGCATCGAGGCCAAGATCGGCGAGGGCGGGATGGGCGCGGTGTACCTCGGCCGCGGCCCGGACGAGCGGCCGGTCGCGGTCAAGGTCGTGCGGCAGGCGCTGGCGGGCGACGCGACGTTCCTCGCGCGCTTCCACGACGAGGCCGCCAACGCGCAGCGCGTCGCGTCGTTCTGCACCGCGCAGGTCCTGGAGCACGGCGAGGACCTCGGCCTCGCCTACATGGTCACCGAGTACATCGACGGCCCGTCGCTGCTCGACCACGTCGCGGAGAAGGGCGCGCTGTCGCCCGGCATGCTGCACGGCGTCGCGGTCGGCGTGGCCGCCGCGCTGGTCGCGATCCACAGCGCGGGGCTGGTGCACCGCGACCTCAAGCCGAGCAACGTGCTGCTGTCCATGTCCGGCCCCCGCGTGATCGACTTCGGGATCGCCCGGGCGCTGGACGTGGCGTCGTCGCACACCCGCACCGGCGTGGTCGTCGGCACCCCGGGCTGGATCGCGCCCGAGCAGATCACGACGCAGAACGTCACCCCGGCGGTGGACGTGTTCGCGTGGGGCTGCCTGGTCGCGTACGCGGCGAGCGGCCGGAACCCGTTCGGTCAGGGCTCGTTCCAGATCCTGGCGGCGCGCGCCGTGCACGCCGAGCCGGAGATCGGCGACCTGCCGGCGTCGCTGGCCGGGCTCGTCCGGTCGGCGCTGCGCAAGGATCCCGCGCAGCGGCCGAGCGCCCGCGACCTGCTGCTCGCCCTGGTCGGCGGCGCGGGCGAGGCGGACGTGACCTCCGAGCTGGGCCAGACGTGGGCGGCGCCGCCCGCCGTCCCGGCCGGCGGCGACCCGAACGCCACGTCCCGGGACACCCCGGCACCGGCCCGGCCTCGGGCCGACTCCCCGGCCCCGGCCCCGGTGACCGTTCCGGTCCCGC
>NZ_SMJX01000207.1 GCF_004348535.1 Actinomadura sp. KC216
CGTTCGGGCCGTGGGTGGAGTTCCGCCGCAAGCGGCCGGTGATGGTCGCGATGGATCTGGTGCGGTTCGGGGCGTTGATGAGCGTGCCCGTCGCGTACCTGTTCGGGTGGCTCAGTTTCGTGCAGTTGGTTGTGGTCTCGGTTGTGGTGGGTGCGGCGGGTATCGCGTTTCGGGCGGCTAGCGGCGCCTATTTGAAGGCGATCGTCCGGCCGGAGGATCTGGTCACCGCGAACGGGCGGTTCGAGGCCACCACCTGGACGGCGACCGTGGTCGGGCCGCCGCTCGGCGGGGCCGCGATCGGGATTCTGGGGCCGGTGGCGACCGTGGTGGCGGACGCGGCCAGCTACCTGCTGTCGGCGCTGGGGATCCGCGCCATCGGCGGGACGGAGCCGAAGCCGGAGCGGGTCGTGGGTGCCGGGCCGGGTGGTGGCGTGCTTGAGGGGTGGCGCTATGTTCTGGGCCATCCGACGCTGCGTCTGCTGTTCTTCAACACGGTGCTGGTGAATGCCCTGATCATGGCGTCGGCGCCGCTGCTCGTCGTGCTGATGGTCGGGGATCTCGGGTTCGCGCCGTGGCAGTACGGGCTGGCGTTCGCGGTGCCGTGCCTCGGAGGGCTCGTCGGGTCGCGCCTGGCCGGGCCGGTCGTCGCGCGGTTCGGGGAGCACAAGGTCATGCTGGTCAGCGGGGTGCTGCGGGTGTGCTGGCCGGTCGGGCTGGCCTTCATCGGTCCCGGTATCTGGGGGCTCGTGCTCGTCATGGTCGTGGAGGTGGGGCTGATCACCAGTGTGGGGGTGTTCAATCCGGTGTTCGCCGCCCACCGGCTCACGCGGTCCGCTACGGACAGGGTCGCCAGAGTTCTCGCTGCGTGGACGGTCACGGGCAACGCCGTCACGGCGGCCATGATGGCGCTGTGGGGGTTGCTGGCCGGTCTTACGAGTCCGCGGACGGCGATCGCCGTCGCGGGTGTGCTGTTGCTGGCCACCCCGCTCCTGCTCCCCTGGCGCGACCGCGGATCACATGATGCTGTACGAGCTGGGCGCGGTGGGGACGTAACCGCTCGCGGCGAACCCGAGGACTGCGATCAGGACGGCGACCGCGAGGCCCAGGACGGCGACGAGAGCGGCGGCGATGTAGCGGCGACGCTTCATGGCGGTGAAGGTAGGCCCGGGTCGGGGTAGCGGCGCGGGTGTTAAGGGGCATTTAAGGCCGAGCTAGGGCCGCTCACGTGCGGGAATGGCGGCGGCGGACCAGGCGGCGGGAGCGGCGGACGGGCGGGAGCCACTTGGTGCGGAACCACATCTGCACCTGCGCGCCGCCGAGGACGCTGCGGTGGATGCGCAGGTAGCCGCCGGTCGACTCGGCGGCGCGGCGCGCGATGTCCAGGCCCAGGCCGGTGGAGCCGCCGCTGCTGCTGCCCCTCTTCAGTGCGGCGTCGGGGTCGGTGATGCCGGGGCCGCCGTCCGCGACGAGGATGCCCGTGACGCCTTGGCCCTGGTGGAGCGTGACGACGAAGCCGGTCCCTTCGGACGTGTGCCGGAAGACGTTGCCGAGCAGCGCGTCCACGGCGGCGGCCAGCTCGGTGCCGGGGAGCGGGAGCGGGGCCGGGCCCTCCGCGCCGATCAGCTCGCAGGAGCGTCCCTCGTCCTCGGCGAGGACGGACCAGAACGCGACCCGGTCCTGCAGCACCTTGGCCGCGTCGCAGCTGCCGCGCCCGGTCGGCCGGCGGACGGTCCGGATGATCTGGTCGACCTCGCGCTCGATGCGGTCGACGGCCTCGCGGGTCTGCTCGACGACCGGGCCGTCGCCGAGCGACTCGACGTTGAGGCGGAGCGCGGCGAGCGGGGTGCGGAGCCGGTGCGACAGGTCGGCCGCCATCTCGCGCTCCGCCGACAGGAGCTGGACGACGTGGTCCGCCATCGCGTTGAACGCCAGCCCGGCCTCGACCAGCTCGGGCGGCCCGTCCGGCTCGATGCGGACCGACATCTCGCCGTCCCCGAACGCGCCCGCGGCCTCGGCGAGCCGGCGGGTGGAGCGGATCATGCGGTTGCCGAGCCGGTCGGCGACGGCGACGGACCCGGCGACGAGCGCGGCCGCGACGGTCGTCATGACGAGCCACGCCTTCCCCACGCCGCGGGACAGGTCGTCGTCGGGCAGGTAGACCTCGACGACGGCGGTGCGGCCCGCGTCCAGCGACACCGGCTGGAGTAGCGCGTAGCCGCCGTCCACGCTCGCGGTGTAGGAGCGCCCGCGGCGGCCCGCCTCGGCGAGCTGCTCGGGACGGGCGCCGCCGTCCGGGGAGGCGTTCCTCGGGACGATCCCGCCGTCCGGCATGTGCACGGTCATCCGCCCGGCGGCGCCCGCCTGGGTGCTGGCGACGGCGCGTTCGAGCGCGGCGGGGTCCTCGGTGACGACGAGGACGGGGCCGAGCGCGCTGGCCTGCCGCTCGGCGGTGGTGAGGGCGCGGTCCCTGGCGATCTCCCGGACGGTCAGCGCGAGCGGGATGAGGAACGCCAGCGCCACCATCGAGGTGACCGCCAGTGACACCAGGACCAGGGTGCGCCTCATGATCTCGGGTCGGGCTCGGCCAGCCGGACCCCGACGCCCCGCACGGTGTGCAGGTAGCGGGGGGCGGCGGCGGTCTCGCCCAGCTTGCGGCGCAGCCACGACAGGTGGACGTCGATGGTCTGGTCGTCGCCGTACGCCTGCCGCCACACCTCGGCGAGCAGCTCGCGGCGCGCCACGACCCGTCCGGGGCGGGCGGCGAGGTAGGCGAGGAGGTCGAACTCGCGGCGGGTCAGTTCGAGCGGCTCGCCGTCCAGCGCCGCCTCCCGCCGGTCCAGGTCGATGTGCAGGCCGCCGACCCTCAGCTCGGCGGCCGGCCCGGACCTCGCCGACCTGCGCAGGACGGCGGCGAGCCGGGCGCTGAGATGCTCGATCGAGAACGGCTTGATGAGGTAGTCGTCGGCGCCGGCGTTCAGCAGCCGGACGATCTCGGGCTCGTCGTCGCGGGCGGTCGCGATGATCACGGGCACGTCGGAGATGCCGCGGAGCATCTTCAGGACCTCCGCGCCGTCGAGGTCGGGGAGCCCGAGGTCGAGGACGACGACGTCGGGCGGCGACTGCGTCACCTCGCGCAGCGCGTCCATCGCCGTGCCGACGCTGCGCACGACGTGCGAACGCACGCTGAGCTCCCTGATCAAGGCGGTCCGGACATTCGGGTCGTCCTCGACCACCAGAACACTCGCCATGGCGGAACCGTATGCCACCATGTGCCCATGCGTCGCGCAATGTCGTATGTTGCGCCCTGGGCCGCGGTCACCGCGCTCGCGGTGACGTTCTCCTGGCTCGGGGTCCGCGACGTGGTGCGCGGCGCGGTGTCGGAGCGGTCGGCGCCGCCGCCGATCGCCGGCCCGATCATCCACTCCAGCCCGTCCGGCCCGCCCGGCCCGACGTCGATCGGCTCGCCGACGTCCCGGCCGGAGAGCCCGCCCGCCGGGAAGGACGAGGGCCCATCCCCGTCGCCGGAGCCGGAGCCGTCCGGGCGGGATGACGATCCCGCTCCGAAGCCCCCGGACAACGTGCGCAGCTACGCCACCCGCGGCGGGCGCGCCGCCATGTCGATCGAGAAGGACCGGGTGCGGCTGGTGTCGGCGACGCCCAACCCCGGCTACGAGACGCGCGTGACCCAGGCCGGGGGGTGGCTCCGCGTCGACTTCCTCAGCGACGACCGCACCTCGTCGGTCATCGCGTCCTGGTACGGGCAGGACCCGGCGGTCAAGGTGTACGAGTACTGAACGTCCTGAACGGCGGTCAGTACTGGGACGTGACGAAATGCCGCGGCATGACGAACATCGCGCTGGCCTCGACGGTGACGCGGCCGTCCGGCGCGGCGATCGTCCCGGCCGCGTAGACCTTCCGTCCCTCGACGCGGCTCGCCTTCGCCTCGACCTGCAGCGGGACGCCGAGCGGGGTGGGGCGCCGGTAGCGCAGCTCCAGGGTCGCGGTCATCCCGGGCGTCCCGGTGGCGGCCGCGGCCATGCCGAGGACCTGGTCGAGCACCATCGCCGAGACACCGCCGTGCGCGTACGACGGCGGACCCTCGTAGACGGCGCCGAGGGTGAACTCGCCGCGGACGATGCCGTCCGAGCCGACCTCCAGGTCGACGGGCGGGGCGATCGGGTTGAGATGCCCGGTGACGGGGTTGGCGACCTGCCGGTCGATCCGGCGCCCCTCCCCGAGGGTGGCCGTCCAGATGTCGCCGGACGCGGCGTACGGGGGCGCGTTCCTGCGCTTCGCCGTGAGGCGCGCGGTCAGCGCCGTGACCTCGTCGGCCACCGCGGCGGCCTCCTCGGCGCCCGCGCCCGTCAGGACGGCGGCGCCGGCCAGCTCGCGCACGCGTTCGGCGAGCCCGGCCAGTGCCGCGACGTCGTCCTCCCCCAGCAGGTCCCGTTCCACCGGCGCATTCCTCCTTGCGGGGACGTCCCCCACGTCTCCCGATCAACCGACCGCGAGTCTAGGAGGTGGGCCGGGATGGCCCGGACACCGGGGTCGAATCCACGCATTTCAGAAGCCGGACTTCGCAGGAGCCCGTCTCTTCGGAGGCCTGTCTCCTCGGGGCCGTCTTCTCAGGCGCCGGTCGGCGCCGGGCCGCTGGGGCGCAGGCTGCCGAGGACCTTCGTCAGCTCCGCCTTCGGCATGGCGTCCGGGACGCCCTGGTCCGACATCAGGACGAACGCCGTCGTCTTGCCGGGGCCGACGCCCGGCACCGCCACCACGTGGACGACCGCCGCCGGAGCATCGCACTTCCCCCGGGCCTTGATGACGACGTCGGCCCGCACATGGACGCCCTTGGCGCGTCCCACCTTCACGGTCTTCGGCGCGCTGAGCGTGACCACCGGCGCGGGAGCTCCCTCGACGTTGTAGGCATGCGTCGCCCACTTGTTCGCCGCGTGCTGCGCCACCTGCGACACGGTGCCGTCGACGTACTGGTTGAACCCCGCGCCGCCGCGGTTGTAGTCGGTGTCGCCGTCCTTGCACACGTCGTCGCGGTAGTGCGCCACGGAGCTCATCATGACCGGCCCCTTCTCGCCCTTGAGGGCCTCGAAGCCGCTGAGGGTCCCGGTCGGCAGGATCCGCCACGCCTTGGAGACGTCGTAGGTCAGCCCGTACTTGGCGCTGCTGACGGCCCGCCAGCCCTTCACCTTCGGCGGGACGGTGCTGACCGGTTCCGGCTCCGGCGAGGACGGCGGGGACGGTGCGGACGCGGCCACTCCGGCGCCATCGTCATCGTCGTCGCCGAGGCCGGATATCTGGAACGCGGCCATGGCCACGATGAACACGACGACGGCGACCATGAGGAGGTAGTACCGCCCGAGCCCGTTCCGTCCCGACCGCGCGTCGAAGCCGCCTGCGGCGGGGAACGCGGGAGGGGCGTCCTTGGACAGCGGCACGCCGGGCATCTGGGGCTGCCGATCGGCCTCGGGCGGGTCGCCCCAGTCCTGGCCCGGCAGCGGATACGGATTCCGCCATCCCTCGTCGTCGCCGATGCCGCCGGAGCCCTTGTCGCCCTTCATATCGGGTGACCGTAGTGCACCCGCGGCCGAGATCCCCGTTTAAATAGGTTCCTGCAGCAACTTCCCCGGTGCCCCTGCCCAAGAACGAAGGAACCCCCAGTGACGGACAAAGCGCCGCCGCCTCCCGACGATCTCCCGCCCGATCAGCCTCCGCCGTATCAGGGCGCGTACGGGCAGGCTCCGGGAGCACCGCCCTACGACCAGCCGCCGCCCGGCGCGCCGCCGTACGACCAGCCGCCGCCTGGCGGGGCGCCGCCCTACGACCAGCCGCCGCCGGGGGGCCAGTACGACCCTCGCTGGGGATACGGGCCTCCGGGCGTCCCGTACGCCATGCCGCAGCAGCCTCCGCAGGAGACGACCTGGGCGGTCTTCTCCTATGTCGGGATGGTGCTGATCGGCTTCCTCGCGCCGTTGATCATCTACTTCGTGAAGAAGAACATCGACCCGTTCGCCCGCTACCACGCGGCGCAGGCGCTGAACTACCAGATCACCATGCTGATCCACTTGCTCGCGGTGGCGGTGATCTGCGCGCCGCTCGCGATCGCGTTCGAGAACCCGGTGTTCCTGGTCATGCTCATCCCTCCGTACCTGGAAGTGGTCTTCGGGCAGTACGTGTTCATCATCCTGGGCGCGGTGAAGTCGGGTAAGGGCCAGTACTTCAGGTTCCCGACCTTCTTCTGCTTCCGGATGGTCCGGTGACCACGGCGATTCCGGTGACCGCGGCGACCCGCGTGACCCCGGCTCCCCGGCCCTACAGGTAGGCGCGGGCGTACTCGTCCAGCAGCGGCAGGACGGTGTCGCGCCCGGCGGACGGCAGGCGCAGCACGACCTCCTCGATCCCGAGCGTGGCGTAGTAGTCGAGCTTCTGCGGGGTGGGCTCCGTCCCGAACGGGATCACGGGCACCGTCGCCCGCCCCGCCCGCTCGCAGGCCCGGCGGAGGCCGGGCAGCGCCGCGCGGATGCCGGAGCCGCCGATGGGCAGCCATCCGTCGCCGTACTCGGCGATGTGCGCGAACAGCGTGGGGCCCGGCGCGCCGCCGAGCAGCACGGGCACCCGCCCGGACGGCTTCGGCCACGACCAGCACGCCCCGAAGTTCACGAACTCGCCCGTGAAGGACGCCTCGTCGTCCGTCCACAGGGCGCGCATGGCGAGGACGTGCTCGCGGACCATCGCGCGACGCCGCTTCCACGGCACGCCGTGGTCGGCGCCCTCTTCGGCGTTCCAGCCGTAGCCGATGCCGAGCGCGATCCGCCCGCGGGCGAGCCGGTCGAGCGTGGCGACGGCCTTGGCGGTGACGATCGGGTCGCGCTGCGCGGGCAGCAGGATGCCGGTGCCGAGCGTGATCCGCTCGGTGACGGCGGCGGCCGCGGCGAGGGCGACGAGCGGGTCGAGCGTCCGCGCGTACTCCGCGGGCAGGCTCTGGTCGCCGGTCGGCGGCGGCGTGGCGCGGGACACGGGGATGTGGGTGTGCTCGGGGACGTAGAGGGACGCGAACCCGCGCTCCTCGGCCGCCCTGGCCAGCTCGTGCGGCTCCATGGTCAGGTCGGTCGCGAACATCGTGATCCCGAGCCGCATCGCACGGCCTCCTCCCGTCGTCCCGCACGGCCCACCCTAGCGATGAACCAAGCAGATGCTAGGTAGGGGCCGGGACTAGAAGGAGCAGACGGCCACGGTCGCGTCGTCGTGCACCTTCCCGCGCGGCCACTTCTGGGCCGCGGGGTCGGTGCGCTCGATCTCCCGGGTCCGCTCGATCAGCGCGGCGGGGCCGGGGTCGACGGCGAGCGCGGCGAGCCCGGCCCAGTCGGTGGCGCCGAACCTGGCGGCGAGCCGGGTGGCGCCGTCCGTCATCAGGAGCACGCGGTGGAGATCGGCCACCGGCACGGTGCCCGTGATCGCGGCCTCGGCCACGGCCGGGTCGGCGGCGGCGTAGTGGCGGCCGCCCGTGATCTCCTGGACGCCGTGGCGGCCGTCCAGCAGGATCGTCGAGTCCGCCAGCACCAGGTAGTCGACCACGTCACCGCGCACACGCAGGGCCAGGACGGTCGCGGCCGGGGTCGTCGGCACGCGCAGGTCGCAGGTCGCTCGGTGGGAGGCGGCGACGTCCGCGATCGCTCCGGCGAGGCGCGCGACCAGCGGCCGCCGTCCCGGCGTGTGCGCGCCCTCGGGCGGGCCGACCGGCGGCCCGGCGGGCGGGCTGCCGGGCGGCCCGATGCCGTCCAGCATCCGCGCGAGCAGCCGCGTGCCGAGCGACCGCGCGTACCAGGCGGTCCCGTGGGCGCATCCGAGGTCGGTGCCGAGCGCCAGCCCGCACCCGTCGAGCACCACCACCGCCCCGGACGCCGCGGCGACGAAGTCCTCGTTCCCCCGCTCGGCGCTGCCCTGATCCGTCGCCCACGTCACCCGCACCGCGCCCCGCCCCTCCAGTCGCCCGGCCACCAGTATGGGGCGGACGGCGGCGGCGAGGAACGCCCGAGCCATGACCGCCGCGCCCGGACGGCTCAGACCGCGGCCTAGACGAGGACGGCGCGGTCGTCGACGCGGGCCACGGCGCGGACGGGGGCGCCGTCCGCGCCCGCCAGAGCGATCGGGAACAGCGACACCTCGATCGCGCAGCCCGCGTTCTGGGCGTCGAGGATGCGGTCGAGCCCGGTGAGGTTCTCGCCGATCACCGCACCGGCCCCGCACAGGACGCGATGGGCCGCCAGGGAGAAGTCCTCGGAGCCGGGCGGCGGCGTTCGGTCGACGCTCAAGGCGTCGATGGCGACCGTCCGGACACCGGCCGCGACGATCGCCTCCGCCGTCTCGGCGGACGGATACGGGTGCGCGAGGTAGTCGTCGCCGCCCCAGTGCGCCGACCAGCCCGTCGCGATGAGCAGGACGACGCCCGGGGCGAGGCCGCCGGGCAGCAGCTCCGGGCCGATGGGCGTGCGCGGCGGCAGGCCGCGGGCGTCCATCACCACGGCCGGGCCGGTGAAGCGGGTCAGGGGGAGCTCGTCCAGGCGTGGAAGGGAGTCGTCGATGTGGAAGGGGGCGTCCACATGCGTTCCGGACTGCGACCCCATGTGCAGGCGCAGGACGTTCACACCGGATCCGGCGACCGTCAGGGCCGGCACGGCCGCCACCTCCGGATCGCCCGGATACACCGGCATCCCGGTGGCGATCGGCACCGACAGATCGAGCAGTTCAACGCCCATGGTTTCGATTATCCCGAGCGCGTTCACCCGATAGCGTTGCGATGTGTTGCCACATGTGACAGCCATCCGCTACGTGACGCCGCTGCGCGAGGGCGGGTCGCTCCCGGGCGTCGTCGAGGCCGACGACCTCGGCACCTACGTCATGAAGTTCCACGGCGCCGGGCAGGGCCGCAAGGCGCTGATCGCCGAGGTGATCACCGGCGAGCTGGCCCGCCGGCTCGGCTTCCAGGTGCCCGACCAGGTGCTCATCGACCTCGACCCGGCGATCGGACGCCACGAGCCCGACCCCGACGTGCAGGATCTGCTGAAGGCGAGCCCCGGCTGGAACCTCGGCGTCGACTTCCTGCCCGGCTCGCTCGGCTTCGACCCGCTCGGCTGGCGCCCCGACCCCGACTTCGCGTCCCGCGTGCTGTGGTTCGACGCGTTCACCGGAAATGTGGACAGGAGCTGGCGGAACCCGAACATGCTGGTCTGGCACGGCGACGTGTGGCTGATCGACCACGGCGCGACGCTCATCTTCCACCACGCCTGGAAGAACGCGACCCGGCTGTTCTCCGGCCCGTACGACGTGGGCGACCACGTCCTCGCCCCGTACGCGACCCGTCTTGAGGCCGCCGAGGCCGACCTCGCCCCGCGGATCACCGAGAAGCTGCTGCGCGAGGTGACCGGCCTGGTGCCCGACCACTGGCTGGACGGCGAGCCCGGGTTCGCCGGCCCGCAGGCCCTGCGCGACGCCTACGTCGACATCCTGCTGCCCCGCGCCGCCAAGCCGCGCGACTGGCTGCCCGATCTGGACACCGCCGGCCGGGCGGGCGGTGCCCGATGAGCAACATCAGGACGGCGGCCGAGCCCGCGATCTTCGAGTACGCGACGCTGCGGATCGTCCCGCGCGTCGAACGCGGCGAGGCGATGAACGTCGGCGTGGTGGTGTACTGCCGCGCCCGCGACTACCTCGGCTGCCGCGCCCACCTGGACGAGCAGCGCCTGCTCGCCCTGGACCCGCTGCTGAACGTCGAGGGCGTCCGCGCGGCGCTCAGGGCCGTGGACGCGGTCTGCTGCGGCGGCGAGCGCGCGGGCCAGGCGGCCGATGAGCCGCCCGGTACCCGGTTCCGCTGGCTGACCGCCCCGCGCAGCACAATTGTGCAGCCGGGCCCCGTTCACGCGGGCCTGACCGAAAACCCTGAAGCCGAACTGGATCGGCTGTTGAACCTGCTTGTTAAATGACGCTGAACCGAATGCGCACCCGGCTGGCTCGAAAACGAGCCGGCCGGGTGGTGAACCCGGCCGGTATGCGAACTAGCGTCAATCCCACTCCCAGCGGATGCCGTGATAACCGGCGGCCATGCCGAACTCGATGAAATGGACGCTGTGGTAACTGGACAACCGCAGGTCAGCCGAATCCTTCAACGCGGTGTGGCCGTCCGGGCGCCAGGTGCGGTAGCAGCGGGCGGGGAGCGCGGACGGGTGGAACCTGATCTCGATCAGGTACTCGTGCTGCGGGGCGCGGAACCCGCGGCCCTCCTCGTTGGCCGGCGGGCTGGCCTCGTCGAACCCGAAGCCGTACTCCAGCAGGTAGGTCTCGCCGCGGCCGAGGGCCCGGTCGAACAGCAGCTCGGCGGCGATGAGGCCGCTGCCCTCGTCCATCCGGACGCGGCCGAACCGGCAGCCGCGGACCGTTCTGGACGTCGGTAGAACACCCTGTGGATGGTGGTAGACGGCGATCCAGCGGTCGACGCCCCGCTGCTGCGCCTGGAACACGGCCCGGACGCGCACCTCGTGCAGCTCGCGGCGCCGTCCGATGAGGTACTGGTCGTGCATGCTGAGCCCGGTGAGCTGCCGCTCGCCGCGGTCGCCGATCTCGTCGAGCAGATCGCGGACGCCGGGCTCGGGACACAGCTCCTCCACCGGCAGCCACGGCCCGGTGGCCCGCTCGGCGGTCGGCTTGAGCAGGGTCAACAGGGAATGGCGTGGCAGTTCGAGGATGACCTCGAGACCGCGGACGGCGCGCATCGAGTCGGCGCGCTCGGGCCGGGTCCGGCCACGTTGCCAGTAGCTCAGCGTGGACAGGCTGACCGCGATGCCCTGCTCGTCCAGGCGGCGGCGCAGCGAGTCGAGGCTGAGCCCGCGGGCCTGGATCGCCGCGTGCAGGGCGACATTGAACGGCCCGTACTGCAAGACCTGTAGTAGATCGTCTTCTGCGACACTCTGCACTGTTCGGCCTCCGGATCATCTCCGGCCGGCCCCCGCACAACGGCCTTGACAACTGCAATTGCAACTTCAGCGCTCACTGTAAGCCCCCCGTGGCGCCATGCCAACAGGCAACTTTTGACGTCGCTCCCCCGGCCTGGGCCCGGGGAGTACACCCGATGGAAACGCGGGGTTCATGGAGTGTAGCTCCGTATGGCCCCCCGGTCATGTATTTCGCGGACACGTTCACAGGGTCGAAGTCGGCACGCTGGATCAATGCCACTCCCATTCAATACCGACGATGCCGCGTCGAACGGCGCCGACCGCGATGTTCGCGCTGCCGGACGTGCCGATCCACAGTTCACCGAGCCGCTGGCGCGGCGACTGGGAGCTCTCGGCCGTGAACCCGTAGCAGCGCGCCGGGAGCCGCTCACCGTCGAACTGGATGATCGCGACGTAGTCGTGAACGGGATGGGAGAAGCGCCGGTCGTAGCTGTCGTAGGCGGGCTCGTCGATGGGCCCGAGCTCGTACTCGACGACCGCCGTGTCCCCGGCCGACAGAACGCGGTCGAAGACGAGCTCGAACGCCACCAGCCCGCCTTCGGCGCGGATGCGCCCGGGCCGGCAGTACCGCACCTCGGCGAGGCCGGCCGTCCCGGTGGCGGCGGGGCCGGAGTCGACACCGGCGGCGCCGTCCGGCTCGTGGTCGGCGACGTTGCCGCCGCCGTTCCCGGAGAGACCGGGGTTGCCGGAGTTCCCGGAGCCCCCCGGGTTTCCCGCGAGCCCGGTCAGCTCGCCGTTCCCCAGGACCTCCGGGCCGCCGGCGTTGCCCGCGGCGAAGCCGGTTCCGCCCGCGGCGACACCGCTGTTGCCGGGCTGCTGGACGACGCTCGTCTGGTGAACGCACACCACCCGGTCGATGTCGTCGCCCGCCGCCCGCAGGACGGTGCGCACCGACAGCGTCCAGGAGCGGCGGACCTCGTCCAGCCGGAACACGTCGTGGATGCTCAGCCGTTCGAGCCGGTGGTCTCCCGAGCGGTCCAGCTGCCCGATGAGGCTCGCGTACTGCTCGGGGTCGGGCCACAGGTCCCGGACCGGCCGGCCGCGCTCGCCGGGCCCCGGCGAACCGGCCGCCAGGCCGCCGCGGACGGGGGTCGCGGTGGGCGCGGGATCGTCCAGCAATTCGGTCAGCGTCCCTGGCGGGACCTGCAGGATCTCTTCCAGCGCGACGACGACGGTACGGGAGCGGGGACGGCTCCGGCCGCGCTGCCAGTAGCTCAGCGTGGCCACACTGACGGTGAGTCCGCGCCGCCCTAGACGG
Organism: Actinomadura sp. KC216; assembly: GCF_004348535.1. GTDB lineage: Bacteria > Actinomycetota > Actinomycetes > Streptosporangiales > Streptosporangiaceae > Spirillospora. The sequence continues at coordinate 12,277 of NZ_SMJX01000207.1, forward strand.
TGGCGGATTCGTTCCAAGGTGAGACCGCTGGCCTGGATGGCCTGCCGTAACGCCCCGGCGAATTCCACGGCCGGATGGTACCCGTCCTGGAAGCCCGATTCATAGATCGGGACATACCAGGCAGGCAATGACAAGTCGGTTGGCGGAGACGGACGGGTTCAAAACAGGATCGACATGAACGACCCGAGCTCGGTGAAACCGACCCTCCGGTACACGGCCCGCGCCCGCGTGTTGTAGTCGTTCACGTAGAGCGACACCGTCGGCGCGACGCTCTGCAGCGCCTCCCGCACGACGGCGGCCATCCCGGCGGACGCGCGGCCCTGCCCTCGCAGATCAGGCGGCACCCAGACGCCCTGCACCTGGCAGGCCCGGGGGGTGACGGCGCCGATCTCGGCCTTGAACACGACCCGCCCGTCCTCGATGCGGGCGAACGCGCGGCCGTCGCGGATCAGCTCGGCGACGCGGGCGCGGTAGAGCACCCCGCCGTCGCCGGAGTCGGGCGAGATGCCGACCTCTTCGGTGAACATTGCCACGCATGCGGGGTAGACGATGTCGAACTCCGCCATCCGAACTCGGCGGACGCGCGGGTCGGCCGGCACGGCCGGGACGGCGGACGTCGCCATCACCGGCTGCTCGGCGCGGACCGCCCGCGGCGGCCCCCAGTACGGCGCGAGGATCTCCCACAGCTCCCCGACCGGGTCGACGGGCCCGACGATCGAGGAGCAGCGGCGGCCCTGCGCCTGGGCCCGCTCAGCGAACGCGCGGACGGCCTCCGGGCCCGCCGCGACCGGGATGAGGTTGGCGCCGGAGTAGCACAGCGAGACGAGCCGCCCGTCCCGCAGGTAGCCCCACATCTGCGCGCCGAGGCGGCGCGGGTCGAGCCCCGCGGCGTGCACGCGGGAGCTGACGAAGACGTTGGACACCGGGTCGGCGTCCAGGATCGCGAGGGCCTCCGCCCGGTGCCGGTCGTCCAGCACGCGCACCGGGATCGAGCCCAGCATGCGCACGGCTACCGGCCCCCGCGCCGTTCGGCCCTCACCACTGAAAGAACCACGTGCACAAGCCTATGCCGTCCGAGGTCCGCGCACCTCCGCAGGCTCGGAGAACGCTTCGTCCCGAGCCCGCGGAGGCGGGCCGTTCAGCGGGGCGGGCGGTTCAGCGTGGCGGGGCGGCGTGCTCCGCGCGGCCCCGCTTCTTGGCCTTGGCGGGTTTGGGCGCGGGCCCGGCCGCGCACTCGGTGTCCGGCCCGGTCCGGCTCGCGGGCACCCGGCCGCTGCCGAGGTAGGCGACGACGGCCCGGTCGACGCACCGGTCACCGGACAGCGTGACGCCGTGGTTGTGGCCTCCGGCCTGCACGATCAGCCTGGACGTGGGGAACCTGCGGTGCGTCTCCAGCGCGCCGGGGTACGGGGTGGCGGCGTCCTCGCTGGCATGGACGAGCAGGATCGGCGGCAGCGACCCCGTGCCCTGCACACGCGGCGGCTCGCCGCCGGTCACCGGCCAGAAGGCGCACGGCGCGTTGTACCAGGTGTTGCTCCAGGTCTCGAAACGGTAGCCGTCGCGGTAGAGGCGCTCGGCGTCGGCGTGCCAGCGGCTCCAGTCGCGCGGCCAGGGCGTGTCGCGGCACTGGACGGCGTTGTAGACGGCGTAGTTGTTCTGGTCGAGCCGTCCCGGCGGCTGGAACGCCTTGCGCAGCGGGCGCGCGTCGCGCTTGACGGCGTACGCGGACAGTGCCTTCGCGTGCGCGGCCCAGCTGTAGTCGGCGTAGCCGTCGGCGAGGAAGATGTCGTCCAGCTCGGACGGACCGATCTTCCCGCCGAGGGGCTTGGCCTTGAGCCTCGCCCGCACCTTGGCGTACGCGGCGGACACCTGCCGCTCGGACTCCCCGAGCCTGTAGGTCTTGTGGTGGCGGGCGATCCAGGCGAAGTACGCGCGGATCCGCTTCTCGAACGCGACGTTCTGGTCGAGGTTGTTCTGGTACCAGACCCCGCTCGGCCGGACGACGCTGTCGAGGACCATGCGGCGGACCCGTCCGGGGAACATCGTCGCGTACACCGCGCCCAGGTAGGTGCCGTAGGAGTAGCCGACGTAGTTGAGCTTCTCCTGCCCGAGGGCCTTGCGGATCTCGTCCATGTCGCGGGCCCAGTTGGCCGTGCCCATGTGCGGGAGGACCTTCCGGTACTTCTTGGCGCAGTCGTCCGCGTACGCCTTGGCGCGCGCCATCCACGCGCGCTCCTCCCGCTCGTTCGCGGGGATGGTGTCGGGACGTGCGCGCCCCGGGTTCTGGTAGCTCGGGTCGCAGATCAGGGACGGCTTGCTCGCGCCGACGCCGCGCGCGTCGAACCCGATCCAGTCGTAGGACGCGGCGACCTTCTTCGGCAGCGCGCTCTTGAAGAGGGCCGGCATGTCGCGCCCGTGCGCGCCCGGCCCGCCCCTGTTCAGCAGCACCGCGCCCTGGGACTTGGACGCGGTGTGCCGCGCGCGGGTGAGCTCGAGCGTGATCTTCTCGCCGTGCGGGCGGGCGTAGTCGAGCGGCACGCGGAGGGACGCGCACTGCAGGCCCTTGAGG
>NZ_SMJX01000208.1 GCF_004348535.1 Actinomadura sp. KC216
GTAGGGGGACGGTGGGTGGTCGCGGGGCTAAGCCGCTGCTAGCCTGACCGGCAGCCGACGATCCCGTGCGGGAGAGTCCCTCGCAGCCGGTGGGGGACGCCGAAGGAGCAACTCCTCCCCGGAACCTCTCAGGCCCACGGACCGCACGGGCGAGGCGACCTCTGGAAAGCGGGGACCAGGTCCCCCGCCGAAGGTGCAAACCCGTCCTTGGCGACGGGTGAAGCTCTCAGGCGCCGATGACAGAGGGGGAGGCACCGATACGCCCGGTGCGCGAGTGGGACGATGGACCACGCGTGCCCGCGACGAAGGAGCCGAACCCATGCCCGCCGATCCACCCGCGAAAAGCGCGTCGTCCGCCCGGAAGACGCCGCTGCATGACGTCCATCAGGACCTCGGCGCGAACCTCGTGGACTTCGCCGGTTACCTGATGCCGCTGCGCTACAGGAGCGAGACCGCCGAGCACCAGGCGGTCCGCACCGGCGCCGGGCTGTTCGACCTGTCGCACATGGGGGAGATCTTCCTCTCCGGTCCCGGCGCGGGCGACGCGCTCGACTACGCGCTGGTCGGGAAGCTGGCGGCGATGCCCGTCGGCAAGGCCCGCTACACGATGATCTGCGCGCCGGACGGCGGCGTCCTCGACGACCTGATCGTCTACCGGCTCGCCGACACGACGTGGATGGTCGTCGCGAACGCCGCCAACGCCGGCGTCGTCCGGGACGCGCTGGCCGAGCGCGCCGCGGGCTTCGAGGCGGCGGTGGACGACCGGTCCGCCTCGTACGCGCTGATCGCGCTGCAGGGGCCGCGTTCGCAGGAGATTCTCGAAGAGTTCACCGACGCGCCGCTGGCCGACCTCAAGTACTACGCGATCCTCGCCGCACGGGTCGCGGACGTCGACGCGCTCGTCGCCCGCACCGGCTACACCGGGGAGGACGGCTTCGAGTTGTTCGTGGACGCGTCCGACGCCGTCCGGCTGTGGAAGGCGCTCGAAGGGGTGGACGGCGTCGTCCCCTCCGGGCTGGCGGCGCGCGACAGCCTGCGCCTGGAGGCGGGCATGCCGCTCTACGGCAACGAGCTGACCGCCGAGACGACGCCGTTCGAGGCGGGCCTCGGACGGGTCGTGAAACTGGACAAGCCGGGCGACTTTGTGGGCAAGTCGGCCCTGGCTGCGGTGGCGCAGACCCCGCCGGGCCGTAGGCTCGTCGGACTGGTGGCGCGGGGGCGCCGGGCACCGCGCAAGGGGTACCAGGTCGTCACGTCCGGCGGCGCGCCGTGCGGGGTCGTGACGAGCGGCGCCCCGTCCCCGACACTGGGCGAGCCGATCGCCATGGCGTATCTCGACAGCGGCGCCGGGGAGACCGGTCTCGCCGTGGACGTCCGCGGCCGGAACGAGCCCGTGGACGTGGTGGCCCTGCCGTTCTACAAGCGTTCCTGAAATCCGGGGGAACTCCCGCAATGAGAAGAGAGAAGTGATCGTGAGCGTTCCGGAGCAGCTCCGCTACAGCGAAGAGCACGAGTGGGTGTCGGGCCTGGGCGGCGATGACGGCATCGTCACCATCGGCATCACCGCCCATGCCGCCGACGCCCTCGGGGAGATCGTCTACCTCGAACTGCAGCCGTCCGAGGGCGACACCGTCGAGGCGGGCGAGCCGTGCGGCGAGGTCGAGTCGACGAAGTCGGTCAGCGACCTGTACTCGCCGGTCAGCGGCGAGGTCACCGCGATCAACAGCGCGGTGGTGGACGAGCCGAAGGTCATCAACGACGACCCGTACGGCGAGGGCTGGATCTTCAAGGTCCGGGTGTCGGACGAGCCGGGCGACCTGCTCGACTCCGTCGCCTACGAGAAGCTGATCGAGGAGGACTGACCGGTGCGCCTGCACGACCCGCTCGCCACGGCGGACCCGGAGGTCGCCGAGGCGGTCACCGCCGAGCTGCGCCGGCAGCAGTCCACCCTGGAGATGATCGCGTCGGAGAACTTCGCGCCCGTGTCGGTCCTGGAGGCGCAGGGCTCCGTCCTGACCAACAAGTACGCCGAGGGCTATCCCGGGCGGCGGTACTACGGCGGCTGCGAGTTCGTCGACGTCACCGAGCAGCTCGCGATCGAGCGCGCGAAGGCGCTGTTCGGGGCCGAGTACGCGAACGTCCAGCCGCACAGCGGCGCGCAGGCGAACACGGCGGTGTACTTCGCTCTGCTGCAGCACGGGGACACGATCCTCGGCCTCGACCTCGCGCACGGCGGGCATCTCACGCACGGGATGCGGCTGAACTACTCCGGCAAGGTGCTGAACGTGGTGCCGTACCACGTCCGCGAGGAGGACGGCCTCGTCGACATGGACGAGGTGGCCGCGCTCGCGGACGAGCACCGCCCGAAGATGATCGTGGCGGGCTGGTCGGCGTACCCGCGGCAGCTCGACTTCGCGGCCTTCCGAAAGGTCGCCGACTCGGTCGGCGCGCTGCTCATGGTCGACATGGCGCACTTCGCGGGCCTCGTCGCGGCGGGGCTGCACCCCTCGCCCGTGCCGCACGCGGACATCGTCACGACCACGACGCACAAGACGCTCGGCGGGCCGCGCGGCGGGCTGATCCTCGCCCGCGAGGAGTACGGCAAGAAGATCAACTCGGCGGTGTTCCCCGGCATGCAGGGCGGCCCGCTGGAGCATGTGATCGCCGCCAAGGCCGTCGCGCTCAAGATGGCCGCGACGGACGAGTTCCGCGACCGGCAGGCCCGCACGATCGAGGGCGCCCGGCTCCTCGCCGACCGCCTCCTCGCCGAAGACTCGGCGAAGGCCGGCGTGAAGGTCCTGACCGGCGGGACGGACGTCCACCTGGTCCTGGTCGACCTGGTCGACTCCGACCTCACCGGACGGGACGCCGAGGACCGCCTGCACGACATCGGCATCACCGTCAACCGCAACGCCGTCCCGAACGACCCGCGTCCGCCGATGGTGACGTCCGGGCTGCGGATCGGCACGCCCGCCCTCGCGACGCGCGGCTTCACCGCCGCCGACTTCGCCGAGGTCGCCGACGTCATCGCGCTGGCGCTGCAGCCGTCCTTCGACCGCGACGTACTGTCCGCCCGCGTGAAGGCGCTGGCGGACAAGCATCCCCTGTATCCCGACCTGTGATGTCCTCCGTGCCCCCTCGCCCAGACGCGAGGGGGCGCGGGCAAAGGGGGCAGCAATGGCCATCAGCGTTTTCGACCTATTCAAGATCGGCATCGGCCCGTCGTCGTCCCACACCGGCGGACCGATGGCCGCAGCACACCGTTTCGCCCGCGGCCTGCACAGGGACGGTCTCCTGGAGAAGACGGCGACCGTCCACGCCACCCTCTACGGTTCACTCGGCCTCACCGGGAAGGGCCACGGCAGCGACAAGGCCGTCATCCTCGGCCTCGAAGGCGACAAGCCCGAACTGGTCGACGTGGACCTCATCGACGAGCGCCTGGCATCGATCCGCGAACGCGGAACGCTCCACCTCTTCAACGACCACGACATTCCCTTCGTCGTCAACGAGCACCTCGTCTTCGAACGCAAGGAATCGCTCCCCGGCCACCCCAACGGCATGCGCTTCACCGCCCGCGACGACTCGGGCGACGAGCTGCGCTCCAAGGTGTTCTACTCGGTCGGCGGCGGCTTCATCGTGGACGAGAACGCCACCGGCGCCGACCGCATCAAGCCCGACGACACCGTCCTGCCGCATCCGTTCGAGACGGCCGCCGAACTCCTCGAACGCTGCCGCGAGACGGGCCTGTCCATCTCCGCGCTGATGCTGGAGAACGAGAAGGCGTTCGGCCGCACGCCCCAGGAGATCCGCGCGGAACTCCTGAACCTCTGGCAGGTCATGCGCGCCTGCGTCGACCGGGGCTGCACCCGCGAGGGCCTCCTCCCCGGCGGCCTCAAGGTCCGCCGCCGCGCGCCCCAGCTCCACCGGCAGCTCTCCACCGAGAAGCCCGCCGACCCGCTCCACGCCATGGACTGGGTCACCCTCTACGCCCTCGCCGTCAACGAGGAGAACGCCGCCGGCGGGCGCATCGTCACCGCCCCCACCAACGGCGCCGCCGGGATCGTCCCGGCCGTCCTGCACTACTACGACCGCTTCGTCCCCGGCCACGACGACGAGGGCGTCGTCCGGTTCCTCCTCACCGCCGGGGCGATCGGCGTCCTGTTCAAGCAGAACGCGTCCATCTCCGGCGCCGAGGTCGGCTGCCAGGGCGAGGTCGGCTCCGCCTGCTCGATGGCCGCCGCCGGGCTCACCGAGGTGCTCGGCGGCACCCCCGAGCAGGTCGAGAACGCCGCCGAGATCGGCATCGAGCACAACCTCGGCCTCACCTGCGACCCCGTCGGCGGCCTCGTCCAGGTCCCGTGCATCGAACGCAACGCGGTCGGCGCCATCAAGGCCATCAGCGCCGCCCGCATCTCCCTCCGCGGCGACGGCCGCCACTTCGTCTCCCTCGACAAGGCCATCAAGACGATGCGCGACACCGGCCGCGACATGCTGGACAAGTACAAGGAGACGAGCCGCGGCGGCCTCGCCGTCAACGTCATCGAGTGCTGATCGGCCCCGACCAGGGGCATTTACGTCAGACTTCGGCGAGGAGGCTGATCTGCCGTTGGACGCCGTCCGGGCCGCCGAGGACCGGGAAATGGTCGATCGCCTTGTCGCAGAGGTCGGCGAGCTGCTGCTTCTTGGTGCGGTTCTTCGCCTTGGAGAAATCGTAGAACTCGAATGACGGCGCGGCGTGGAGCATCCCCTCCTCCGGGCCGCCGGGAATGGGCGTGCTGACGAGCACCTGCGCGATCGGGTACAGGACGCCCTGCATGATGGCGACGCCGTTGCGTTCGAGCCCGTACCGCCGGCTGAAGAGCTCGGTGCGGTTCTCCTGGACCCGCACCGTCTCCACGTCGTCGGTGGAGGTCCGGTAGAGCTCGTCCAAGACGCACAGGGTGTAGCAGTAGGCCGCGTTGAACAGCGTCATCAGGCTGTGGACGCCCGGCTGGTCCTTGAAGTCGGCCACCTTCGGGTCGGACAGGACGGGCCAGGTCGCCTCCGGGTCGTCGAGCCGGATGTCGTTGTCGGCGCCGTCGACCGCGCCGATGCCCTCCTCGCCCCGCTCGATGCGCAGGAACTTCTCGTAGTGGGTGAAGTCCTCGACGCCGTGCTTGACCTTGATGTGCTGGTGGTCCTTGAGGGTGCCCTCGCCCTGCTCGATGATGAGGTCCAGCGCCGCCTTGGCGGTCTCGAGGTTGTGGACGCGGATCGGCTTCCCGTTGCCGAACTCGTTCCAGAAGGCGCGCTTGTACTGCTTGCGCGCGTCGCCGAGCGCCCACTTGATCTTCTTCTTCTCGTCCAGGTCGGTGAAGCCCTTCTCGATGGAGCGGTAGAAGGCCCCCAGGCTGGTGTACTGGCCGACGGCCTTCGGATGCGCGTCGAAGGTGGTCGCCTTGGGACTGACGTCGTCCGGCATCTCGATCCGGCGGAACATCTTCACCTGCTCCATGGTCAGCTTGCCGAGGGAGAGGTCGATCTCCGCGCCGTCCTTGTCCTTGGGGTTGTAGCGGTGCAGCATCTTGCTCGGGTAGGACGGGATGAACTTCTTGTCGTAGAAGGTGATCTGGTCGCCGCACCCGATCGCGACCATCAGGTTGCGCACCAGCGCCAGGTGCAGCATCTCCTCGATCGAGATCCCGATCAGCGACCGCAGGATGCCGCGCGGCGCGGCCCACTGGGAGTGCCCGCGCGTCCTGATCGAGTAGGCGCCGTACAGGTAGAGCGGGATGGTGGACAGCTCCACCTGGGCGGCGACGTGCAGGTGGTCGGCCAGGTCCTGGACGCTCTGGATGCCCTTCTCGGGATCGAGCTTCTTGATCGGTTCGATCCTGGCCGCTTCCGCCTGTTTCGCCTGTTTCGCCTGTTTCGCCGGGGCCTTCGCGGCCGTCCCGCGGCTCCTCGTGCCGATCGTCTTGGTGGTCATCGTGCGCCCTTTCTCGTGGGTGTGACGGAGCCGCTCCCGGGTTCGCGGTCAGCGGGTTCGCGGTCAGCGGGTTGGTCGAGGTGGGTGAAGAAGCCGAGGTCGGTCCAGCGGCGGAGGAGGCCGATGGCCTGCGCGTCGACGTGCTCGAAGGCGGCGCCGACCGCGGCGCCTCCGGCCAGCGCCCGCAAGGCCCGGTGGGCGGCGGGATCGAGCTCGCGCATCGTGACCTTGTAGTCCCGCCGGTGGACGGCCAGCCGCACGGGACGGGCCGCGGGAGGATCGGGGTCCTCGCCGCGCCGGACCGCCGCCAGGTACTCGTGGACGGGAAACGCCAGCCGGGGAAGCCGAAGGCAGGGGGCGACCACCGGGCGCAGGCCGGGCAGGCCGGCGGGTCCTGGGAGTTCGTCCGTGGCCGGGAGGACGGCGTCCTCCGTACCGGGGCCCTCGATGACCTCGGTGATGATGCGTTCCAGACGGGCCATGTCGATGATCAGGTCGGGCCAGTCCGGTCCTGCCGGGGCGTCCGGTCCCCGCCGGTCCGGCCGGGTCGCCGACAGGTGGGCGGCGAAGCCCTCGTCCAGGCGGGACAGCGTGTAGGTGCTGGGTGGACGGGCGTCGAGGTAGTCCAGGGCGAAGCTGTCGAACGTCTCCTCGCCCAGCAGGTGGGCCAGCCCGGGATGCAGGCCGCGCATGTTCTCCAGCAGCCGGAGCCGGTAGCCGCGCCAGTAGATCGCCAGGCGCTCGCGGGCGGTCAGCGTCTCGGACGCGGTGAGGACGCGGGCCGCCTCGTCCAGGTCGCCGTCCGGGTCCATGATCGCCGTCTGCAGGCACCGCTGGAGCCGGGCGAGGCCGGGCGGCTCAGCCATCGCGGCGGCCCCCGGCCATGCTCGTCTGCCGGGCCTTGCCAGCGACGTTCCGGGCCTTGCCGAGTTCGGCCTCCAGGACGGGGAAGCCGGGCAGCTTGTCGTCCCACTCCAGCAGGGTGGGGATGTCGGCGCGGCGCTCGGCGACGCGGCGGTACAGGTCCCAGACCTCGTCGGTGACCGGGCCGTCATGGGTGTCGATGAGGTGCGTGCCGTAGTCGGTGTGCCCGGCCAGGTGGATCTGCTCCACGCTGTCCAGCGGGATCGCGTCGAGGTAGTCCACCGGGTCGGCGTCGTGGTTGGCCGCCGAGACGTAGACGTTGTTGACGTCCAGCAGCAGCCCGCAGCCGGTGTCCTCGACCAGCCGGGCCATGAACTCCTGCTCGGACATGGTCGACGCGGTGAAGCCGACGTACGTGCTCGGGTTCTCCAGCACCAGCCTGCGTCCCAGGACGTCCTGCACGGTGCGCACCCGGCCGGCCACGTGCGCCAGCGCCGCCTCGGTGAACGGCAGCGGCAGCAGGTCATGGGTGTTGCGGCCCATGACCCCCGTCCAGCACACGTGATCGGACACCAGCCGGGCCCTGACCGCGTCGGCGAGGTCCCGCAGGCGGGCGAGGTACCCGAAGTCGAGCGGATCGGTGGAGCCGATGGACAGCGACACCCCGTGCAGGACGATCGGGTAGCGGTCGGCGATCGCGTCCAGGGCGCGGCGGCGCCCGCCCCCGCAGTCCATGAAGTTCTCCGAGATCACCTCGAAGAACCCGACGTCCGGGAGGTGGCGCCGCACATGGTCCATGTGCGGCGCGCGCAACCCCAGCCCGAACCCGAGCGGCCGTTCCCCGGCGCTCGGCGGCGTCATCGCTTCTTCCCGGCCGCGCCCTTCCGGCGCGCCCCGGCAGTCCTCGTACGCGACGCGCTCGCACGGGATGCGCTCGCACGGGCCGTCGACTTGCGCTGCCCGTTCGACCGGGGATCCGGCAGGTCGCGGCCGTCGTCGACGTCGTACTCGGGCAGCATGTCGTCGGGGATGCCCTCGGCCGGGGCCGGCCCGTACGCCAGCCCGGCCCGGTACATCCGGTCCTCCATGATGCGCCTGGCCTGCAGCCACACGCTCTTGCCCTTCATCGGGCCCCCGCTGAACACCCGGCTGATGTTCACCGGGCTGGCGCAGCTGCCGTTGAACCGGCACGCCTGCTCGCCGGGCCGCCACTGCTGCTCGTCGCTCCCGGCATAGCCGCAGCCGCCCTGCCCGCGGCACTGCCCCTCGCCGTGGCACACATGGCGCACGGTCGCGCAGTTCCCGGTCCCCGCCATGGTCGCCGCGCCGTCGACGTCGAAGGCCTTGCACGCGTTCAGCCCCATGCAGATGTGCTGCTCCAGCCCCTCGGCCGGGGCCCCGCAGCTCGCCGCCCCGAAACTGCGGCCGCTCGAATCGTCCCTGAGCTCGGCCGCGTACTCCATCGACGACAGCACCTCGGCGTCCGCCGCCTCGTCGTGACCGTCGTGCTCCCGCTTCACCCTTGCCATGGCTCCCCCGATTTCCGCGAATTCGGCGGCAATGTCGAATTCCGGCCCTCGATGCCGGTGGACATCGCGAACCCTCCGCCACCTTTGCCGGAACGAAGATCGGTAACCGCGGCCCTGGACTTATTACGCTTTAAGAAGGACACCCCGCTCCCCTTGACCCGCGATTGCCCGAGCCACACGATCACTTCACGAAGCCGAGCGTTTGCCGAGCCACGAGAATCCACCGGCGGCCGAACCGCGGCCCCGGCGGGATCCCCCGGTGGCCCCTCCACCGGCCCGGACGCCGGACCGGACGTGTGAGATGATCGTTTTATGCCGATTGATCCCCATTTGCTGGTGGCGTTCTTCGTGACCTCGATCGTGGCGATGGTCATTCCGGGGCCGGACATGCTGTTCGTCCTCGGGTGCGGGATGCGGGGCGGAGCGCGCGCGGGTCTGCTGGCCACGGCCGGGGTGGCGACGAGCGAGGCCGTCCACGTCGCCGTCGCGGCGGCGGGGCTGGCGGCGCTGTTCGCCGCGGCGCCGGTCGCGTTCACGGCGGTGCGGATCGCGGGAGCCGCCTACCTCGTGTATCTCGGCGTCCAGACCATTCGCCGCCGCAAGGACGATCAGGACGACGGCCTGCGGTCCACCGGCCGGATCTCGGGACGGCGCGCCTATCTCAACGGCCTGGTGACCAATCTGCTGAACCCGAAGATGGTCACGTTCACGATCGCTTTCCTGCCCCAGTTCATCGACCCGGGAATGGGCCACGTATGGGTGCAGTTCGCGGTTCTCGGCGCCATTCTCATCGCGCTGGAGTTCCTCGTCGACGGCACGGTCGGCGTCCTCGCCGGACGGATCGGGGACTGGCTGCGCCACCGGCGGGCCGCCCGCCAGCGGCTCAACGTCGCCGTGGGCGGCCTCTTCATCGGCCTCGGGGTGCGCCTGGCCGCCGAACGGTGAGTCAGCCGGTCAGCGCGCCGCGGCCGGACGGGGAATGGGCGCCGGCGCGGGCCTCGCCGCCGCAGTGGCGGCACACGACCATCGGGCTGACCGCATGGCCGCAGGAATGCCGCCAGCGGACGGGCGGATCGTCGGGGTGCAGGTGCCGGTCGCCCCACGCCATCAGCACCAGAAGGACGTCGCACAGCTCCACACCCGCCCGCGTCAGGTGGTACTCGTAGCGGGCGGGGTGATCGCTGTAGCGCACGCGGCGGACGATGCCGTTCGCCTCCAGCTTGCGGAGCCGGGCCGTGAGGATGTCGCGGGACGCGCCCGTGTTCCGGACGATCCGGTCGAACCGCCGCACGCCGTAGCTCAGCTCGCGGATGGCGAGCAGGCTCCAGCGCTCGCCGACCAGGTCCAGGGTGTCGGCGATGGAGCACTCGCGCGGCGCGGCGTCCTTCGGCATACCGGGCAGCCTAACCGCCGTCAGAGCCGCTCGATGACGGTCGCGTTCGCCAGGCCGCCGGCCTCGCACATGGTCTGGAGCCCGAACCGTCCGCCGCGGTCTTCCAGGGCGTGCAGCAGCGTCGTCATGATGCGGGCGCCGCTGGCGCCGAGCGGGTGGCCGATCGCGATCGCGCCGCCGCGGACGTTGACCTTCGCCAGGTCGGCGCCGGTCTCGCGCTGCCAGGCGAGGACGACCGGGGCGAACGCCTCGTTCACCTCGAACAGGTCGATGTCGTCCAGCGCGAGGCCGCCGCGCTCCAGGACCTTCGCGGTCGCCGGGATGATCGCGGTGAGCATCAGGAGCGGGTCGTCGCCGGTGACGGCGAACGCGTGGAAGCGGGCGCGGGGGCGCAGGCCGAGGCGTTCGGCGACGTCCGCGCCCATGACGAGCACGGCCGCGGCACCGTCGTTGATCGGGGACGCGTTGCCCGCGGTGATCTTCCAGCCGATCTCGGGGAACCGCTCGGCCATGCGCTCGTCGTAGTAGGCGGGTCTGAGCCCGGCGAGGACCTCCGGCGAGGTGTCCGGGCGGACGGTCTCGTCCCGCTGCCCGGGCCAGGCGACCTCCCGGTCGAACTCGCCGTTCTTCCACGCCTCGGCGGCGCGGCGGTGCGACTCGCAGGCGTAGGCGTCGAGGTCCTCGCGCGGCAGGTCCCAGCGGGCGGCGATCAGCTCGGCGCTGATCCCCTGGCCGACGAGGCCGCCGGGGTAGCGCTCGGCGAGCATCGGCCCGAACGGGTCGCTGCCGGGCAGCACGCTCGACCCCATCGGCACGCGGGACATCGACTCGACGCCGCACGCGATCGCGATGTCGTACGCGCCGCTCTGCACGCCCTGCGCCGCGATGTGCAGGGCCTGCTGGGACGAGCCGCACTGCCGGTCGACCGTCATGGCCGGGACGCTCTCGGGGAACCCGGCGGCGAGGACGGCCGTGCGGGTGATGTTGAGCGCCTGGTCGCCCGCCTGGGTCACGACGCCGCCGATGACGTCGTCCACCTGCGCGGAGTCGAGCCCGGCGCGCTCGACGAGCTTCCGCAGCGTCCGCGCGAGGAGGTCGGCGGGGTGGTCGCCGTGCAGCGCCCCGTTCGGCTTGCCCTTGCCGACCGGCGTCCGCACCGCCTCCACGATCACCGCGTCCCGCATGCTCCCCACCTCCGTTTGATCTTCCAACTCACCCTTCGAGCATCCCTCCACTTAGTTGGAAAACACAACCCACCTCCAGGTGACCTCGATCACCCCACCAACCCCACCGCCAGACCCCGGGCCCGAGAAACGCATTCAGGACGAGTGACACGACCTTTCGGCACTGACCGATTCAAATGCCGAGTCCCCCGATTCCAATACCCGGCCTGGCCTCATACCCGCCCAAGCCAAGGGACATAAGTGTGCTTTACGGACATTTGAACAGAACTGCAAGCCATGGTTGAATGTCTCCGCACCAATGCTCCTTTCAGGATTGAATACCCCGCGGACCCCTGTAGTCGACAGCGGAGTAGGCATGAGCGACAGCGATCAGAGATCCGACGCCGACGCCCCGGAACCGTTCGCCTCGATCGATGAAGAGCTGGCTGATCAGCTGGCCAAATACAAGGACGTCCGCGAGGAGATCCGACACCTGAGCGCCTCGGTCACTTCTCAGGACCGCACTGTCACGGTCACCGTCGGCCCCGGCGGGGCCGTACAGGACATCGAACTCCAGCAGCAGGCGCTTCGCCTCGGGCCGGAGCAGCTCGCCAAAACGCTGATCACCGTGATCAGGAAGGCGACCGCCGAGGTGAACCAGGAAATGGCCGGCCTCGTCCAGCCGATCGCGCCCCCCGGCGTGGACGTGATCGACATGGTCAACGCCCACCTGCCCGACGTCGAGACCGACGACCCGGACGAGTACCTCCGGAAGAAGGGCATCCGCTGGTGACCGAGATCGTCTACGACCCAGCCAAACTGGTCTCCGCCGCACAGAAGATGGACGGCTACCAGTCCCTTGCCGCCGATATCAAGGCGTCCGCCAAGGCCGCCGACATCGGGCGCGGCTTCAACATGTGGGGAGGAGTGGGCAGGGCCGCCCAACTCGATAACTGGTACCAGAACGCGGCCAACGAACTGCACGAGTCTCTTCAATTGCCGGAGAGGTACATTCACAAGGCGGCGGACTCGCTGCTCAAGACCGCCGAGAACTACCGCAAGGCGGACCAGCAGGTTCTGAGCAATATCAAAAATGTGGAGAAACTCCTCGCCAACCCCGCGAAGGGTAAGGCGATGGCACCCGAACGCCCTCCCTCGCTGAGTGAGGCGGGCCCGCTCAAATTCGATGCTCTCGAGGATATACCGGTTATCAGCTCCCTCGGCAAGGGGGTCAAAAAGGCGTTCGAAGAGAAGGACTTCGCCGACCTGTCATCGTTCACCGGAGACGCCATCAGCACGGGTATCGGGCTGGCCGCCGATCCAGCAGGCTTTCTCACTGGCATGGGTCTCAGCTTTCTCATAGACATCATCCAGCCCTTGGAGGACGCCCTCGCCTACGTCACCGGGCACCCGGAGAAGATCGACGATACGAGCAACCAGTGGGAACTCGTGGGCAAGAAACTCGGCGAGCTGTCCAAGCAGGTTCAGCAGATACCGCAGCAGGACATCGCCGAGAGCGTCTGGAAGGGACCTGCCGCCGACCGGGCGAGAGCGCACATGACCGCCTTCACCGAGGGGCTGGACGACCTGGCGAAGGAGGTCACCCATGTGCGAGCCATCCTCGGCGCGAGTAAAACGATCATGGAGGTCGCACAAGCATTCATGATCGACCTCATCAGCACTCTGGTCGACTGGCTGATCGCGATCTGGGTTCCTGCGATGGCGGCCGCGCCGGTAACGGCCGGCGCCAGCACCGCCTCTGCTGCCGGGGCCACCGGTATTCAGGCCACGGTCGCCTTCCAGCGCGCCTCAGCCATGATCCAAAAGGTGCGCAACGTGCTGATCCGCCTCTCCACGCTGCTGCGCCACTTGGCCAGGTACGCAGTAGAGAACCGGCGCGGTATCGACCTGCTCAGCGGTTGGGCGCTCAGCACCGGGATCAACGCCGCGTTCAAATCAGGCGGCGCAGCGTGGCAGGGCGTCGCCGGTGGTGGAGGCTCTCCCGAAGAAATAAGGACGAGACTGGATCCCGGCGGTTTCCCGGGCCCGGTCAGTCCGCCACGGCAGGCGTAGATTCGGTGGTGGAACTGTGCAGACGTTGAGGCCGCTACTACTCGAAAGTGCGGAGGATCCGGCTCCCGTACCCGAGGATTCGGCGCTGGACATCCGGTTCTCGGTGGACTCCAAGTTCGCCGGCGAGCTCCCAGAACTGTCGTGTCAGATCGACGGCCACCCCGTGGACGCCGCACCGGGGCGCTGGTACATCCCGGTCGCCTCCGGGTCACGGACGATCACGCTGCGGTGCGGTGTCACCGCGTCCTTCGCCACGGAGGCGGTCAAGGGACGTGCCCGGATCATCCAGGTCTGGATCAGGCCCGGAGCGGCCGTGCCGATGGTCGTTTCGGCCCCGCTACCACCACCGAAGAAGGGCCTGCAGAGCTGGAACCTGCGGGTCGGTCTCTTCCTGCTCGCCGCATTCGTCATTCTCTTTGTCGCGAACACTCTGGCCGATCGGATGTAGCACGATGAATTCCAAGTCCGGCTGGTTCGGCCCGCTGCTACGGCCGGTCCAGGGTGAAGAAGAGTCGCTCCAACTGGTCGTCCGGTATGTGTGGCCGTTCACGCACAAGAATTTCCCATCAACCCGTGACGAGTACCGGCCAGCGGTCACAGTGAACGGGGAGACCGTCCCCGCCGAATGGGGTACCAGCATCTACGTGCTCCGAGAACCGTCCTGGACGCTCCGCGCGGTTCAGGGCCAGGAGCTGGTGGAGGACGGAGAAATAGCAGGCCCCACTCCCGTTCGGAGCTCAGGGACGGTCCTGGCATCGGAGCCGGCGGAACTCGTCTACGCGCCATCCGGCCCGGGCCGCGGCCTTTTCCGCAGAAGCAACGCCGTCCCGCCTCGCCTGCACGCCGGGCGCTCTGACTGGAGAGACGTGTCCAGCCCGCTGAGGACCGTCGGCGTGTGGGTGATCTTCTACATCATGGTGCTCTTCGGGCCGACGTGGGCGCTGCTCTCAAAGCTCTGAACAGCGGTCATGTCAAAACCCGGGGGCCGTGGTGGGTGCCGCGGCCTCCGGGTGTCGGGCCGCTCAGCGGGAGGGGCCCATGCTGTGGTCCGTCTGTTCCCTCCATACGTCGAAGCGCCCCTCGGCGGAGCCGCCCGGAAGTGCAGGATCGGACAAGCGCTGCCTCCTCTGGCCTCGACGTCACGTTCCCTTCGGACAATAGCCCCACAAGCCGCCATAGGCCCTCAAACAACCTCAAAGGCCCCGTAAGGCTTGGGCGCTCAGACGACGGTCGGCGGCTGCTCCTTCGGCACCAGCCGCAGCCGCACCACCGTGGGCAACGAGTCGCGTTCGAGCGCGGCGCACAGCCGGGCCACGCCCTCCTCCTCGATGCGCCGCCGCAGCTCGGCGGGATCGGCGCGGTGCCCGTACGCGACGTTCAGCCGAAGCTCGGGGCGCCTCGACGAGCCGATCAGCCGGGCCCGCACCTTCCGCACGCCCGGGTACTCGCCGATCTCGTCCTCGATCGCGCCCGTGACGGCCTTCGCCGACAGCCGCGTCCCGCCCGTGTCGGCGTCCGGCTCCATCGCCAGCGCCGCCAGCTTGCCGGAGCGTGCCTGCGCGAGCAGCCACGCCAGCCCCAGCAGCGCCAGCACGACGGCCGCCGCGGCGAGCGCGGGCCAGAACCAGCCCCGCTCGTCGGCGAAGCGGCGCACCTCGTCCGACAGGACCGGCGCGGACGCCCGCCCGTCCCCGAAGGCGCCCAGGCCGCGGGCGAGTCCCGCGCCCCCGGCCGCGGCCAGGATGGCACCGAGCAGGCTCAGCCCGGTGCGATTGAGATGCGCAGGCCGACGATCCATCACCGATCCCCCTGCTTCACCC
>NZ_SMJX01000209.1 GCF_004348535.1 Actinomadura sp. KC216
GGGCGTAGGGGCGCATGGTGGCGAACATCTGGCCGATGAAGCCCTCCGGCGTCCAGTTGAGCAGGCCGACCGTGCCACCCGGACGGCAGACGCGGAGCAGTTCGTCCGCAGCGGCCTGGTGGTGCGGGGCGAACATGATGCCCACGCAGGACAGGACGACGTCGAACTCGCCGTCGCCGAACGGGAGCGCCTCGGCGTCGGCCTCGCGCCATTCCAGGTGCGCGTCGCGGCGCGCCGCCTCCTTGCGTCCGGCTTCCAGCAGCTCGGGTGTCAGGTCGCTCGCGACGACGTTCGCGCCGGTCAGCGCGGCGTTGACCGCGGCGTTGCCGGAGCCGGCGGCGATGTCGAGCACGCGGTCCCCCGGTTTCACCCCGGACGCCTGGACGATCACCCGGCCGAGTTCCGGGATGACGTCGGCGGCCAGCGCCGGATAGTCGCCGAGCGCCCACGTCCTGCGGTGGCCTGCCTTGACCATGTCGTTCATTTCCCCCATGACGGCTCCCCTCGTGTTCGTGGTGGCGACGGTACGGAGCGGCCTGGCGCGTCTCCAGTACAGGATCTGTACCGGAGCGCGGCGGAGGCGTAACCTGCGGCGATGGGGGCCTCCT
Organism: Actinomadura sp. KC216; assembly: GCF_004348535.1. GTDB lineage: Bacteria > Actinomycetota > Actinomycetes > Streptosporangiales > Streptosporangiaceae > Spirillospora. The sequence continues at coordinate 609 of NZ_SMJX01000209.1, forward strand.
ATTACCAGTTCTGCCCCGTCGCCAAGGCGATGGAACTGCTCGACGAACGCTGGACGCTGCTGATCGTCCGTGAGCTGATGTCCGGGAGCGAGCGGTTCAACGAGGTGCGGCGCGGCGTGCCGCGCATGTCGCCCACGCTGCTGTCGAAACGGCTGGGCCAGCTTGTGCGGGCGGGCATCGTCACCAAGGGCGCGGGCGGCGACAGGTACGTCCTGACCCCGGCCGGTGAGGAGCTGCGGCCGGTGGTCGAGGCGCTCGCCGTCTGGGGCATCCGGTGGATCGGGGAGCTGGGAGATCACGACCTCGACCCGAAGCTGCTCCTGTGGGACATGCGGCGCAACATCGATCATGCCGCCGTGCCCGATGGGCGGACGGTCGTCCTGTTCGGCTTCCCGGACGTTCCCGTGCGCGAGCGCCATTGGTGGCTCGTGCTCGAACCCGGCGGGGCGGACGTCTGCGACGTCGATCCCGGCTTCGAGGTGTCCGTGACGGTCACCGGCGACCTGCGGGCAATGGTCCGGATCTGGCGCGGCGACCTGCGCTGGGAGCACGCGCTGCGGTCGGGAGAGGTGACGGTGCGGGGGCCCGAGCCGCTCCGCCGGGCGGTGCCCGGGTGGTTCGTCCTGCCGCCGTTCGCGTCGGCGCCCCGGCCCGCATAGCGCCCGTGGCCGGATCGTGACAGTAGGTGAACGGCTCCCTCATGCGGGCCGTCCCACTCACGCCCTCCGCCGTGGACTGACCGGTCGACGACGGGAGCCTCATGTATTCACAGCCTCCACCACCACGCCCGCGGCACCGTGTTCCCGCGGTCGGGATCGTGGCGATCGCCGGTGCGTGTCTGCTGTTCGGGTGCGTCGCGGGTGCCGGGATCGCCGGGTCGGAGACCGCCAAGCCCGCGGCGGCGCCGTCTTCGGTCGCGCCTACGGTGACCGTCACCGAGACGGCGACCGTGCGGCCCGTCGAGGCGTCGCCGAGCGAGCCGGTCGCCACGCCGACTCCGCGGCGGACGCAGAAGGCCAAGACGACGCCACGGCCGAAGCCGCGGAAGACGGCTCGGCCGGTGCCTCGGACGGATCCTCGGTTCCCGACGTGCACGGCGGCCAAGGCGGCCGGTTATGGGCACTATCGCGTGGGCGAGCCGGAGTACGAGTGGTACGAGGACCGGGACGGGGACGGCGTGGTGTGCGAATGAGCTACTTGGCCAGGACGTCCGTCCACAGGTTGCAGACGTCGGTCAGGGAGTAGGCGTTCCGGACCTGGGTTCGGGCCAGTTCGGCTTCGGTTTTCCAGCGGCCCTCCGCGACCGTGGCCGCTATCGAGGCGGCCATGGCGGACGGGGTCTCGTGAATCCAGCGGTCGTTGTAGATGGTTTCTGCGCCGGGCCACGGGAGCAGGGCCGGTATCGCGCCGGACGCCATTCCTTCGGCAGGGGCCAGGTGGAAGCTTTCGTCGTCGCTTGTCGAGAGGACGAAGCCGATGCGGCGTAGCCAGGACGCCACGTCGCGGCCGTAGGAATCGAAGACCACGCCGCCGGAGAGGATTTTGGAGCGGCGGATTCGGCGGAACAGCTTTTCGTAGTGCTCGCGTTCGTCGTCCTTCTGCCAGATCCACCAGTACTCCCAGGGGAGCTTGGATTTGACGAAGAGGGTGAAGCGCGGGTCGTCGCGGCGGAGCTGTTCCAGGACGTCCACGGCCAGGTCCAGGCGCTTGCGGGACGGCGCTATGCCGATCATGCCGAGGTGGTGTTCGGCGCCCTGGAGTTTGGGCCGGTCGAGCTGGTCGACGTCCACCCAGTTGGGGACGGTGACGACCTTCTCCGCGGGCCAGCCGGTGATCTCGCGGGTGAGGTCGTTGTAGTGGGGGCTGACGCAGATGACCTCGTCGACGGCGCCGATGTTCAGTCTTTTGGGCCACGCGGCGTACAGCTCGAAGCGGTGGAGGCGGACGACGAGGCGCTGGCCCGGACGTTTCCGGTCGGCGTACCAGAGGGCGTTGGGGCCGCACCATTCGCAGATGATGACGTCCGCCCAGTCGACGAGGTCCTGGCTGCGCTTCTCGTCGTGGGCCTTCAGCGCCGACCAGTGGTCGACGCGGATTTCCATGTCCGGGCGGGAACGCAGGTAGTCGAGAAGGCGGGTGAAGAATTTCAGGTCGTGGCTCGCCACACCTACGCGGAGGCGCCGTTCTTTGACGGCCAGGACCTTTTCGGACGGCTCCGGAAACGCCTGGGCCAGGTAGGTGCGGAGGCGGTCGGCGGCGGCGTCCAGCGTGTAGTCGGCGGCGGCCGTGCGGCAGCGGTCGACGGCGAGGGTGAAGACGTCGGGGTTCTTGCCGATGAGGGTCAGCGCGTCGAGGACGTCGTCCTCGGTGGCGGCGAAGAGCGGGTAGTCGGCGCCGAGGAGGCGTTCGTGCATGGGGGTGCGGTTCAGGACCACCGGGACGCCCAGCGTGCCGCATTCCAGCACCTTCGTGGACAGTTCGAGGCTCGCGTCCATCTCCGGGTGGCGCCAGGAAAGGCCCACGTCACAGGCGGCGGTCAACCGCATCGCCTCTGCGCGAGGGTGGCCGCCGTGCCAGACGACGCCCTCGCCCGACTCCAGCGCGGTCCGCATCCGGGTCGCGAACGCGGGGTCGGCCGGGTCGTCGTGGATCTTGTCGCCGACCATGTGGAGCTCGGCGTCCACGCCCCGGATCGCGAGCAGGCGCGGCAGCGAGGTCATCTCGTAGGTGTTCCAGCGCGGCGCGAACTTGCCGGTGTAGACGAGGCGGAGCGCGCGGCGGTCCGGAGCCCCGGGCGGGCGGGGCTCCAGGCCGTCCGGGAGGACGACGACGGGCGGGAACAGCACGCTCTTGCCGGCCGCGGCGGGCACGGCGCTTTCCAGGAAGCCGCGCAGCTCCTCGGTCTGGCAGAGCAGGAGGCGGGAGGCGTCCGCGATCCGGCGCAGCTCCGCCTTCGCCGCCGTGTCGAACGCGGCGGCGGACTGCGGGACGTCGGTCAGGTACGTCCAGAGGCGTCCGGCCAGGGAGCCGCTGGAGAGCTTGGCGGCGAGGCGGCGGCCGCGCACGATCACGAGGTCGTGCGGGTTCTCGGCGTCGACGCGGTCGAGGACGGCGGCCGCGTCCCTCGCGGACATGCCGCGGGACCCGTCGAACAGGCCCTCGTCGTGCGGGCTGCGGACGGTGACGGCGGGCAGGTCGCGGAGCGGGTCGACGAGGCGTCCGGTCCGGACGGGGGCCTTGAGGACCAGGGTCACCTCGCAGCCGGCGCGGGCGAGGGCCTGGACCATGCCCTGGGCCCAGATCGCCGAGCCGTCGATCATGTTCAGATCGACGTCGCCGTAGACGAGGGCGCGTGGTCGCACACTGGTTCCTTTCAACGCGCCGGCTCCATGAGTTCGGTGAGCCGGCTGGGAGCGGTCGCCGGGTCGGGAAGTTCGGCGTCCCAGGTCAGGCAGGCGAGGGTGGCGGGCGGCGCTGCGCCGTACAGGACGAGCGGCAGCGCGCGTGCGGCGGCGATCCGGCGGAGCTCGTGCAGCGCGAGATCGCGGTCGTACATGCCGGGGACGCCCAGGTAGGCCCAGGGGCCGCCGGGTTCGCCCGCGGTCGCGTCCACGACGACCGCGTCGACGTCGGCCGAGCGGAGGACGGTCGCGGCGTCGTGCGGGTACAGCGGGACGACCTTGGCGTGCTCGCTCAGCCGTTCCGCCGTTCCCGGCCCGAACACTCCGGCGATGATCATGGTGTCGCAGGGGCCCGCGACCAGCAGCCGGTCCTCGGGACGGTCGACGCGCTCGGGCTGGGCGCCGCCGCCCGCGGACGTCCCGGACGCCGGTACCGGGCTGTGCCGCCTGCGCCAGAGCCGGTACAGGTCCTTGGGGAGCCGCCTGCCGCTCTTGGGGTTCCGCGCGGCGCTCGCGACGAGCCGCCCGAACTGCACGGCCGTGGAGCTCTCCAGCGTGGCGAGCCGCTTCTCCAGCTCGGCGAGCCGCGCCTCGCGCTCCCGCAGCGTGGATTTCAGCCGTCCTAGCTGCTCGTACGCCTTGGCGGCCTTCTCGTCGTCAGTCACCCAGATACTCCATGATCACTTCTGCGATGCGGGGGCCCGCCGCGCCGTCCCACAGGGGCGGGCGCCGGTCGCCGCCCTGCCCGCCCGTCTCCAGGATCTTGCGGACCCCGGGCACCAGCTCCTCGAACGTCACCAGGCGGTTCGTGCCGTGGGTGATCGTGATCGGCCGCTCGGTGTTGGGACGGACGGTCAGGCACGGCACGCCGAGGATCGTCGTCTCCTCCTGGAGGCCGCCCGAGTCCGTGACGACCGCCGCAGCGCCCCGCACGGCCGCGATGAAGTCGATGTAGCCCAGCGGTTCCAGGACGTGCACGCCGTCGTGGTCCGCCAGCCCGGCGGCGAGGAGGTTCGCCCGGCCGCGCGGGTGGACGGGGATCACCAGGTCGGCGAGGTCGGCGATGCCGTGCAGGTGCCGGACGAGCGCCGCCGCCGTCTCGGGCGCGTCCACGTTCGCGGGCCGGTGCATGGTCGCCAGGACGTACCGTTCCGGCAGGTCGTGGTCGCGGCGGACGGCCTCGGTGTCGAAGGAGTCCAGGTTCGCCAGCAGCGTGTCGATCATCGGGTTGCCGACGAAGTGCGCCCGCTCCACCGGGACGCCCTCGTTCGCCAGGTGCCCGACCGCCTCCGGGCTCGTGACCAGGCACAGCGCGGAGAGCTGGTCGGTGAGGCGGCGGTTGACCTCCTCCGGCATGGACATGTCGAAGCTGCGCAGCCCGGCCTCCACATGCGCGACCGGGATGTGCAGCTTGGCCGCGACCAGTGCGGCGGCGATCGTCGAGTTCACGTCGCCGTACACGATGACGAGCGCGGGTGAACGGCTCGTGAACTCCTTCTCCAGCCCGATCATCAGGGCCGCGGTCTGCTCGGCGTGCCCGCCGGAGCCGACGCCGAGGTTGACGTCGGGCTCGGGCAGGCCCAGCTCGTCGAAGAAGATCTCCGACATCCGGGCGTCGTAGTGCTGGCCGGTGTGGACCACCGCCTGCTCGGCGCCCGCGGCCCGCAGCGCGCCGATCACGGGCGCGGCCTTGACGAAGTTCGGCCGCGCCCCGAGGACGTGCACGATCGGTCCCAACACAATTTCCCTTCTGTTCATCGGGGTTGCCTACGCTCGCCCGCCGTGCCCCTGAAAAAGCCCGTCTACCTGCTGGGACTCGCCTGGCGCCAGTTCCGTGACGATCCTGGCCGGGCGGCCAGGCTCGCCGTCCGGCTGCTCGCCAGGACGCCCGCCGGCGCCCGGCTGCGGCGTTCCCCGATCACCGTCCCGAAACCGCGGGACGTGCGGCGCGAGACGTCCGACCTGCGCCGCCTGCTCGACCATGCTCCCGCCTCCGCGCCCGCCCGCGCCCGGAAGCCGCCCGCCCGGCCGACGGTCCTGAAGTTCGTGACGAACGCGCTGCCGTGCACGAACGCCGGGTACACCGTCCGGACGCACCGGCTCGCGCTCGCCCAGCGGGAGATGGGGTTCGGCACGCACGTGGTGACGCGGCTCGGGTACCCGCTCAGCCAGGGCGTCGGCGACGCGCGGGCGCGGGTGGACGTCGACGGCGTCCCCTACCACCGGCTGCTGCCGTGGCTGCCGCCCGCCGACCCGGTGCGGGCCGTCGAGAAGGGCGCCGACCTGGCCGGACGGCTCGTCGAGGAGCTGCGTCCCGACGTCCTGCACGCGGTCAGCAACCATCTGAACGCGGCCGTCGCGCTGGAGACGGGCAGGCGGCACGGGCTGCCGGTCGTGTACGAGGTGCGCGGCTTCCTGGAGGACTCCTGGCTGTCGCGCGACCCGTCGCACAGCGAGTCCGACGACTTCTACCGGCTGACGCGCGAGCTGGAGACCCGCCGGATGTCCGAGGCGGACGCGGTCGTGACGCTCGGCGAGGCGATGCGGGCGGAGATCGCGTCCCGCGGCGTCCCCGCGGAGAAGGTCTTCACGGTCCCGAACGCGGTGGACGAGGCGTTCCTCGAACCGCTCCCCGACCCCGGCGGCCTGCGCGAGCGGCTCGGCATCGGCGGCGGCGCCACGGTCGTCGGGCTCACGTCGTCGTTCTACGGCTACGAGGGCATCGACACGCTGATCGACGCCGCCGCGCTGCTCCGCGACCGGGGCGCGCCCGTCACGCTGCTGCTGGTCGGCGACGGGCCCGAGCGCGGGGCGCTCGAACGGCGCGCGGCGGAGCACGGCGTTCATGCCGTGTTCACCGGCCGCGTGCCGATGGAATCCGTTCGCCGATACCACGCAATCCTCGATGTCTTCGCGGTTCCGCGCCGTGCGGACCGGGTCTGCCAGCTGGTGACGCCCCTGAAACCGATCGAGGCGATGGCAGGGGGAATCCCCGTCATTGCCAGTGATGTCAGGGCACTTCGCGAAATCGTGGAATCGGGGGTGACCGGCGAGTTAACAGTTCCGGAAGACCCGGAAGCATGGGCGAATTGCCTGGAAGACCTGGCTTACAGTCCCGAAAGAAGGCACAAAATAGGGCGAGCGGGCCGGGAATGGGTCCGTGCGGAACGCACCTGGCGGGCCGTCGCGGACGGATATCGGGCCGCATACGCCATCACATAGATGCTGAAGGGAGCCACCGGCGTGGATCTGGTGGTCATCGGACTCGGCTACGTGGGGCTGCCGCTCGTGCGGGAGGCCTGCCGGGCCGGCCTGCGGGTCGCCGGTCTCGACCGCGACGCGCGCGTGGTCGCCGGGCTCAAGGCCGGGCTGTCGCACATCGACGACGTCTCGCCCGCCGAGATCGAGGAGATGCTGGAGGCCGGGTTCGTCCCGAGCCTCCAGGAGGACGTCCTGGACGGCGCCCGCACCGTGGTCATCTGCGTGCCGACGCCGCTGTCGCCCGAGGGCGGCCCCGACCTCACCGCCGTGCGCGGCGCCGCCGACACGGTCTCCCGGCATCTGGAGCCGGGGATGCTCGTGGTGCTGGAGTCGACGACCTACCCGGGCACGACGGAGGAGGTCGTCCGGCCGATCCTGGAGACGTCCGGGCTGGCCGCGGGCGAGGAGTTCCATCTGGCGTTCTCGCCGGAGCGGATCGACCCGGGCAACCCGGTGTACGGGGTGCGCAACACGCCAAAGATCGTCGGCGGGCTGACCGCGGCGTGCGCGTCGGCGGCGGCGGCGTTCTACGGCAAGTTCGTCGAGCAGGTCGTGCAGGCCAAGGGCACCCGCGAGGCGGAGATGGCCAAGCTGCTGGAGAACACCTACCGGCACGTCAACATCGCGCTGGTCAACGAGATGGCGGTGTTCTGCAACGAGCTCGGCATCGACCTGTGGGACGCGATCGACTGCGCGGCCACCAAGCCGTTCGGGTTCCAGGCGTTCCGGCCCGGTCCCGGCGTCGGCGGGCACTGCATCCCGATCGACCCGAACTACCTGTCGTACAAGGTCCGCTCGCTGGGCTACCCGTTCCGGTTCGTGGAGCTGGCCCAGGAGATCAACGACCGGATGCCGCGCTACGTCGCCGAACGCGCGCAGCTGCTGCTCAACCGGGAGGGACGCGCGCTGAAGGGCGCGAAGGTCCTGCTCCTCGGCGTCACCTACAAGGCCGACATCGCCGACCAGCGCGAGTCGCCGGCCCGCCCGGTGGCGCGGCGGCTGGCTCGGCTCGGCGCGGACCTGTCGTTCCACGACCCGTTCGTGGAGTCCTGGGACGTCGACGGGACGGCCGTCCCGAACGCCGGGGAGGACCTGCGCGCGGCGCTGGAGGCGGCCGATCTGGCGATCGTGCTGGCCGACCACGCCGCCTACGACGCGGCGACGCTGACCCGGCACGCGCCGCTGCTGTTCGACACCCGCGGCCGGACCCGGAACGCCCCGGCCGACACCGTGGAGCTGCTCTGAGCGCGCCCGCCGTGGGACGTGGCGCGAGCACGCCCGCCGTGGGACATCGCGCGCGAACCGGCCTTAACACGCGGGACGGATTCGCCCGGCATCGTCCACGCCATGGACAGCGGGAATTCATCGGCAATTTCCATCGACGCCCAAGGATCGGCCGTAGGCCATGAATGTCCGGCGTCAGCGGAGTGGGTGAGAATGCGGGTCTGTGTTTGCACGGTCGTGCACCATCCCGAGGACGCGCGCATTCTGCACCGGCAGATACGCGCCCTCCTCGACGCCGGCCATGAAGTCACATATATCGCTCCATTTCGGGCATGTAATGCCACCCCGTGGCGGGAGATCAGCCCGGTCGACGTGCCGCGCGCCACCGGACGGCGCCGCATCCGGGCCCTGCGCGCCGCGCACCGGGCCCTCACCGAGCACGCCGCGTACGCCGACGTGATCCTGCTGCACGACCCCGAGCTGCTGGTGTCGCTCCCCCGCGAGGTGCGCGGCCGGACCGTGGTGTGGGACGTCCACGAGGACACCGCCGCCGCGCTCAGCGCCAAGGGCTGGGTGCCGCGACCGGCGCGTCCCGTGCTGCGGCCCGCCGTCCGGCACCTGGAGCGGCGCAGCGAGCGGCGGCACCGGCTGCTGCTCGCCGAGGACGGCTACCGCGCCCGGTTCAGCGCGGAGCATCCCGTCGTCCCCAACACCACCTACGTCTCCGACCAGCGGCCCCCGCCGCCGGACGGCCGCCGCGCCGTCTACGTCGGGCAGCTCTCCCGGGCGCGCGGCGCGCTCGACATGATCGAGATGGCCCGGCCGCTGGCCGCCGAGGGCGTGCTGGTCGAGCTGATCGGGGCGGCGGACGCCGACGTCCGCGACGCGCTGCGGGCCGCGCAGCGCGAGGGGATCCTGCGCTGGTACGGGTTCGTCCCGAACGACCGGGCGCTGCGCATCGCCGAGGGCGCGATGGCCGGGCTGGCGCTGCTGCACGACGAGCCGAACTACCGGCACTCGATGCCGACCAAGGTCGTGGAGTACATGGCCCGCGGCGTGCCGGTGATCACCACGCCGAACCCGCCGGCCGTCGACATCGTGGAGCCCGCGGCGTGCGGGCTGGTCGTCCCGTTCGGCGACCCGGAGTCGGCGGCGAAGGCCGTCCTGCGGCTGCGGGACGACCCCGATCTGCGCACCGCCCTCGGCGAGCGCGGCTACCGGACCGCCCGGGCGCGGTTCCACTGGCCCGTCCACGCGCAGCGGTTCGTCGCCCAGCTTGAGGCGTGGGCCGGGCGCTCGCCCGCGCAGGTCCCGGAACACGAACCCGAGCCGGAGACCGAACCGGGGCCGGAGCCGGGCCCGAAGCCCGTCCCCGAGTACTGAGCGCCCGCCGTCCCGCCCGCCGCCCTGCTCAGGACGGGTGATTCAGCCGGTACGCGATGGACCGGGCGAGCCGCGCCGCCGCGCCCGCCGGCCGTTCCGCCTCCACCACGACCACGTACCGGCGGACGCGCAACGCGATCATCCCCGCGGTCGGGCCGATCTCGTACGCCTCGTCGGCGCGGATGTCGCGCCGCCGCCGCGCCTGCGCCTGCGTGGCCTGCAGCGCGTCCAGCATCCGCGAGGCGGCGTGGTCGCTCCGGGCGACCCACCGGACGCTGACGCTGATGCTCCCCACCGCCGTGTCGGGGCCGGTCGTGCCCGCCGGGCCGGACGCGCTCGGCGTCGCGGACACCGGAGCCGTGGGAGAGGCCGACCCCGGCGGCCCGCTCGGCCCTGGCTCGGGCGGCTTTCTCCGCTTCCCCTCCGGATCCTTCGGCTCGTCCTCGCCCTCGTCCTTGCCCTCGCGCTCCTTCTTGGGCGGTTTGTACGTGCAGGACACCGCGCGCGGGAGTCGTATCGTTCCAGCGTTCGCCCGGACGGGTTCGGCGACGTGGCCCGCCATGTGCGCCGCCGCCAGGTCGGCCTTCTCCAGCAGGGAGCAGGCGTCGGGCCAGTCGCCCGCGGGGACGCCGTCGAGCTCCGCCGGTCCGGCGCCGGTGAGCCCGCCGCGGAGCGCGACCAGCCGCGCGGCGCCGTCCGGGCGCGGCGCGGCCTGCGGGACGGCCGCGTACAGCAGCCCGCCCGCCGCCGCCAGCCACGGCCGCGCGCCCGGCAGGTCGGTGTTCAGCGAGAACGGCGCAGGCGCGGTCGTGGTACGCCCGTCGCCCGGCTCGACGATGTCGACGCCGGCGGGCAGCAGCCGCTCCGACAGCCGGGGGCGCAGCGCGAACACGCGGCCGCCCGCCTGCGCGAGCGCCGCGTACGCGGGCACGTCCCGCTGCCAGTCGACCCTCCCGGACGGGACCCGCCGCGCCTCCATGCGGGTCACGCCGCGCTTCTCCCCCTCCGGGTGGTAGACGATCACGAGCCGCCCGGCCGCCAGCACGGCCTGGCACATCGCGTCGCCGCACACGCTGTCGCCCTTCCACTCGGCGATCGGCTCGCCGCGGTCGTCGAACGCGCGCAGCGCCGTGCCGTCGGACGCCAGCGTCACGCCGTCCAGCATCGACACCTCCGGCGACTCCGGGGAGCCGAGCGCCCGGTTCCAGCGGACGGAGCCGGTCGCCGGGTCGACCCCGAGGAGCCGGCTGTGCCGCTCGCCGCCCGCGCACTCCAGGGCCAGCGCCGCGAGGGACTCCCGCCCGTCGGACGGGCGCGCGCCGCCCTCGAACAGCCGGCAGCCGCGCGGCAGCGGCACCCGCCACACCTGGTTGCCCGACACCGCCGAGAGCCCGAACAGGGTGCGGCGGGGCTCGTCGGTGGCGAGCAGCACGTCCGAGCCGGCGGGCCAGCGCAGCGTCGTCCGGGACACCGCCGCCGGGCGCTCGCCCTCGCGCCGCCACAGCAGCCCGCCCGACAGCGCGTCGAACGCGACGAGCAGCCGGTCGGTGCGGTCGCCGTCACGCTGGAAGTGGGCGATCAGCCGGGACCGGGTGGAGGTCCAGCCGAGCAGCGTCCAGCCGGAGCGGCGGTAGCTCCAGCGGGGCGCGCCGGTGCGCGCGTCCCGGACGTCGAGACCGCGCCCGGACGCCGTCACGACCTGGCCCTGCGCGACCGCGTAGGCGACGCCGTCGTGCCCGGCGACCGACCCGGGGTGCGCGCTCGTCGTCTGCTCCCAGCTCACGGCGAGCGGGCCGGGCGGCGGCCCCGTCTCGCTCAGCGGCGCGACGGGCTCGGCGGTCACGGTGTGCCGGACCTGCCACCATTCGGCGCCCAGCACGAACCGGTCGACGAGGACGGCGCACAGCGCGATGGCCACCGCGCCGGAGACCAGGCCGAGAGCGACGCGGACACCGCCCACGGACTCCGGCCTTCCACCGGGCCGCTGCCGGCTCGCGACCACGACCGCGCCGCCTCCCCTCCGCGTACTGTGCCTGAAGGACGACACCCACCATGCCCTGAACCGGGCGTCGGCGCGACAGATCGGAGCGGAACGTGAAGGTCTTCACCCATTGGCGAACTTGGGACGAGGCCGGAACCGCCCTCTCCGGAACCGGGATCGACGTGGACGCCCTCGCCAAGGCCGCCGCCGCCGCGCGGCGCTGGCACGGCGACCAGCTCCGCCCGACCGGCGACCCGTACGTCGAGCATCTGCTGGAGGCCCTGGAAATACTGGTCAGCGGGCCCGGGGTGACGGACCTCGACGTCCTGTCCGCCGCGCTGCTGCACGACGTGGTCGAGGACACCCCGGCCACCCTCACCGACATCGAGGCCGAATTCGGCCCGGTGGTGACGGAGCTGGTCGACTGGGTCACCAAACCGCCGGCCACCGGCACGGGCCGCCAGGCGAAGCGCGCCGCGCGGGCCGCCTACCTGCGCCGTCTCGGCGAGGCGCCGCGCGAGGCGGTGCTGGTGAAGCTCGCCGACCGCGCGAGCAACGTCCAGACCCTCGACCGGATGCCGCCCGATTTCCAGCGCCGGTACTACGCCGAGACCGTCACCTACATCGTCCCGCTGGCCGAGCCCGAGCCCTGGTTCAGGGACTGGTTCGCGTCCTGGCGCCGCCATTTCGCCCACCTGATGTGACCACACGGTCATAGAGTGGGAGAATCCCGCGCATGGAACGGGAATGGGTCGTCGAGGAAAGTGTGGTCGTCGAGGCGGACGCCCGGACCGTGTACGCGGCGGTCGCCGATCCGCGCCGGATGCGCGAGTGGAGCCCGGAGCTGTTCGCCACCTGGATCCGCGGCCGGAAGATCGCGCCCGGCACGAAGTTCGTCGGCTTCAACCGGATCGGCCGGCGCGTGTGGTTCACCACCTGCGAGGTGACGGTCGCGGTGCCTGGCGAGGCGTTCGCGTTCCGCGTGTCGACCTTCGGGATGCCGGTCGCCATCTGGGGCTACCGCATCGAGGACATCGCCGGCGACCCGGACGCGCCCCGCACGCGCCTCACCGAGTACTGGGAGGACCTGCGGCGCGGCGGCCGGAGCGCCGCGGTCACCTCGCTGCTCGGCAAGGTCTTCACCGGCGTCCCCGCCGAGCGGCGCGCCGCGGTGAACCGCGAGAGCATGCGCGCCACGCTCGCACGGATCGCGAAGGCCGCCGAGATCGGACGGCGATGAACACCGAATAGGCTGTTTCCTTCGGCCCTTCCGGGCGCCGGGGGACGTCCCCGGAGTGACATACGTGCGAGGAGCAGCCTGCATGTCGTCCCAGGTCCAGGGACTCTCGACCGGTTCCGGCGGCACGGTGAAGGATCAGGAGATCGCCGCCGAGCAGCGCTATGTCGACGTCGCCTACGCGCGGCTGGAGGAGATGCGCGCGGACGCCCAAGCCATGATCCGCGAGGGCTACCGGCAGTCGCTCGCGGGCACCAAGGGCTCGCTGGTGGACCGGGACGCGATGGTCCACCAGGCGGCGCTGCGCGCCCAGGCGCTCGACATCGCCGACGACGGCCTGGTCTTCGGCCGCCTCGACCTCGCCCCCACCGAGCAGACCCCGGGCGAGGTCCGGTACGTCGGCCGCGTCGGCGTCCGGACCAGCGAGCACGACTCCCTCGTGATCGACTGGCGGGCGCCCGCCGCGGAAGACTTCTACCGCGCCACCCCGGAGGACCCGCGCGGCGTCGTCCGGCGGCGCGTGCTGCACTCGCGCGGGCACACGGTCGTCGACCTGGAGGACGACCTCCTCGACCCGGACGCGGCCGACGGCATGACGGTCGTCGGCGACGGCGCGTTCCTCGCCTCGCTGGCCCGCACCCGCGAGGGCGCGATGCGCGACATCGTCGCGACGATCCAGCGCGAGCAGGACGAGGTGATCCGCGCGCCCGCCGACGGGACGGTCCTCGTCCGCGGCGCCCCCGGCACCGGCAAGACGGCGGTCGCGCTGCACCGCGTCGCGTACCTGCTGTTCCGGCACCGGCGCCGGTTCGGGTCCCGCGGCGTGCTGGTCATCGGGCCGAACCGCCGGTTCACCGCCTACATCGAGCGGGTGCTGCCGTCGCTCGGCGAGGGCTCGGCGACGCTGCGCTCGCTCGGCGACCTGGTGGACGGCGTGACCGCGACCGTCCACGACACGCCTCGCCTCGCCCGGCTCAAGGGCGCGGAGGAGATGGCGGGCCTGCTGCGCCGCGCCGTGACCGACCACGCGCCCGGCGCCCCGGACGAGCTGCGCGTGGTGTTCAAGGGCGTCGTCGTGCGGCTCGACCGGGCCCGGCTCGACCGGATCAGGAACGAGGTCCACCGGCGCAGCCGCGGCAGCGTCAACGCCGCCCGGGGCCGCGCCGCCGAACTCCTCCTCGACGCCCTCTGGGAACGTTTCACCGACGTCGGCGGCCAGGAGGCGGCCGAGTCGGCGGAGAGCGCCGAGGCGGGGCTGTGGAACGCGATCCTCGCCGCGGACGGCCTCGCCGAGCTCGACGAACCCCTCGACCAGGGGCGCGGCAACGGGCGCGCGAACGGGGGCGCGAACGGCGACCCGAAGCGCGCCCAGTTCGAGACGCGCGTCCGCGAGCAGCGCGCGTTCACCGACTTCCTCGTCGCCTGGTGGCCGCTGCGCCGCCCGCTGGACGTGCTGCGCTCGCTCGGCGACCCGTCCCGGCTGCGCCGCGCCGCCGGACGCGACCTCGACCGCGCCGACCTCGACGCGCTCGCCGCGTCCTGGAAGGGACCTGCCTCCTCGAAAAGCGACGACGCGCCGCTCAGCTACCAGGACGTCGCGCTGCTGGACGAGATCGACGCGCTGCTCGGCTCGCCGCCCCGCCC
>NZ_SMJX01000020.1 GCF_004348535.1 Actinomadura sp. KC216
GCCCTCCCGTCTGGAAAGCCGCGCCCGCGCCCGCGGCGAGCAGCAGGACGACAACCCCCAACCGGCCGAGACCAGAGACACAGGCAACGAAGAACGCGGCCGAACCGAGCGACCCGGCCCAGCCGCCCAGGAAGACCGCTCCGGGACCGACCTACCAGGGACACCCGGCCAGCCATCCCGCCTGGAGAGCTGGGCACGTGCCCGGGAAGTCCAACAGGACACCACACAGGACGACCAGACCACCGGCGGGCGAGAAGACGAATCCACCTCGGCGCGAATCGCCAGCGGGACGGAGAACAGGGAGGCGGCCAGCGGGCCCGAGCTCCCTGGCCGGGACGAGGGCGATCGCGAGATCCCGGAGGACGACGGCACCGTCCAGGAAGACGGCCCCTCCACCGGTGCCGCGACCGGCGAGACCGAACGGTCCCAAGATCAGGAGGCGGAGCCGTTCCCCCCGCCGGACCGACCCGAACCCGGCGCCACCGACCGGCCTCACCCCGAGCAGGACCAATCCGCAGCGGAGCAGACCGCGCGGGCCCCGGACCAGCCGTCCACGGAACCGCAGGAAGACCGTCCAGACACCACGCCGGGCCACGTCAGCGACCGCGAAGCCCCACCGGGGCAGGACACCGAGCAACTCCCGCAGGTCTCGGACGCACCCGGTGACAACACACCCACCCCGCCAGAGAACCGGCCCGGCGACGGCCCGCAGGATGGCGAGACCACCGAAACGCCGGAGCCGCGCGCCGATGGCGAGGCCACCGCTGGCGACCGTGATAGGAAATCCGAGGACGACGGCACCGAGCCGCCCCCGGACGAGCCCGGCGAGACGAATCCGGAGGCCCCTGCCAATCCCATACTTTCCGATGTCTACACCGACAGCCAGGGAAGAGTGCGCATCGAACCCCGGTACGGACGAGAACAGACCGGCGAGTCGAATGAGGCGGAAACATCGGCTCCCTCACCCGATCCCACGGGTGAAAACCCCAGGCGAACCGAGGCTGAGGTCGGCACACGGGGACGCGGGGAATTCGGCAGCCCGGAAACCGATCCCGCAGATCGGGACCCTCGCGAGCGCGACCCAGAGCGCTCGTCTCGCAGGAAAGAGCTCCTAAGGGAAGCCGCACAGAGCTCCACCGACATCGTAAAGTCGGTCGACAAGGCAATCGATGGAGCGTTCAAGGCACTGGACGCCAAAGCACCGTCCGGGCATCCGTCAACTGCCCGCGACACGGGCCCTTCCATCGAGTCCGTACACACACCGGTGAAAGTGGGTAGTGTGGCATTCGGCGTCCTTGGTGCAGCCATTATGGTCACACGGATAGGACAGTGGACGGCCGGAAGAGTGAGAGAAATGAGAGGACATCATCGTGCCAGTAACCGATGACCAGGC
Organism: Actinomadura sp. KC216; assembly: GCF_004348535.1. Lineage (GTDB taxonomy): Bacteria > Actinomycetota > Actinomycetes > Streptosporangiales > Streptosporangiaceae > Spirillospora. The sequence continues at coordinate 1,394 of NZ_SMJX01000020.1, forward strand.
AGCAACGCTCCGCGCGCTACTCTCGGGGCAGCGCGAGGAGCATCAGAGGCTTCTCAGCCAACTCGACCGAACCGCAGCCAATGTAGGTTACTCCACGCTTCTAGCCGCCGGGTTCTTCGAGGCGGTCGAACGACGCTTCATCGTGGACGGAAACGTAGCCGACAACGCCGCCGTGATCGACTTCGTCGCCTCGGTCCGAGAGAGGACGGACGAGACACCCGATCTCATCAAGCCAGATATCGCCGAGCGAATGATTCTACACGCGCTGGACACGGGCGCTTCAATATCTGACATCGACCCCGACACAGTGATCCAGCATCAGCTGATTCTGTTGGCAGCACTGATCGGTGACGCACAGTTGAGCGAGTCGGAGCTCAATGCATTCATGGAAAAGATTCGTTCCGACGCCGACGAGCTGATCAATTGATGGACTACTCGGCTGTCGCGATTCGCGAGGAGAACATCCTGGCATTGCGGTCATTCTTGCAAGAGGGACCGCAGGCATGGGAGGAGCTCCTCAGCGGAATGCAGACAGACGAGGCGGCTGCTGGCTACATGTCGCTGGTTTACGGGGCCTTCTGTGTGGCGGTGCGTCGGAGGTTCTCGCCGAAGTACACGGTCGGTGAGATCGTTCGCTTCGTGGCTGAGCTACGGATGGCGACCGAAGAGGACGCCGAGCCGATCAACGCGCTCGCCGCCGAAGACATGATCCGCCGCGTCGTCGGTGCGCCACCACTTCGGGACGGTGGGCCGGACGACGTGACGACCGTCCTCTACGCCGAAGTCTTCGTCCTGCTCTCCTTGGTCGCTGAAGCGCAGTTCGACCGAGCTGGACTGGAGCAGTTCATCGAGGAAGCCACGGCCTACACCGAGATGTGGCTGGCCGCGCGGAGGGCCGAGGCATCTGCTTCGAGTCCCTCAGCGAACCTCTGAAGAACGGTGGTAACGGTCGGCCGGTAAGGCACTGACAGTGCCATAGTCCCACATAAGCGGATATTTGGTGGGAAAATGCGAGGGTACGGGAATCGCGCACGTGCGAATATTCGCCGTCGGATTGCTGGCGCGGAATCTGACGGTGCGTGACCTTTAGCTTGTTCGCGAGTGATCGGTAGCACAGAGTCAGCGATCAACACAGACCGCGTCCGATGTGACAACGGGGAGGACGGTCATGCCGAGCCCATACGTCCGCCGCCGACTGGCGGAGAAGATCCGCAAACTCCATGAGAGCCCGCGGCCTCACGACCGCCCCCCTCGCCCAGTTCGTGTTCCATTCTCGGACGAAGGCAACCTGCCTGGAGAAGGCCCAGATCCGTCCGATCCTCGCCGAATTCCTGGACATGCTGGACATCCTCGATGTCACCGCAGCGTGGCGTGGCAGGAAATACGGGGGTCCACGCTATTCAGTCGCTCCCCTAATCTGGCCACGTCGCCGGGGAAGATGTTTCGTCCTGGGTAACCGGTTCTTCTGATTCCGCTGGCGGGGATTGTTTTCGTCTTCGGACTGATCATCTGGGACTCCATCGTGGGTGGTGCGGCGGGACGTGAAGGGGAGTTGGACGCCGGACGGTGCCTCTGCAGCCGTACGGGGCGGCGGGCTGGACGTCCGGGGACGTGTTCGCGGTCGCCGCCGGACGGCAGGTTGCCGGGTAACGCGCAAGCGCGGGTACTCCGGCGGGCGCGGCGCCGTCCTGAGCCTTGCCGCGGGCACAGGGAGGCACTCCGAGCTGATGACGATTCCCGCGTCGATGACCGGGATCGGGGCGATGGTCCAGGGAGTGGCCGGGCTGTAAGCAATGACGTGGCGCCTAGGGTGTCCTGTCTGGCGTCAGGTGGCGTGGGCCACCAGCCAGTGGGCGGTCGGGTGGTGATGCCAAGGGCCGGACGGGGCGCGGGTCATGAATCGCTTGCCGAGTTCGGCCGTGAACTCCTCGCCGTGGGACAGGACGAGCTTGTGCAGTGGTCCGCCGCCGACCATGGCCGTCCAGAACGACTCCGCGTCGGGGTGGTCGATGCGGTGCGACACCGGCTCGTCGTGCTCTACCCGGGCGCCCGCCGAGGTGGCTCGTTCGGCGAGTTGGAGGTGCCACGCCGCGCTGCCCGCGGCGTTCGGAAGGGCCTCGTCTATGACCTCGTCGAGCAGCGCGAACGGGCCGTCGGTCTCGGTCTCGTCCGGCCAGCACAGGACCGACAGGACGCCGCCCGGCCGCAGCGCGGACACCCATCCGGTGATCGCGGCCGCCGGGTCGGGGAGCTGCTGGAGGCCGAACACCGACACGACGGCGGCGGCCTCGCCGGGCCAGCGGGACGCGAGTTCGACGGCGTCGCCGTGCACCAGGCGGGCCTGCGGGTGGGCGGCGGTGCGGCGGCGTGCGCGGGCGAGCATGCCGGGTGAGAGGTCGATCCCGACGATCTCGCGGCCGGGGTGTGCGGCGGCGAGCGCCGGGAGTTCGGGGAACGTGCCGCAGCACGGAACCAGGATCGGGCCCGGTGGCAGCGTCCGGGCGTGGAGTGCCGAGGTCGCCGTGGCGACCCAGGGCGCGAATCTGGGGACGAAGTACCGGTCGTAGCCTTCGGCCGCGTCGTCCCAGCCGCGGGCCAGCAGGTCGGAGGGGTCGTCGCTCATGAGGGGTCGCCTCCGTCCGGCCGAGGCGTCGGAGCCGGCCCGGCGTTTGATCGTCGGAGGCTCGCATTCTAGGCGTGGGGGCGAAATCGTGTCCGGACGGGTTGTACGGGGATGCGGCCGGGCCGCCGATGAAGGGGGTCAGTTGGACGGGCGCAGGGTGCCCGCGCCCAGGCCTTCCAGGCCCAGGCGCAGGACGTCCGCGCCGTGCTCCTGGATCTCGCGGAGCGCGGTCTCCAGGTCGGTGAGCTTGCGGAACGCCTTCCCGAGTTCGGCCTGTTCGGCCAGGGTGAGGCGGGGCAGGCGGGCGCGGCGGACGTCGAAGCGGGCCGAGGAGGTGGAGCTGCGGAGCCGGGCGCCCTGCGCGCCGAGCAGCAGCCATCCGGCGACGAAGTCGGGGTCGCTGCGGGACGGGTCGACCCGCACCAGAGCGAGGCCGGGGCCCAGGACCGAGCCGCCCTCCGCCATCGCGCGCGAGACGGGGTGGCGGGCGGCCAGGGAGACGACGACGTCCCCGGCGGAAATCCACACGTGGTCGGCGTCGGGTGCGGCGGTTCCCGTGGCTCCCCGCGACGCGGCGATGTCGTCGAGGGTCAGGACTGGCACGGTGCCCTCCCCCATCCGCACCCTGACAGGGGGACGGAGCACCTGCAGCACGCCCGCCTTGGCGAGTTCGCCGACCGTCGTCATCGCGACGTCGTGGCGTGCCCGCGCCTGCGTGAGGGAGGACAGTTCGGCGACCGCCCGCGGCAGTTCCGCCGCCTTCTTCTCCAGGACGTCGCGCGCGGCGGTGAACGAGCCCTCTGAGGCGGGAGCGCTGCGCTGCGGGAGGTACCGGGCCGGGGTGAGGTCGACCTCGTCGTCCAGCAGGTCGATGATGCGGACGACGGCGCTCGCGTCCGTACCGTCGCCCTTGCCCTTGAGGTAGCGGCGGTAGGCGTTCAGGGCGACGTCGTGGAACGTCTCCGGGTCGGCCGAGGTGTCGACCATCAGGACGTCGTCCGCGGGCTGGTCGCCAGGGGACGGGCGGCGCAGAACCCATACGGCCAGCGCGACGGCCATGTTCGGCACCGCGCCGGAGGGCAGTCCGATGACGGCCCGGAGCGTCCCGCGGCGGAGCAGTTCCGCGCGGACGCGGCGCCCGGAGCGGCGGTTCGCGACGGCCGGGGGCATGAGGATGGCGACGGTACCGCCGGGGCGCGCGTGCGCGAGGCCGTGTTGCAGCCACGCCAGCTCCGACTCCATCCGCGGCGGCAGGCCGTACTCCCAGCGCGGGTCGCCGGTGAGCTCCTCGTAGCCCCAGCCGCGGTCGTTGAACGGCGGGTTGGTGACGACGAGGTCGGCCGTCCGCCCGGGGAAGGCGTCGGCGCGGAGCGAGTCGCCCGGATGGACCTCGGCGGGAGCGCCGCGCAGCGCGAGCTGGATCGCGGTCATGCGGGCGGTCGTGTCGTCGATCTCCTGGCCGAGGAGCCGCTCGACGCCCTTGAACAGGTCGTTCGCCATGCTCAGGTACGCGCCGGTGCCGCAGGCCGGGTCGAGGACGGTCCGCACGGGCCCGGCGCGCCCGGCGGGCCCGGCGGGGGCGGCGGCTCCGAGTTCGAGCATCAGCCGGACGACCGGCTCGGGCGTGAGGTAGACGCGGCGGCTGTGATGCTCCAGGTAGCGGGTGCGGAGGAACTCGAACGCCTCCGCGGGGCCGCGCTCGTCCACCAGGTCTGCGAGCGCGTCCGTGATCGGGACGTCGGCTGGGACACCTGCCGGAACGTCGGCCGGGACACCGGCGGGGACGTCGATCCGGCGGTCGCCGTCCGGGCGCAGGCCGAGGAGAAACGCGCCCGCGTAGGTGAGCACGTCGGCGAGTTCGGCGCCGCCGGCGGTGGCCTGGCGGAGGGTCTGCCACACGCGCTCGCGGACGGGTGATCCGGACAGTTTGCCCTGGCCGCGGAGCCAGTCCTCCACCTCGGCGAGGGAGAACGTCGGGCTGACCGCCGTCCCGCCGACCGGCTGCGGAAAGTCGTCGTGGCGGCGGCGCCAGTTGCTCACCGCGGCGCGGCCGACCGCGGCCAGCCGCGCGATGTCGGCCGCGGTGACCGTCGCGTCGTTCGACACCGGCACTCCCTCCTGCGAACGACCTCACCCTAGCGCCCACCACGGCCGTTGCAGCGGTTGATCTGGTTCACGCCTCCTCAAAAGATCATTTCCACCGTATCTGAGATTCCCAAATTCTTCTAGGTTGATTGAGTTCACAGCTCTAGGTATGGCTCGGCCATCCGTGGAACGAGACCGCGGACTCACTGGCCTCCATCGCCAGGCGCCGTGGCGCCGAGCGCTTCGATTCCGCCGCCCGCGCCGAAGGGCTCGTCGAGGCGTTCCTCCGCGCATGGCACGACGCCCATCCCGGCAACGACAACGGCGCTTCGCGCACCGCCGGGGACATGGCCCGCATCGTCGCCTGAATTTCCCGAAGAGCGAAATTCAACAACGGTCGGTAAGGGCCCTACCGGCCACGTCACGTCCGGCGGACGCCGCCGTCGTCAAGATGAGGGCCGAGGAGCGGCGCCCCCACCAGCACGAAATCACGTTGTGTGGTCGTTCGCGCGACGCTCCGGCTCACTGATCCCCGCCACCGCAGTGGCCGGATCCGGACATGATCACACCTTGCAAACAAGATAGTGACTACTAGCATTGCCTCTTGTCAGCACAATTAGCCAACAAAGTCTCCCTGACCTCCGCGTCGAACTACTTGTTCGGAGCGAGATCATCCTGGTCATCCGCCATGTCCCTTGCCGGGCAGCACGGTGGCCTTCCTGCGTACGGGGCATCACCACTACTTCATGAATGGTTCCGGGGGTATTTCCTAAATGGCGCCGATCAATGACGCCGTGCTCTTCGACCTGCGGGAGAGCGCGCACGGGCACTTATCCAGCACCACCGAAGGCATCGCGGCCGGGGGCGCCGTGACGGCGAAGGAGGTGGGCAGGGGCCCTCACCGGGGCGGACGCCTTGAGCTCGGCTGAGCCGCGGATCGCCGGGCCGGAGCCGGGATCCGGCGTGTCCGACGGGCACTGGGCGCAGTACGCCGAACTGACAGGGCGGTGCTTCGGCCCTATCGACATGGACCTGGAGATCCCGCGCCGGCATGGGCTGGTCTGCCTGGCCCTGCTGGACGGCCAGGTCGTCGGCGGCGCCATCGCCCTGCCCTTTCACCAGCACTTCGGCGGGCGGGTCGTCCCCACCGCGGGACTCTCACTGGTCTGCACCGCGCCGCAGGCGCGCGGACGGCGGATCTCCGCCCGCGTCGTCACGGAGCTGGCGACGGCGCTGGCCGCCGACGGGATGCCCGTGGTGTCGCTGTGGACCGCGACCCCGGGGGTCTACCGCCGGTGCGGCTGGGAGGTGGCCGGCAACGCGCGTGGAACGTGGTACCCGATCGACGCCTTCCGCGACGCGCCCGCCACGGATCTCACGCTCGTTCCCGACCCCTCACCCGAAGCGATGCGGGCCGTGCGGGAGCGGGACGCGGCGCGCTGGAACGGCGCGCTGCTCCGGCCGGGCTGGTGGACGGCGTGGAAACAGGCGGGCGGGGAGGACGACACCGTCTCCTATGGATTCGCCGCCGGAGGCGACCTCGTCGGCTACGCGACCCTGCGTTGTGAAACGCGGCGTCCATGGGGATACGACCTCGCGGTCCGCGATCTCCACGCCCCGGACGCGCGGACGCTCCAGGCCCTTTCCGGGATGTTGAGCGAGCACGGCGCCCAGGCCGAACGGGTGCATTTCCCTCCCGGGGTGCTGCCCCCCGACCCCGATTTCACGTGGCTGCTCCCCCGCCACCGCGCGGAATCCTACGACTGGTACCCCTGGATGCTCCGCCTCACCGACATCCGCGGCGCCCTTGAGGCACGCGGCTGGTCCCCGGCCGTCGACGCCGAGCTGGAACTGGCCGTCGAGAGCCGCTCGGAGGCCGACCGGCTACTGACGCTGGTGGTCACCGGCGGCCAGGGAAAGGTGCACGACGGCGGACGCGGGCTGATTCCCATCACCGAACGCGGACTGGCCGCCTGGTACGCGGGAGCGCTCAGCGCGTCCCGCGCGAGCCGGCTCTGCCTGCTCCGCGCCGACACCACCGCCCTGCAATCGATGGACGCCATGACGGGAGGTCAGGAACCCTGGCTCGCCGACCTTTTCTGATTCCGCGCCGGCACGGCGGGTCCCCGCACGGCACGATCACACACGGCACGACCCCACACGGCTACGAGCGCCACTTCCCCACCGGCACGCCGGTGGCCCCGCGCTCGGAGCGACGACGGCAGGGGTGCGCCCTATCGCTCCACTGATGTGAGCGGCTCCCAGCACGACGAGCCATGACTCCGAGCCCGGCGACCGTCCAGACCGGCGGCCCGCCCCACAGGGCTGCGCCAGGGCGATTCGACATGCCGGCGGCGCGAAGCCCTGTCCGACCGACGCAGCAACCACACATCATCCGGAAGGAAGCACAATGCGATACGCCGTGACCGGTGGTGACGGTTTCATCGGCCGTTACGCCATCCAGCATCTCCGCGACCTCGGCCACGAGGCCTTCTCGATCGACCGTGCCTCAGGCATCGACATCATGGAGGACAAACTGGAGCCGGCCCTGCGCGGGACGGAAGGAGTGATCCACCTGGCCGGGATATTAGGCACCGAGGAACTGTTCGACTCGGTCGAGGCGGCCATCGACGTCAATATCAAGGGCACGTACCGAATCCTCGAAGCGTGCCGCAACAACGGGACCCGGTTCGTGGGCATCACCATGCCGCAGGTATGGAGCAACGTGTACCAGGCGACGAAACGGTGCGGGCAGGAACTGTCCTACGCCTGGAACACCAATTTCGGGGTGCCGGTGAGTCATGTCCGGGCGTTCAACGCGTTCGGTCCCGGGCAGAAGCACTACGGGGTCCAGAAGATCATCCCGACGTTCGCGGTCCGCGCCTGGAGCGGGCAGCCCATTCCGATCTGGGGCGACGGCAACCAGACCCTCGACCTGGTCCACTCGGCCGACCTCGGCCGCATGCTCGTGGACGCCCTGGCCTTCGGCGACCGTGAGGTCTTCGACGGCGGCACGGGACTGGCTCTCACGGTGAACGAGGTCGCCGAGCGGGTCCTCGCGGTGACGGGATCCAAGGCGGGGGTCGAGTACCTCCCCATGCGCAAGGGCGAGACCGCGACGACGGACCTCGTGGCCAAAGGCGAAGGATGGGACCTGCTGGGCTGGCATCCGGAGTTCCGCGAGGACGAGCTAGAACGCACCATCGTGCATTACCGGCAGTTCGCGGAGGCCTGACCCGTTGTTCACGGCGAGTGTGGTCGTCGAGCGCGACGGCCGTCCGCTCCGCGCGCATCACCTGGTCGTCGACGGCGGCTCCGGGGCGCGCTGGCGGGCGGGGCACCCGGCGCCGGCGGACGTGCGGATCACCGTCCCCGAGGCGGTCCCCGACCTGGTGCGCGCGGGCAGGGCCACCGGGACCTCGGTCGTGATGTCGGGCCTCGTCGGCATCGAGGGCGACCGGCGGGGCCTCGCGGCGCTCACCCATGCCGTCGGCGGCCCCGGCTTCCGGCCGTGCCTGGCCGGCGCCACCTCGCCCCCCGCGGCGGCGGAGCCCACCGCCGCCGCGGGGCGGGTCCCGCTGGTGGTCGTCGTGCTGGCGGCCCCGAACGACGAGCGCGGCCGGCTCAGCGTCATGGCCGAAGACCGGACGCGCGCGGCCGTCGACCTCGCACGCCGGACGCCGGGATCCCGGATCGTCCTGACGGGCGGATTCGGGAAGCAGTTCAACACGACCCCCGAACCGCACTGGAAGCACTGCCTGCGGTGGCTGGAACCACAGGGGGTCCTCCCCAAGGACGTCCTCGCCTGCCTGGAGACACGCCATACCTATGACGACCTCCTCTTCCTCCGGCAGCTGCGCGACCACCACCCTTTCGCGGACGCCTCCCTGATCACCTCCGATTACCACGCGGCCCGGGTGCGCTACATCACGCGGCTGGTCCTCCCCGGATGCCGGGTGGTGGCGGTCCCGCATCCGGACCTGCCCGCGGAACGGCTCGCGGCCTTCTCCGAGCACGAGTCCGAGGCGCTGGCCAAGACCGTGGCGGCCACCCTGCTCTTCGGTCCCGACTTCCTGCCGACCCCACTCGAAAGGCGCCCCGGCGATGCGAACGACCCCGATGTCCTGCGGCCACCTCCTGTTTGACCTCGACGGCGTCCTCGTCGACTCCCTGCCGCTCATCGAACGCAACTGGCGGACGTGGGCGGCGGAACGGCGCCTCGACGCCGACCTCGTCTTCGCCGGTTCCCACGGGCGCCGCGACATCGACGTCGTCCGCCTGGTGGCGCCGCACCTGGACGCCGAGGCCGAGGCGCGGGCCATCGCCGAACGCGAGGAGCGCGATTTCGCCGGGCTGCGCCCGATCCCCGGCGCCGCCGCCCTCCTCGGCGCCGTGCCGCCCGGGCGGTGGGCGGTGGTGACCTCCGCGCCGCGCGCCGTCGCCACCGGACGGCTCGGCGCTGTCTCCCTGCCCACGCCCGACTGCCTGGTCGCGGCGGAGGACATCGCCGCGGGAAAGCCCGACCCGGAGGGCTACCTGAAGGCGGCGGGCGTCCTCGGGGCCGACCCCGCCGGGTGCGTGGTCTTCGAGGACGCGCGCGCCGGAATGGAGGCCGCCCGCGCGGCCGGAATGCGGTGCGTCGGGGTCGGCGCGGAGGCCATCGCGGCACCGGACGGCATCCTCGCCGCCGCCGTGGAGGACCTGAGCCGGGTGCGCGTCACCGTGCTTTCCGGCGGCCTCCGGATCACGGTCGCGGACTGACCGTGGACGGACGGGCGGCGGGGAAGCCTCAGACCCCGCGCGGCCGCCGCTCCGGCCTCCGGCCCGGAGGCGGGCGACCCGGAGGCGGGCGGCCCGGAGGCGGGCGGTCCGGAGGCGGGCGGCCCGGATTCGCCTCCGCGCTGGTGGTGTTCTTCCTCATCGGCATCTCGCAGTCGAGCCTCGGACCGCTGCTGTCGCTCTACAACGACAGGTTCGACGTGGGCACGCCGCGTTCCTCGCTTCTCATCACCGGCTACTTCGCCGGGGCGCTGCTGGCCATGCTGACGGCGTCGCTGGTACGGCTGTCCGGGCGCTGGCTCTTCCCGTGCGCCCTGACGCTCTACGCGGCCGGGAACGCGGGCCTGTTCCTGTCACCGTGGCTGGGGCCCGCGGCGGCGTCCGCCACGATGGCCGGCCTGTCCGCGGGCGGCCTGATCCTGTACACCAACACCGCCTTCGCCCGGCAGGACGGGGGCGTCGCGCTGATCAACCTGCTCAACGGGATGTTCGCCTCGGGGACGATCGTCGGCCCGCTGGTGGCGGGCTGGTCGATCGGCACGGGACGGCCGTACGGGCTGCTGGCGGTGACGATCGGGACGGTCTTCTGCCACCGGGTATCGCGCCTGCGCCACTGGCCCGCGGAGGATGGACCACCGCGCTCCGATGCCTCGCCCGGGGCCTCGGACCACACCTCGTCCGGCGCCTCGTCCGGTGTCGCCATCGCGAGGTCCATCGCGCCGTTCCTCCTGCTCTACCTCTGCTACGGGGTTCTGGAGACGGGCATCGGGGGCTGGGCCGCCACCCATCTCGAAAGCCAGGACTTCTCCGCGGCGAACGCCGCCCGGATTCTGGCGGCCTTCTGGGCGGGCACCGCCATCGCGAAGTTCGCGGTCCCGATCTACGCGGCCAGGACGCCCGAAGGGAAGATCATTCTCATCGGCCTGGCGGGCACGACGGCGGCCCTGGCCCTGGCGACGGTGCCGCACGCGTCCGTCGTGGCCTACGCCCTCACGGGCCTCGCGCTCGGCCCGGTCTTCCCGACGGGCCTCGCCTGGCTGGTCCGGCTCGGCGGGGGCCAGCGGGCCGTCGGGATGGCGTCCGCGTCGTCGATGGCGGGAAGCGTCCTGGTGCCGGTTCTCATCACCTGGCCCGTCACCCATGCGCCCGCGACCATTCCGCTGTTCTTTTCCGCGGCCGGGGTGTTCGCCATGGCGGCGGCCTCCTGGGCATGGCGCTCGGCGCGGTCCGGCGGTGGGGTCGGCGCTTTCACGCTTGAGCAACGCTCCGACGAATCGGAAGAGCATCAGCACTGAAATCGATATTCACGACGCCTCTCCGCGTGTTCGGGAATAAAAGCTGGACGATCACGGCGAGAGCGGAATGGCGTCACTGGAGTCGTCCTGCATAGGCCAAAGCGCGGGATGTCACCGCGACGGCAACCGGAACACGGTGGTGCGCGTCCCATCTAGGTCTAGTTCGTGGGTATATGGGAGAAACGCGAGGATTGTGGGGGTGCCGGTGGCCGGGGACGCGATGACGCGGGAGCGGATCGGGCATCTCTACGACTACCTGGGCGCGCTCGCCCAGGAGGTTCACGCCAAACCCGTCCGGCATGTCGGGGAGCACGACATCGCCGTGTCGCCGGACGAGCTGCCCGCGCATCCCGCGGTGCGCGCCGGGGCGGCGGCCGGGGACGCGTGGCTGCGCGTCGGGAAGGTGCCGCGGCCGCTGCCGCCCGGGCTCCCCCTTGAGCTGCGCGAACGGTTCCGCGGCGTCGTGCGGGACGATCCGCGCGTCCCGCCGGAGGCCCCGGACGACCTCACCCCGGACGACGAGGCATTGGTCGCCGCGTTCGAGCGGTGGCGGGAGGGGGTGTGGGCGCCCTGGGCGGAGGCGGCGCGGGACGTCCTCGCGGCGCGGCACCTGTACGAGACGTTGTTCCGGCTCCGGCAGCGGATGCGGGCGGACGAGGCCACGCACGAGCTGGTCTGGGGCCACGGCGTCCTCGGCTGGAGGCAGGGCGGGCAGCGCGTGTGCCACCCGCTGCTGATCACGCGGGCGCGGATCGCGTTCGACGAGCGGTCCGGCGAGCTCTCGATCGTCCCGGACGGGCTGCCCGCGCTGGAGCTGGACTGCCTGCAGGGCCTTGGCGTCGCGGGGCTCGACCGGCTCACCGCGGTCGTGGAGCACGTGCGGGACGAGGCCGTCGACCCCTGGGCGCCGGACGCGACGCGCGCGCTGTACCGGCGGATCCTCGCACCGCTCGGCCTCGACGACCGGCTCGACGACGGCCACGCGCTGCCGGAGAGCGGAAGGGCGCCGGTCATCGCGGCGACGTGGCGGCTGTTCGTCCGCAGGCGCCGGGTGATGTTCCTGCGGTTCTTCGAGCAGCTCAAGGCCGCGGTCGCCGATGGGGAGCGGCTGCCCGCCCCGATGGTCGCGCTCGCCGCCGGGGAGGACGCGGCGCGCGAGGCCGTCGCGGTAGGGGACGGGGACTGGGCGCCGGTCGCCGAACGCCTGCTGCTGCCCCTCGCCGCGAACGACGAGCAGGAGCAGATCGCCCGCAAGCTCGCCCGGCACAGCGGCGTGACCGTGCAGGGCCCGCCCGGGACCGGCAAGAGCCACACCATCGCCAACCTCGTCTCGCATCTGGTCGCGCACGGCAAGCGGGTGCTGGTCACGGCGCACAAGGACCAGGCGCTCGCCGTCCTGCGGGAGAAGATCCCGCAGGAGCTGCGGGACCTGTCGCTGGCGGTGCTGGGGTCGTCGTCGGCGGAGATCACCGAGCTGCAGCGGTCCGTTCAGGCGATCACGGCGGCGGCCGACGGCGTCGACGAGGAGCGGGAGGAGCGGGCCGCGGCCGCGCTCCGGGACCGGCTCGACCGGGTGGAGGCGGACGTGGCGCTGCTGCGCAAGCGGCTCCGCGCGTCGCTGGAGCGCGAGCGGGAGAGCCTGGACGTCGGCGGGTTCCGGCGGACGGCGGCGGAGGTCGCCGAGTGGCTGGCCGAGCACGAGGGCGAGCTCGGCCGCGTCCCGGATCCGCTCACGACCGCGTCCGAGTGCCCCCTGGACACGCGCGAGATCACCGAGTTCCACACGCTCGCCGCCGGGATCGGGCGGCAGGACGCGGTCGACGCGACCCTGGACCTGCCGCCCGCCCGGCGGCTCCCCGCCGGTGCCGGGCTCACCGCCCGGTGGGACGAGCTGCGCAGGCTCGGCGAGGTCCTCGCCGGGCTCCAGGAGCACGGCGCCGACCTCGGCCGCGTCGACGGCGTCGCGCCGGAGGAGCTGGCCGCGCTCGCCGAGGAATGCGGGCACGCGGCGCGCACGCTCGGGACGCTGCAGGAGCCGTGGGTGGCGCGGCTGCGGGGGCAGGTCGCCCAGAATCCGGGGTGGCGCGAGCTGTGGGCCGGGCACGCGCGGCGGCTGTCGGAGGACGCCGCCGAATGCGGGCGGCTCCGCGCCACGATCGCCGGGTCGCTGATCGAGCTGACGGCCGCGCCCTACCGGGACACGCTCGCGCTGCTGGAGCAGGCGCGGGCGCGGTTCGCCCAGGGCAAGCGGGTGTCGCCGCTGGTGCAGCGCGGGCTCGCCCAGTTCCTGAAGACGACGCTGCTGGACGGCGAGCCGCCCCGCACCGCCGCGGACATCGACAAGATCGCCGCGTTCGCGGAGCTGCGCAGGCGGCGCGAGACGGCTGCGCGGCTGTGGCACGAGGAGCTGGTCGCGGCGCTCGGCGCGCCCGTCCCGCCGGGCGCGGGCGGGGGCGCGGTGGAGGTCTGGATCGACGCCGAGGCCCAGAAGATCCATGCCGCGCTGGCCTGGGAGACCGAGCGGTGGCCACGGCTGCGCTCGCGGCTGGCGCGGGTGCTCGCCGACGAGGCGGTTCCGGCGCGTCCCGTCCCGGACGATCTGCACCGGTTCGCGACCGTGCTCGGCGGGTTGCAGGCGCGGGTGCGGCAGCGGCGGCTGCACGCGGACTTCGACTCCCTGGCCGCCTTCCTCGCAGAGGGCCGGGGCCGGGACGGCGCAAGCCCCCTCTGGACCGACCTGCTGACCGCCCTCGAACGCCACGACGCCGGCGCCTGGGACGCCGCGCTCGCGACCGCCACCCGGCTGGCCGCGTTGCGGCCCCAGGTGGAACGGCTCAACGAGCTGCACGCGCGGCTGGCCGCCGTCGCGCCGCGGTGGGCGCGGCTCATCCTGGAGTCGGGCGGTGACACCGGCGCGTGCGGCGACCCCTCGCGGCTCGACGCGCTGTGGCGGTGGCGGCAGGCCGAGACCTGGCTCCGCGCGATCATCGACGCCGACGACCTCGGCCAGGTGCAGCGGCGGCTGGACGAGGCGCAGGAGGAGCAGCGCCGCCTCACGCTGGAGCTGACGCGGCGGTCCGCGTGGCTCGCGATGAAGCGGGGCCTCGGGCACACGCAGCGGCAGGCCCTCGTCGGCTGGCTGCAGACGCTCCGCAAGATCGGCAAGGGGACGGGCGTCAACGCGAACAAGTGGCGGGCCGAGGCGCAGCGGCTGATGCCGGAGGCGATGGGCGCCGTCCCGGTGTGGATCATGCCGTACTACCGGGTGGCCGAGTCGTTCGATCCCGCCGCCGCTCCCCCGTTCGACGTCGTCATCGTGGACGAGAGCAGCCAGTGCGACGTGTTCGCCCTCGGCCTGCTCGGCCTCGGGCACAAGGTCGTGGTCGTGGGCGACGACAAGCAGATCAGCCCGTCCGCCGTGGGCGTCCGCCGCGACCGCGTGGACGAGCTGATCCGCGCCCACCTGCCCGGCTTCCCCAACGCGCTGCTGCTGGACATGGAGTCGAGCCTCTACGACGCGTCCGCGCGGCTGTTCCCGGGCGTGGTGCGGCTGCGGGAGCACTTCCGCTGCCTGCCCCGCATCATCGAGTTCTCCTCGCAGCACTACTACGGCGGGGAGATCCAGCCGCTGCGGGAGGAGACCGCCGACCGGCCGCCGGGGCCCGCCGTCCGCGCCGTGCACGTCCCGGACGGCGTCCGCCGCGACCTGGCGATCGGGAACGTCAACGAGGCGGAGGCGGACGCGGTCGTCGACCAGGTCGTCCAGTGCTGCTCCGACCCCGCCTACGACGGCCGCACCATGGGCGTCATCTCGCTGCTCGGGACGAGCCGCCAGGCGCAGCTCATCGACGAGCGGCTGCTGGGCAAGCTCGGCCCGGAGGAGTACGAGCGGCGCCTGCTGCGCTGCGGCGACTCCTACGGCTTCCAGGGCGACGAGCGCGACGTGGTCTTCATCAGCGTGGTGTCGGACGGGGAGGGCGCGCCGTTCACGTCCCGGCGCTACGAGCAGCGGATCAACGTCGCCGCCAGCCGCGCCCGCGACCAGATGTGGGTGTTCCACAGCGTCCAGCCGCACCGGCTGCACCCCGAGGACCAGCGGGCCCGGCTCATCCGCTACGCGGCGGACGGGCAGCGCTCCCCCGACCTCGCCCGCGACCTGGAGGCCCGCTGCGACTCCGGGTTCGAGCGCCGCGTGCTGCGCATGCTGCTCGCTCGCGAGTACCTCGTCACGCCGCAGCATCCCGTGGGGAACCTGCGCATCGATCTGGTGGTGCGCGGCGGCGGGCACAAGCTCGCGATCGAGTGCGACGGCGACAAGTTCCACGGCCCCGGCCAGTGGGAGGACGACCTGCGCCGCCAGGCCGTCCTGGAGCGGCTCGGCTGGCGGTTCTGGCGCGTCCGCGGCAGCGTCTTCTACCGCGACCCGGACGCCGCGATGTCCTCGCTCTGGCCCCTGCTCGGCACGCTCGGCATCACGCCTGACGACCCCGCCCGTATCGACTCCTGAACCGGCCTACGCCGCCGCCTCCGAAAGCATCGTGATGCGGGAGAATCGGGGCATGCGGTTCGGCGTCCTGGGTCCGGTGGAGGCCCGTATCGACGGGGCGCCCGTGCCGGTGGGCGGTCCCTCGGTGCGGGCCGTGCTGGCGATGCTGCTGCTGGAGGCGGGACGGGTCGTCCCGTCCGGGCGGCTCATCGACGGGCTGTACGGGGACGAGCCGCCGGGCGGGGCCGCCAACGCGCTGCAGTCGCAGGTGTCGCGGCTGCGGCGCGGGCTCGGGGACGCGGCCCTGGTCGAGAACCTCCCGGCCGGGTACCGGATCGCGGTCGAGGCCGATGACGTCGACGTCCACCGGTTCGAGCGGCTGGCACGCGACGGGCGGCGGGCGCTGGCGGACGGGCGGCACCGCGCGGCGGCCGCGGCCTTCGCGGAGGCGCTCGCGCTCTGGCGCGGGCCCGCGCTCGCCGGCGTGAGCGCGCCGTTCGCGGAGGCGCGGGCGGCGCGGCTGGAGGAGGAGCGGGCGGCGGTCGTCGAGGATCTCGCGGCGGCCCGGCTCGCGACCGGGGAGGCCGCGACGGTGGTCGCGGAGCTGCGCGGCCTGGTGGACGCGCAGCCGCTGCGGGAGCGGGCGCGGGCGCTGCTGATGCGGGCGCTGCACGGCTGCGGTCGGCAGGCCGAGGCCCTCGCCGTGTTCGAGGACGGGCGGCGGGCGCTGGCCGAGGAGCTGGGGGCCGACCCGTCGCGGGAGCTCGCGGACGTGCACCTGGCCATCCTGCGCGGCGAGATCGGCGGCGCCGACGACCGCCCGCCCGAGGCCGCCCGGGCGAACCTGCCCGCGCAGCTCACCAGCTTCGTCGGGCGCGACGAGGAGCTGCGCCGGGTCGGGAAGATGCTCGCGGACGGGCGGCTCGTGACGCTGCTCGGCCCCGGCGGCGCGGGCAAGACGCGGCTGGCGGTCGAGGCCGCGGGCCGGGAGGGCGGCGACGTCTGCTTCGTGGACCTCGCGCCGGTCGGCCGCGACGAGGTCGCGAAGGCGCTGCTCGCGGCGCTCGGGCTCCGGGAAGGCGGGATGCGGCCGGTGCCCGGCGGGCCGCCGGACGCGCTGGAGCGGCTGGTCACGGCCCTGGACGGGCGGCGGATGCTGCTCGTGCTCGACAACTGCGAGCACGTCGTCGTCCCGGTGGCGAACCTCGCGCACCGGCTGCTGACCGCCTGCCCCGGCCTGCGCATCCTCGCGACCAGCCGGGAGGCGCTGGGCATCACGGGCGAGGCGCTGCGTCCGCTGCCGCCGCTGGAACTGCCGCCCGAGGGGGCGGAGGCCGGTGACGTGGCGGCGTATCCGGCGGTGCGGCTGTTCCTCGACCGGGCCGGGGCGGTACGGCCGGATTTCGCGGTGGACGACGGCAACGTCGCGTCCGTCGTGGGGATCTGCCGGGCGCTCGACGGGCTGCCGCTCGCGATCGAGCTGGCGGCGGCGCGGCTGCGGTCCCTGCCGGTCGGCGAGGTCGCGACGCGGCTGGGCGACCGGTTCCGGCTGCTGTCGCGCGGCGACCGGAGCGCCCCGCCGCGGCACCGGACGCTGCGCGCCGTCGTGGAGTGGAGCTGGGACCTGCTGAACGAGGCGGAGCAGACCCTCGCCCGGCGGCTCACGGTGTTCGCGGGCGGGTTCACGCTGGCGGCGGCCGTGGGCGTCTGCGACCTGGACGGCGATCTGGCCGATGCCGACGAGCTGGTCGCGGAGCTGGCCGACAAGTCGCTGGTGCAGAGCGACGGCGCCCGGTACCGGATGCTCGACACCGTCCGCGCGTTCTGCGCGGAGCGGCTCGCCGAGGCGGGCGAGACGGAGCGGTTCGAGCGGGCGCACGCGGAGTACTTCCTCGCGCTCGCGCAGCGCGCCGACCCCCACCTGCGGGGCGTCGAGCAGCTGGAATGGCTCGCGCTCCTCGCCGCCGACCACGGGAACCTGCACGCGGCGCTGCGCCGGTCCGTCCGGGCCGACACGGCGCTGGCGCTGCGGCTGATCGGGGCCCTGTCGTGGTACTGGCTGCTGCGCGGCCGCGTCGAGGGCGCGCCGCTGGCGTGCGAGGTCCTGGACGTGCTCGGCGACGACCCGCCGGAAGGGCTCAACGAGGAGTACGCCCTGTGCGTGACCAACGCGGTCTCGGGCGGCGGCTCCCTCGACCGGGCGGCGGCGTGGCTCGACCGCGCCGCGGAACTGCTGCGCGGCATCACGGGACCGCTCCGCAATCCGGTCACCGTCGTGATGTGGGCGCTGATCGCCGGTCCCGCCCGGACCGAGTACGCCATCTTCGCCGAGCAGATCGGCGACGACCCGTGGACGCGGGCGCTGGTGCGGATGAGCGAGGGGTTCCTCGCCCACATCGGCGGCGACCTCGCCGAGGTGGAGCGGACCTGCGCGGAGGCCGCCGACGGGTTCCGGGCCTGCGGCGACCGGTGGGGCATCGCCAACTCGCTGGACCCGCTCGCCCAGGCCGCCGACCGGCGCGGCGACCGCGACCGGGCGCTCGCGCTCCTGGACGAGGCGCTGGAGCTGATGCGGGAGCTCGGCGCGCTGGAGGACACCGCCGACCTGCTCTACCAGCGCGCCCTCGTCCACATCCACGGCGGCGACCTGGACGCGGCGCGGACCGGGTACGAGCACGGCATCGAGCTGGCCCGGCGGGCCGGGACCCCCGACAAGATCGCAGCCGGGTACCAGGGGCTCGGCGAGGTCGCGCGGCTGCGCGGGGACCTCGCCGGGGCGCGGCGGCTGTTCGAGACGGCGCTGACCGGCTACTCCTCCGAGCGGTTCATCGCCGCCGGGGTGCGCGGCTCGGCGCTGGTCGGGCTGGCGTGGACGGCCGTCGTCGAGGGCGACCACGCGCGGGCGGAGGAGCTGTTCCACGAGGCCCTGGACCTGGCGTTCGACCATCCGATCTTCACCTACCACGCGCTCGCCGCGGCGGGGCTCGCGGGCGTCGCCCTCGCCGACGGCGACGGGCAGCGGGCGGCGGCGCTGCTCGGCGCGGCGGCGGCGCTGCGGGGCGTCCAGGCGGCGTCCGATCCCGACACCGAGCGGGTCACGGCCGCGGCCCGGAGCGTGCTCGGCGACGCGGCGTACGAGGCGGCGTTCGCCGGGGGCGCCGGGCTGTCGCGCGAGGAGGCGTTCGCCCTGCTGCACGCCCGCTAACGGCGGCTGACGGCGCGGTCAGCGGACGGTGCGGGGACGGTCAGCGCCCTCCGCGACCGTTGCGGGCATGAACACCTCGGCCCGCAAATGGGGCACGTTCACGATCTGCCTCCTGGTCGCGCTCGTGCCGAACATCGACCTCACCGCGCTCAACCAGGCCGTCCCGCACCTGAGCGCCGACCTGGACCCCTCGTCCACCCAGATCCTGTGGATCGCGGACGCCTACGGGTTCGCGCTCGCCGGCCTGCTGATCACCATGGGCGGCATCGGCGACCGCATCGGGCACAAGAAGCTGCTGCTGATCGGCATCACGCTGTTCGCCGCCGCGTCCGCCGTGACCGCCTACGCGCCGACCGCTGAGCTGCTGATCGCGGCCCGCGCCATGCTGGGCGTCGCGGGCGCGACGCTGATGCCGTCGTGCCTGTCGCTGATCCGCCGCGCCTTCACCGAGCCGAAGGAGCGGACGGTGGCGGTCGGCGCGTTCATGGGCGTCGCCGGGCTCGCGGTGGGGCTCGGGCCCGTCGTCAGCGGCGCGCTGCTCGACCACTTCTGGTGGGGCTCGGTCTTCCTGATCAACGTGCCGATCATGGCGGTGGCGCTGGTCGCGGGCGCGCTCGTGCTGCCCGAGTCGCGCACCCCGGTGCCCGGGCGGCTCGACCTGCCCAGCGTCCCGCTGTCGGTCGGCGGCGTCCTCGGCGCCGTGTACGCGGTCAAGGAGGCGGCGGCGCACGGCCTGGACCAGCCGCGGATCTACGTGTCGGCGGCGCTGGGCGTGCTGGCGCTGGCGGCGTTCCTCTTCCGGCAGACGCGGCTGGACGAGCCGCTGATCGACGTCCGGCTGTTCCGCAACGCCGCGTTCACCGGCTCGGTCGTCACCACCATGTTCGCGATGTTCGCCCTGGTCGCGCAGGCGCTGATCTTCTCGCTGTTCTTCCAGCTCGCGCTCGGCTGGTCGCCGCTCACGGCGGGCCTCGCCGGGCTGCCCGGCGCGGCCGGGGCGATGCTCGGCGGCGCGCTGCTCGCCCCGCCGCTGATCGGCGCGCTCGGGCGGGCCCGCGTGGTCGCCGCCGGGATGCTGCTGTCGGCCTGCGGTTTCACGGCGTACCTGACGTTCGGGCTGGACACCCCGTACTGGGCGATGGTCCCCGGCATGCTGCTGTCCGGTATCGGGATGGGCGTGGCCATGACGGTCACCGGCGACACCGTGCTGGCGTCCGTGCCGAAGCAGCGGTCGGGGGCGGCGTCGGCGATCGCGGAGACCGCGACCGAGCTGGGCGGGGCGCTCGGCATGGCGATCCTCGGCAGCGTCCTGACCGCGGTGTACCGCAACGTGCTGGACCTCCCCGCGGGCGTCCCCGCGCCCGCCGCGGCCGCGGCGGGCGACTCCCTCGGCGCCGCCCTGCAGGCCGCCGCGCAGCTCCCCGGCGCGCTCGCCGCCCAGGTCGCCGCCGCCGCGCGGGACGCGTTCGTGGACGGCATGCACGCCGCGCTCGTGTGCAGCGCCGGGTGCGCCGCCCTGGTCGCGGTCTTCGCGCTCGTCACGCTCCGCAACGTCCCGAAGGTCATCCCGGACGCCGCCGACGACCCCGATCTGGAAAAAGTGATATCACTTTGATAGATTGGTGCCAACCGATGGACGTGAAGGGGGACGGGGATGGCAGACGTGACGACCAAGGTCGAGATGCCGCGCCCGAAGATCGAGGAGCGGGCGGCGGCCGACCGCGGCGGATGGGCGATGCTCGGGCTCGCGCTGGCGCTGATCCTGCTGGCCGCCGTGGCGGTGCTGCTGGGCGTGGCGGGCGGCGAGGGGGCCTCGATCGCGGCGGGCGTCGTCGCGGGGTCGCTGCTCGGGCTGGCCGGGCTGGTCGTCGCGGCCGGGCTGACCCCGGTGGCGCCGAACGAGGCGCGGGTGCTGCAGCTGCTCGGCCGGTACTACGGGACGGTCCGCACCGACGGGCTCCGCTGGGTCAACCCGCTGACCGAGCGGAGCCGGGTCTCGACCCGGATCCGCAACCACGAGACCGGCCTCGCCAAGGTCAACGACCTGGACGGCAACCCGATCGAGATTTCGGCCGTGGTCGTGTGGCAGGTCGCCGACACCGCCCGCGCCGTGTTCGAGGTCGACGACTTCGTCGAGTTCGTGGCGTTCCAGACCGAGGCGGCCGTCCGGCACATCGCGGGCAGCTTCCCCTACGACGCCCACGACCGGATCTCGCTGCGCGACAACGCCGACGAGATCACCGCGCAGCTGTCGGAGGAGCTGTCCCAGCGCGTCGCTTCCGCGGGCGTCGACATCATCGAGTCGCGGATCACCCGGCTGGCCTACGCGCCGGAGATCGCGCAGGCGATGCTGCGCCGGCAGCAGGCGGGCGCGGTCGTCGCGGCGCGGCAGCGGATCGTCGAGGGCGCGGTCGGCATGGTGCAGCTCGCCCTGGACCGGCTGGACGAGGAGAACGTGGTCGAGCTGGACGAGGAGCGCAAGGCGACGATGGTCAGCAACCTGCTGGTCGTGCTGTGCGCCGACCGCGATGCGCAGCCGGTGGTCAACACCGGCAGCCTCTACCAGTGACCGCCCTGCCCGTGGCTGAGCGGAAGAAGATCCTCCTGCGGCTCGACCCGGCGGTGCACGACGCCCTCGCCCGGTGGGCCGGGGACGAGCTGCGCAGCACCAACGCGCAGATCGAGTTCCTGCTCCGGCGGGCGCTCGCCGACGCGGGCCGGATGCCCGGGTCGGCGGGCCGGATGCGCGGGCGGGGCCGTCCCCGCAAGGCGGAGACCGAACCCGGAGAAGAGCACGGAGAGCACGGAGAGCAAGAAGAGCAAGAAGAGCACGACCCGCCGGGCCCCGCGCGCGGCGGCGGGAGCGAGGACTAGCCATGGTCGATGTTCCGGAATCGCTGCCGGCGCGGATGTTCCTGCTGGCCTACGACACCACCAAGCACAAGATGACCAAGAACGGCGCGCGGCTCGGCTACGTGCTGCGCGGCGCCGCGCTCACCGAGCTGTACCTCGACGGCAGGCTCGGCGAGGAGCGGCGCAGGCCCGTCCCGGGGACGCCGGGCGACGACCCGTACGGGGTGCTGGCGCAGATCGCGGCGTCGCGGCCGCGGTCGTGGCGGCACTGGGTGCGCAAGGACAGCAAGGCGATCGTGGACGCGGTGCGGGACGAGCTCGTCCGCGGCGGCTGGATCCGGGTGCGGACGCGCAAGGCCCTCGGCCTGTTCCCCTACCGGAAGATCACGGTCAGGGACCCGCGGGTGGTGAAGGAGCTGTGGGGCGGGGCGTCGTCCGCGCTGCGCGGGCGTCCGGTCGCCCACGTGAACAGCTACGACGCGGCGGCGGTCGCGCTGGCGGCGGCGGGCGAGCTGAAGACCGTCCTGCCCGGCCGGGACCGGCGGCGGCACAGGCGGCGGATCAAGGAGCTGACCGCCCGGTCGGGGCCCGCCGCGCCCGCGGTCCGCCGGGTGATCCGCGAGCAGAACGCCGCCGAGGCCGCGGGCTGAGCACCGCCGCGAACGCGGGCGGAGCACCCCCCACGCCGAGCCGGTGGCCGCAAGTGCGGGGTCCTACAAGGACGGGCGGGCCGAACTTGTACCGGGCGCGAGCGGCGGCCGGGATCGCGCGGGCCATAGCCTCGTCGTACATGGAGCCCGATCGCGTGATCTATCCCCTGCTGAAGCACGTCCTGATGGGCCCCGTGATGCGCGTCGCCTTCCTGCCGCGGGTGAGCGGCCTCGCGCACGTCCCCCGGATCGGGCCGGTGATCCTGGCGGCGAACCACCTGGCGGTCCTGGACTCGTTCGTCCTGCCGCTGATGGTCCCGCGGCGCGTCCACTTCCTCGGCAAGCACGAGTACTTCACCGGGACCGGCGTGAAGGGCCGCGCCGTCGCGTCGCTGTTCCGCGGGCTCGGCGCGATCGCGATCGACCGGGCGGGCGGTCGGTCGGCGGTCGCCGCGCTGGACACCTCGGCGGCGGTGCTGGAGCGCGGCGGCGTGTTCGCGATCCACCCGGAGGGCACCCGCTCGCCGGACGGCCGGCTGTACCGGGGCCGCACGGGCGTCGCGCGGCTGGCGATGCGGACCGGCGCGCCCGTCGTGCCGGTGGCGATCGAGGGCACCGACCGGCTGCAGCCGGTGGGGCGGGCCGTCCCGAAACCGGGGCGGATCGGGCTGCGCATCGGCGCGCCGATGGACTTCGCCGGGCGCGACGACGGCGTCCCGCGCGGGAAGGCCGCGCGGCAGGTCACCGACGAGATCATGGAGGCGATCCAGCGGCTGTCCGGCCAGGAGTACGTGGACGCCTACGCGCCGAGAGCGCCCCGCCCGCCCCGCCGCGGGGGCCCGTCCGATGTTTGAGGGGGCCCGGAAGGGCACGAACCACAGGGACGGAAAACGGACGGAGAGGACGTGGAGATCAGCCTCGACCTCCTGCTCCCCCGGGACGCCGCGAGCGTCCCGGCGACACGGAGGCTGCTGGACGCGGCGCTGACGGCCCTCGGGGTGGATGCCGACATCCGCGGCGACATCGAGGTGATGCTCACCGAGGCGTGCACGAACGTGATCCAGCACGCCGAGGACGGCGCAGGTTACACCGTGCGGGCCACGATTCAGGACCGCCGCTGCTTGATCAAGGTGATCGACGCGGGCCGGGGATTCGATCCCGGGGACGTCCCCGACCCCGCCCCGGGCGCGGAGCGGGGCCGCGGGCTGCTGATCATGAAGGCGCTCGCCGACGACGTCCGCTTCCGCACGCTGCCCCAGAACGGCGCGCTCGTCGCGCTGGAGAAGCACCTGCGGTACCGGGAGGACAGCTTCGGCGGCCTGCTCACCGCGGACAGTAAGGTTCCGACCATGAGCGAGACCGACCCGGAGATGGAGGAGCTCGCGACCCGGCTGTTCGAGATGGCGCGCGCCGGCCGGACCGCCGAGCTCGCCGGCTACGTCGACGCCGGGGTCCCGCCGAACCTGTCCAACGACAAGGGCGACACGCTGCTGATGCTCGCCGCCTACCACGGGCACGCCGGGACCGTACGGGCGCTCGCGGCGCGCGGCGCCGACCCGGAACGTGCCAACGACCGGGGCCAGCGGCCGCTCGCCGGCGCGGTGTTCAAGAAGGAGCCGGACGTGGTGCGGGCCCTGCTCGACGCGGGCGCCGACCCGCGGGCCGGGTCGCCGTCCGCCGTCGACACGGCGCGGATGTTCGGCGCCGCCGAGTTCCTCGCCTGGTTCGACGAGACGCCTCCCCCGCCCGGCGACTGACCGGCCGGGCGACCGGGGCCGAGGCGCCCCTCAGAGGTGCAGGCCGTCCTTCTGCGGCAGCTCGCTCGGGCCCGTCGCGCCCGTCTGGTCGCTGAGGACGACGCGGTGGTGCCAGTACGGCGGCGCGACGCCCTCCTCGCGGAGCGTCCGGTGCAGCCGCTTGAGGAACTCGTGCTTGATGAGGAACTGGTCGCCGAACTCCGTCGAGCGCAGGATGACGTGGAAGCCGACGGTCGCGTCGTTGAAGTCGTCGAACCGGACCAGGACGCTCGAATCCTCGACGCCGCCCTGGACGTCCTGCATCACGTCCTCGCCGACCTCGGTGATCAGCTCCTCCACCCGGTCCAGGTCGACCTCGTAGGCCACCTTCGCGTAGACCATGATCGACATGTCCTGCGCGGGACGGTGGTAGTTGGTGAGGATCGTGTCGGAGAAGCGCTGGTTCGGGATGACCTCGATGTTGTCCGACAGCGTCCGGATGGAGGTGTTGCGCCAGTTGATGTCGACGACGTACCCCTCCTGGCCGGTGGCCAGCTTGATGTAGTCGCCGGGCTCGATCGTCTTGGACGCCAGCACGTGCACGCCCGCGAACAGGTTCGCCAGGGTGTCCTGCAGCGCGAGCGCGACCGCGAGGCCGCCGACGCCCAGGGCGCCGAGCAGCGGCGAGATCGACACGCCGAGGCTCTGCAGCATCACCAGGACGCCGACGCCGATCACCACCACCCGGGCGATGTTGGCGAAGATCGTCACATTGGCGGCGGCGCCGCCCTGCCCGGTCAGCGCGAACGAGCTGACCGAGTTCGCGATCAGCCGGGCCAGCGCCAGCGACACCATGAAGATCGTCACGGCGACGAGCACCTTGGCGGTCACGTCCAGCGTGCCGCGCGGCAGGTGCAGCGCCTTCGCCGCGAACCACAGGCCGAGGATCACCGAGACGGGGACGGCGAGGTCCCTGACCAGCCGGGCGGCGAGGTCGTCCCAGGCCCAGCGGGTGTCGCCCGCCCGCTTGAACAGCCGTCCGGTCAGCAACCGCAGGATGACCGCGATCGCCAGGGCGCCCGCCAGCACGATCGCGGCGACGATGATCCGCTCCCAGCTCAGGTCGTCCATGACGCGTGCATCTCTCCCTCCGCCCGGCGCCCCGGCCACCCCATGGGCTGCCCGTGACGTCCGATTTGCCATGCTTGTGCGTCCCCGATGGTAGTGAAGACCCGCAGCGTGCGAGGCACATCACGGGCTCCCGGGACGGGGAACGCTCCATGGGGCCATTACGATCGATCAAGTGGTAGGCGTGGGAATGATGCGCCGGCTCGGGGTCACGGCGCTGGGACTGCGGAACGGCCCCCACCGCGTCACGGTCGAGCGCGACCTGGAGGTCCCGGCCGCCGACGGCGTCACGCTGCTGGCCGACCACTACGCGCCCGCCGACGTGGAACGGGCGCCGACGGTGCTCGTCCGGTCCCCGTACGGGCGGCGCGGGCCGTTCGGGCTCATGTGCGGGCAGGGGTTCGCCTCGCACGGGTTCCAGGTCGTGGTGCAGAGCGTCCGCGGCGGGTTCGGGTCAGGCGGCGTGTTCGAGGCGCTGGACGAGCGCGAGGACGGCCTCGCCACCGTCGAGTGGCTGACCTCGCAGCCCTGGTTCGGCGGGACGTTCGCCATGCACGGCCCGAGCTACCTCGGCTACGTCCAGTGGGCCGTCGCCGCCGACGCCGGGCCGGAGCTGAAGGCGCTGTCGATGCAGGTCACGGCGTCGACGTTCCGGGACGCCGTGAACGTCGGCGGGACGTTCGCGCTGGAGTCGGCGCTCATCTGGGTGGACATGACCGCGCGGATGAAGAGCTCCCTGTCCGGCATCTCCGCCACCGTGCTGTCGCCGCGCCGCGCCCGCCGCGCCACGCTGTCCGGACGCCCCCTCGCCGAGCTCGACCGGCTCGCCACCGGCGAGCAGCAGCGCTTCTTCCAGGACCTCCTCATCAACGGCCCCGACACCCCGTTCTGGGACAAGCGCGACTTCTCCCCGACCGTGTCGCAGGTCACGGCCCCGGTGAACCTGACGGGCGGCTGGTACGACATCTTCCTGCCCTGGCAGATCAAGGACTACGCGGCGCTGCGCGCCGCCGGGCGCCGCCCCTACCTGACGATCGGCCCGTGGTTCCATTCCGACCAGCGGATGATGCGCGGCTCGATCGGCGAGTCGATCGCCTGGTTCCGCGCGCACCTGCTGGACGACCCGTCGCAGCTGCGGGAGCAGCCCGTCCGGCTCTACATCACGGGCGCGGACGAGTGGCGCGAGTTCCCCGACTGGCCCGTCCCCGGCATGCGAGAGGAGCGCTGGCACCTGCAGCCCGGCGGCGCCCTCTCCCCCGGCGAGCCGCCCGAGTCGGAGCCGGACACCTACCGCTACGACCCGGACCACCCGACCCCGTTCCTCGGCGGCCCGACCATGCTCGGCGAGACCCACCCGTCGACCGACCAGAAGCGGCTGGAACGGCGCCGGGACGTCCTGACCTACACCTCCGAGGTCCTCGACGACGATCTGGAGATCATCGGGCCGGTCACCGCCGACCTGCACATCCGGTCGAACCGGGAGCACACCGACTTCGTCGTCCGGCTGTGCGACGTCACCCCGGACGGCGCGTCGCTGAACCTGTGCGAGGGGATGCGGCGGCTCGTCCCCGGCACCCCGGAGCCCGGCGAGGACGGCGTCCGGCACGTCGCCATCGAGCTGTGGCCCGCCGGTCACCGGTTCCGCGCCGGGCACCGGATCCGCGTGCAGGTCGCGTCCGGTGCCTACCCGCGCGTCGCCCGCAACCCCGGCACGGGCGCCCCCATCGGCACCGCCACCGAGATGCTCACCGCCGACCAGGAGATCTTCCACTCCCCCGCGCACCCGTCCACCATCAACCTCCCGGTCGTCGGGAGCTAGGACGCCCGCTTCCGCAGGACCTCCAGGGCCTTGTCGGCGTGGGCGTTCATGCGGATCTCGCTCTTGATCACGGCGAGGACGCGGCGGTCGGTGCCGATGACGAAGGTCTGGCGCCTGGTCGGCATCAGCGCGATGCCGCGCTTGACGCCGAAGCGGGCGCGGACGTCGCCGGACGGGTCGGACAGCAGCGGGTAGCCGAAGGAGTGCTTGTCGGCGAACTCCTTCTGCTTGGCGACCGGGTCGGCGCTGATGCCGACCGGGTGGGCGCCGACGGCGGCGAGCTCGGCGACCAGGTCGCGGAAATGGCACGCCTCGGCGGTGCAGCCCGGGGTCATCGCGGCCGGGTAGAAGAACAGGACGACCGGGCCCTGCTCCAGCAGCCCGGTCAGCGTGCGCGGTTCGCCCGTCTCGTCGGGCAGCTGGAAGTCGTCGACGAAGTCACCGGCGTTCATAGGCCCGAACCTAGCCGAGAAGGGCGGAGATGTCGGTGGACGTCCAGGTTCCGCGGGCGCCGGGGCGGGCGGCCAGGTAGGCGCCCGCGCGTCCGGCGGACCAGCCGTGCGCCTCGCGCAGGCCATGGCCCAGCATCGTGAGGTAGGCGGCGGTCGGCGCGTTCGGCGGGTGCGGGCCGGAGGAGGTGAACGTGAGCATGGGGTGCCCGTCGCGCTCCCCGACCTTCAGGACGGTCTCGTACCGCCCCGGGCCGAGGCGCTGGCGGCCCCGGGCGACGGCCTCGGACAGGTCGTGGTCGGCGCCGACGTCCCGGCGCATCTCCTGGGACAGGACGTCGCAGAACTGGCGCCGGGTGAGCAGGTACGCGCGGGCGGCGGCGCGGCCGGGCAGGCCGGGGTCGTAGAACGCCATCCCGCCGCCCCAGACCAGGGACGTGTACCCGAAGTAGATCCCGCCCGGCACCGTCACGGGCGCGTCGGCGCGGGCGGGGCGCGGGTCGCGGCAGCCGGTGTAGTGCCGGTTCCCGCCCGCCGGACGGCCGCCGGACAGGTAGCAGCGGAACCTCTCCCGGAAGAGGTTCGATCCGTACGCCACGTACCAGAGCGGCTCGTCATCCATCTGATCCATTATCTCCCCTGGTGGGCGGCGGTGCGGTGGGCCGGACGCGGCGGGAGATCCGATTCGCGAGGTTTGACGGGAGCTGCGGCCGGATAGGAGACTAGCCAAGCAGGTGTCTACGACGCAGATACCTCCGTGCTTCCCCTGTGATGTCCCGGAGGATCCGTATGCACCGCGCGCTGAACATCGCTCTCGTGTCCGCCTCCGACCTTGACGGCGAACACCTCGAGTCCGTCCATGTCCGGGATCTCGCCCGTTCGCTGACCCGTCCGCTGTCCGCCGACGGGAAACCGAACCAGGTCACCGTGTACGCCCGCCGGCAGGACACCTCCGCCCGCGCCCGGGTCCGGCTCGCGCCGGGCGCCGCGCTCGTCCATCTGGACGCCGGGCCGGCCCGCCCGCTCTCCGACGACGAGCTGCTGAAGCACGTCCGCGACTTCGCCGACGGGCTGCGCCGCCGCTGGTCCGGGGCCGGGCGCCCCGACATCGTGCACGCGCACGGCTGGATCGGTGGGCTCGCCGCCTGCGCCGTCGCCCGCGAGCTCGGCATCCCCTTCGCGCAGAGCTACCACGGCGTGGCCGCAACCGAGCGCCGCGCGGGGATCCGGGTGCACCCGCACCGCGACCGGCTGGAGAAGGCCATCGCGCGGGACGCCGACGTCGTGCTCGCCGGGCATGCCGAGGAGGCGGGCGCGCTCGTCCGGATGGGCGTGCCGCGACCGAGCGTCGCCGTCGTCCCCTACGGCGTCGACGGCGACCAGTTCGCGCAGGTCGGGCCCGCGATGCCGCGCGGCGACCGGCGCCGGCTGGTGATGATCTGCGGCGATCTGGAGGCCGGGGACGTCGCGACCGCGCTGCGCGCGCTGGTGCACGTCCCGAACGCCGAGCTGGCCGTCGCGGGCGGCCCGGTCCGCGAGGAGCTGGAGAACGACCCCGTCGTGCACCGGCTGGTGCTGCTCGCGAAGGAGCTGCACGTCAACGACCGGGTGATCTTCCTCGGGCGGCTGCCCCGCAAGGCGCTGCCGAAGCTGCTGCGGACGGCGAGCCTCGCGCTCTGCCTGACCCCGCACCAGCCGTGCCCGTCGGTGCCGCTGGAGGCGATGGCCTGCGGCGTCCCCGTCGTCGCGACCCCCGCGGGCGGGAACGCCGATGAGGTCCTCGACCACATCACCGGCGTGCACGTCCCGGCGGGGCGGCCCGTGGTGATCGGGCGCACCATCCGGCACCTGCTCACCGAGGAGACCACCCTCCACGGCTACTCGATCGCCGCCGCCGACCGCGCCCGCTCCCGGTACTCGCTGGAGCGGATCGCCGCCGAGACGCTCCGCGCGTACCAGCGCGTCCTGCCCGCCGAGCCGGAGCCCGAGGCGGACGCGGAGGCGGCCGAGGACGAGGCGGAGCACGACACCGACCGGACCCCCGCCCTGGCCGGCTGACGCACCGTCCGCCCGGCACACGCTGCGGGCCCCGGATCCCTCCCCGGATCCGGGGCCCGTTCACGTGCGGGTCCCCTGACCCGCCCGGTCATCCCTGGTCGGCTGGGATACTGGCTGGTGACCGGAAGGGGCTTTTCGTGCTGATCGGCAGGGCGGCCGAGCTCGCGGAGCTGAGGGCGGCGCTGGCGCGTGCCGCCGGGCACGGCGCCGCGGCGGTGCTGGTCAGCGGTGACGCGGGCGTCGGGAAGACGCACCTGGTGTCCGCGCTGGTCCGCGCCGCCCGCGACGACGGCTTCGCCGTGCTCGTCGGGCAGTGCGCCGAGCTGGGCGAGAGCGTGCCGTACCTGCCGCTCGCGGACGCCCTCTGGACCGCCGCGCACGCCGGGGCCCCCGAGTCGGACGCGGTCCGCGCCGCGCTCGACGCCCGCCCGGTGCTCGGCCGGCTGCTGCCCGACAGCGGCGCCGAGCCGGGCTCCGTCACGGAACTCGGGCAGCAGCAGCTGTTCGGGGCGGCGCTCGGGCTGCTCGGCGAGCTGGGTCAGGAGCGGCCCGTCCTGCTCGTCCTGGAGGACCTGCACTGGGCCGACCGGTCGACCCGGCATCTGCTGACGTTCCTCTGCCGCGTCCTGCAGCGCGAGCGGGTGTGCCTGGTCGGCACGTACCGGTCGGACGACCTGCACCGGCGGCATCCGCTGCGGCCGGTGGTGGCGGAGCTGCTGCGGCTGCCGAACGTGACCGGCGTCGAGGTCGCCCCGTTCGGGCCGGGCGAGACCGCGGAGTACCTCGCCGAGCTGTCCCGCGGGGGCGCGCCGGTCACGGCGGAGGCCGTCGAGCGGGTGCACCGCCGGTCGGAGGGGAACCCGTTCTACGCCGCCGAGCTTTACTCCGCCGGGCTCGACGCCCCCTGCGGCGAGCCGGAGGGGCTGCCGTCCGGGCTCGCCGACCTGCTGCTGTCGCGGATGGAGCGGCTGTCGGACGCCGGGCAGCGCGTCGTGCGGGTCGCGGCGGTCGCCGGGCGCCGCATCGACGACGAGCTGGCCCGCCGCGTGTCCGGGCTGGACGAGGCGGCCGTCGGCGAGGCGCTCCGCGAGGTCGTGTCGCACCAGCTGCTCGTCCCGTCCGGGACCGGGTACACCTTCCGGCACGCGCTGCTGCGCGAGGCCGTCTACGCCGACCTGCTGCCGGGCGAGCGGACCCGGCTGCACGCCGACTTCGCGCGGCTCCTCGCCGAGCTCCCCGCCGGGACCCGCGGGTCGGCGGCGGAGCTGGCGCACCACAGCCTCGCCGCGCACGACCTGCCCGCCGCGTTCGCCGCGTCCGTCCGGGCGGGCCGGGAGGCGGGCCGGCTCGGCGCCCCCGACGAGGCGTTCGAGCACTACGAGCGGGCGCTGGAGCTGTGGGACGCCGTCCCCGATCCGGAGGGGGAGGCGGGGGTCACCCGGGCCCGGCTGTCGCTGACGGCCGCGAAGGAGTCGGCCCGGGCCGGGGAGCCGCGCCGCGCCGTGCACCGGCTCCGCCGCCTGCTGGCCGTCGCCGACCCGGCGGACCTGCGCCTCGGCTCCGAGATCCGCGAGCATCTGGCGACCTATCTCGGCGACATCGACCAGGACGAGGAGTCGCAGGCGACCGCGCGGGAGGCGGTGGCGATGCTCGCGGGCGACCCGGCGGCGCCCGAGCGGGCCTGGGCGCTCGCCACCTACGCCCGGTCGCTGCTCTACCGGGACCCGGACGGCGAGATGCCGGAGTTCGCGGAGAAGGCCGTCGCGGAGGCCCGCGCCGCCGGGACCCCGGGCGCCGAGGCGGCGCTGCTGGTCACGCTGGGGCTGTGGCGGGAGTCGCGGGAGGCCGACTCGGGGGTGGCGGAGGTGTTCGCGCGGGCCCGTGACCTGGCCGACGCGGCGGGCGACAGCCCGCAGGCGGCGGTGCGCGCCCGGTACCACCACGCCCGGACGATGTTCGACCGCGGCGACCTCGCGGGCGCGGCGCGCGCCGCCGACGCGGGCGTCCGGTTCGTGCTGGACAAGGGCCTGCGGTGGAGCACGTACGGCATCATCATGCGGTCCCTGCGGTACCTGATCCACTACACGACCGGGGACTGGGCGGCGGCGCGGCGGCTCTCCGACGAGTTCGCCGTCCAGGTCGTCCGGCCGGCGGAGGCGCAGATCTCCGCGTACGCGCTGTTCGTCGAGGTCGCGCAGGGCGCCCCGCGCGCGGACGAGCGGCTGCGGTGGATTGGGCCGCTGTGGGGCGAGGACCTGTTCCTCAACTACCTCGCCCGGGGTCTCGCGGCCGAGCACGCCCTGTGGCGCGGCGACCCGGACACGGCGGTCGAGCACATCGCGAACATCCTCGGCACCGCCTACGCCGAGGGCGACGGCACGATCCGCCTCGCGGCGACCGGGCTGTGGGCCCATGCCGAGATCGCGTCCCGCGCCCGCGCCGCCGGCGACGCGGAGGCGGTGCGGGCGGCGGCCGAGGCGGCCGACGACCTGCTGAACCGGGCCAGGACGGTGTCCAAGACCACCACCGACGGGCTCCCCCGCGCCTGGCTCGGGCTCGAAGGGCACGCGTGGCTCGCCCGCGCGGAGGCCGAGCGGCGCCGCGTGGACGGCGTCCACGACGTGGACCTGTGGCGGAAGGCCACCGACCTGTTCACCTACGGCGACCCGGACGGCGGGTTCGTCTACGAGGTGGCGCGGTCGCGGTGGCGGCTGGCCGAGGCGCTCGCCGAGAACGGCGACCGCGACGCGGCCGCGGCGGAGTGGCGGGCCGCGGTCGCGACCGCCGGGCGGCTCGGCGCGGAGCCGCTGCTGGCCGCGCTGCGCGACCTCGGGTCCCGCGCCCGGCTCGGCTCCCCCGGCGGGGCGCCGGTTTCCGGCTCGTCCGGCTCGTCGGGCTCGTCCGGGCCGCTCGGCGCGCTGACCGGGCGTGAGCGCGAGGTCCTGAAGCTGGTCGCGGAGGGGCTCGGCAACCGGGAGATCGCGGCGCGGCTGTTCATCTCACCGAAGACGGCGAGCGTCCACGTCTCCAACATCCTCGCGAAGCTGAACGTCGCGAGCCGCACCCAGGCCGCCGCCATCGCGCACCGCGAAGGGCTCCGCTGACCGCCGTCGCCCGCCTTTCCGTCTCCCCCTCTCGCCTCCCCTCACCGTCTCTCTCCGTGATCTCCCCCTGTCAGCGGCCGGTCACGCACCGGTACGGTGACGGGCACACGCGGCGGACGGTAGTTCTTCACACGCCATTCGTTATTCCCGGTACTGGCCTATACCGGTCCGAACTGCGACGCTTTCTCCTGTGAGCGCCAAAACGGGCCGGCGCGCGAGGAGGGAATACCGCAGTGGACAAGGGGTACGAGCTTTACTGCCTCGCGGACAAGCTGTTCTACGACGCGCCACCCGTCACCCGCAGTACTGACTTCGGAATCACCGAACGTGACCTTCCGGCGGGCTGGGAGCAGATTTTCGGCGACGAGTGGGTCGTCTACGACCCGCCGGAGCGCCGCGCCCCGCTGCAGGGCTGGAAAGTGCACGTCTCGGGATGCGCGGAAAGCGCCACGGAGATCCTGTCCGGCGTCTGGGAATACTGCGTCGACAACGACATCGAGTTCAAACATCTGCGCGGCCCCGGCACGCTCCGGATGCGGAACGCCAAATACGCGCCGCGCGGGGCGAGCGGGAAGCTCGTCACGATCTACCCGGCGGACGAGCGCGAGCTGGAGCGCGTGCTGGCCGAGCTCGGCGCCCGCCTGGACGGCCTCCCCGGTCCCTACATCCTCAGTGACCTGCGGATAGGCGCCGGTCCCCTGCACGTGCGGTACGGCGGCTTCGCCGAGCGGCGCTGCCTGGACGAGCAGGGCAAGCTCGTCGCCGCGCTGGAGAACGGCGACGGGGAACTGGTGCCCGACCGCCGCGAGCCGGTCTTCTCCGTCCCCGACTGGGTGACCCTTCCGGCGTGCCTGGAACCGCATCTCAAAGCGCGCGGCGCCACCACGACGACCGATCTGCCGTACCAGATCACCAAGGCGCTGCATTTCTCCAACGGCGGCGGCGTTTATGAGGCGACCGACACCCGTTCCGGGCGGAAGGTCGTCCTGAAAGAGGGGCGCCCGCATGCCGGGCTCGCCGCCGACGGAGCGGACGCGGTGACGCGCATCGAACGGGAGCGCGACGTTCTCCGCAAGCTCGCCGGAATCGACGGCGTGCCCGAGGCGCTCGACTGGTTCACGCTCGGCGAGCACCATTTCCTCGTCCAGGAGTTCATCGAGGGCCGGACGCTCAACACCTTCTTCGCGGAACGGCATCCGATGCTCGATCCGGACCCGGATCCGCAGAAGACGGCCGATTATGCCGAATGGGCGCTGCGCGTCCACGCGGGCGTCGAGCGGGTGGTCGCCGCGATCCACGAGCGCGGTGTGGCGTTCAACGACCTGCACATGTTCAACGTGATGGTCGGCCCCGACGACTCCGCCGCGCTGATCGACTTCGAGACGGCGGCGCCCGCGTCCGACCGCGGCCGGCAGACCCTCGCCAACCCGGCGTTCCTCGCGCCGCCCGACCGGCGCGGCACCGACGTCGACCTCTACAGCCTCGCGTGCCTGCGGCTGGCGCTGTTCGTCCCGCTGACCACCCTGTTCGTCATCGACCGGGGCAAGGCGCCGCAGCTCGCCGACCTGATCGCCGCGAACTTCCCGGTGCCGCGGGCGTTCCTGGACGAGGCCGTCGAGGAGATCACGCGCGGCGCCGAGCCCATGGAGGCGCCCGAGTTCGTCCCGGACGCGCCCGGCCGGGCCCGCGCCAGGGACTCCCTGTCGCTGGCGATCCGCGCGAGCGCGACCCCGGACCGCGCCGACCGGCTGTTCCCCGGCGACCCCGAGCAGTTCGACGGCGCGTCGCTCGGGCTCGCGCACGGCGCCGCCGGCGTCCTGTACGCGCTGGACGCGACGGGCGCGGGCCGCCTCCCCGCGCACGAGGACTGGCTGGCGGCGCGCGCCGCCGACCCGAGGCGCGGCACCGGCATCGGCCTGTACGACGGGCTCCTCGGAGCCGCGTACACGCTGGCCCGCCTGGGGCGCGGCGAAGACGCGCTCACCGCCGCCGACCACTGCCTGAACGAGCGATGGGAACGGCTCGGCGACGACCTGTACGGCGGGCTGCCCGGCGTCGCGCTCGCCTTGGCCGACCTCGCCGAGACGACCGGCGAGACGTCCCTGCACGACGAGGCCCGCTGCGCCACCGAGATCGTCGCCGGGCGCACGGCGGACGCCGCCGGGGACGGCCCGACCGCACGCCCCGGCCTGATGCACGGCGGCGCGGGCGTCGCGCTGATGCTCATCCGCGCCCACGAGCGGACCGGCGACGCGGCCCTGCTCGACCTCGCCGCCGCCGCGCTGCGCCGCGACCTCGCCGCCTGCGTCACCGACCACAACGGCGCGCTCCACGTCGACCAGGGCAACCGGGTGTTCCCGTACCTCGGGCGCGGCAGCGTCGGGATCGGGCTCGTCCTGGACGAGTACCTCGCGCACCGCCCCGACGAGGAGTTCGAGCGAGCACAGCGCGGGATCCGGGTCGCCGCGATGTCCCGGTACTACGCGCAGCCGAGCCTGTTCGGCGGGCGCGCCGGGATGCTGCTCTACCTGGCCCGCCACGGCCGCGACGACGCGCGGGTCGCCGGGCACGTCCGCGACCTGGCCTGGCACGCGCTGCCGTACGCGGGCGGGCTCGCGTTCCCGGGCGAGCACATGTACCGCCTGTCCATGGACCTCGCGACCGGCACGGCCGGCGTCCTGCTGGCCCTGGGCTCGGCCCTCCACGACCCGGCACCCGGCCTGCCCTTCTTCAGGACGGACGAACTCGGGCGGGGGGACGACCCCTCGCACCCCCCGGTTCGCTCCGTTCAACTCGATGAGCTCCCCGTAGGAACACCTACGGCGGCCACCTCTATCCAGCCCGAAAGGAGGTGAAGAACATGGCGCTTCTCGACCTTCAGGGGATGACGAGCGAGAACGGCGGCGGCGGCGGCAACAGCAGCCTGAGCATCCTCTGCCACAGCTCGCACAGTGTCACGATCTGCCTGTAATGGCGGTCTGCGGCCATGGCCCCCTCACCGGGGCCATGGCCGCCCTCGTTCTGGAGCCCCCATGACCACCCTTCCCGCCGCGAGCCCCACGGCCGGCGCGAACAGGCTGCTGCTGCGCGCCGCCGGGCGCGCCCGCGGCTGGACCGCGCTCGTGGCGGCCGCCGCGCTGGCCGACGCCGCCGCGGCCGTGCTGCTCCCGTACGCGCTGGCCCGCGCCATCGACGCGGTGCCGCCGGGCGGGGCCCCGGCCGCCGCGGCGGTGTGGCCGTGCGTCGCGCTCGTCGTGGCGTCGGCCGTGGCGGAGGTGCTGTCGGAGCTCTCGACCGGCTGCGCGGCGGCGCGGTCGACGGCCTGGCTGCGGCACACGCTGGTCAGGCACGTCCTCGCGGTCGGTCCCGCGCTGCGGGTCCCGCCGGGCGACGTCGCCGGGCGCGTGGTCGGCGGCGCGGCCGAGGCCGGGGTGGCGCCCGCCGCCGCGCCGGAGGCCGCCGTGGGCCTGGTGCCCGCCGCCGGGGCGCTGGTCGCGCTGTTCCTGATCGACTGGCGGGTCGCGGCGGCGATCGCGGTGGCGCTGCCGGCGATCTTCCTGCTGCTGCGGGCGTTCGTCCGCGACATCAGCGCGACCGCGCACCGCTACCTCACCGTCCAGGGGACGATCGCGGGCCGCCTCGCCGAGGCCCTCGCCGGATGCCGGACGATCGCCGCGGCCGGAACGGTCGACCGCGAGACCGTCCGCGTCCTGGAGCCGCTGCCCGGGCTGCGCGCCGAGGGCGAGACGATGTGGCGGGTCCAGGGCGGCATCGCGGCGCGCGGGCTGCTGGCGCTGCTGCTCCTGCAGATCGCGGCGGTCGGCGTCGCCGGCATGGAGCTCGCGGCGGGACGGGTCTCGCCCGGCGAGCTGGTCGCGATCGTCCAGTACACGGGGCTCGCGGCCGGGTTCGGTCCCGTCCTGACGCAGGTGCTCCGCCTCGGCCGCGCCCGCGCGGGCGCCGCCCGCGCCGCCGAGATCCTCGCGCTCCCCGCGCCCGGGCACGGCGACGAGACCCTCGCGTCCGGCCCCGGCCGCCTCGACTTCCGCGGCGTCACCGCCGCGGGCGGCACGATCGACGGCCTCGACCTGACCGTCCCGGGCGGCCTCGCCGTCGCCGTCACCGGACGCTCCGGCACCTCGGAGCTGGCCGCGCTCGCCGGCCGCCTCACCGACCCCGACCAGGGCGAGGTCCTGCTGGACGGCACGCCGCTCCCCCGCCTCACCCGCACCGAACTGCGCCGCGAGATCGGCTACGCGTTCGCCCGGCCCGCGCTGTTCGGCGGCACCGTCCGGGACGCGCTCGCGTTCGGTCCGTCGAGCCCGCCGGACGCGTGGCTGCGCGAGTCGGCCCGGGCCGCCCGCGCCGACGACTTCATCCGCCGCCTCCCGCACGGCTACCAGACCCCCCTCGCCGACGCGCCGATGTCGGGCGGCGAGCTGCAGCGGATGGGCCTCGCGCGGGCGTTCGCGCACGCCGGGCGTGTCCTGGTGCTGGACGACGCGACGTCGAGCCTCGACACCGTCACCGAGCTGCAGATCACCGACGCGCTGCTGCACCGGCTCGGGGACCGCACGCGGCTGATCATCACGCACCGGGCGTCCACGGCGGCGCGCGCCGACCTGGTCGCGTGGCTGGAGGACGGCCGCGTCCGCGCCCTGGCCCCGCACGCGAAGCTCTGGCGCGACCCCGACTACCGGGGGCTCTTCGGGGGTGCCGGGTGAGGAGCAGGCGGGAAGCGGCGCGGGTGCTCCGGCAAACGGTCGGCGGCGCCGTCAAGGCCCGGCCGCGGGCGGTCGCGCGCGCCGCCGCGTGGTCGGCGGTCGAGGCGGTGCCGACGGCGGTGTTCGGCCGCGCGGTCGGCGAGGCGGTCGACGCGTTCCGCACGGGACGCACCGCGGACGCGGCGATCTGGCTCGGCGTCCTCTCCCTGGCGGCGGCTGCCGGGGCATTCGGCAGCCGCCGCCTCTACCCCGCGCTCGCCGAGATCGTGGAGCCGTTCCGCGACGACCTCGTCCGCCGCGTCGCGGACGGGGCGCTGCGCCGCTCCCTGGCCGGGCGGCCGGACACCGGCGCGGTCGCGCGGCTCACGCACCAGGTGGAGATCGTCCGGGACACCTTCGGCGGGCTGCTCGTCGTCGTTCGCGGGTTCCTGTTCGCGACCGGCGCGGCGCTGATCGGCCTGGTCACCCTGATGCCCGAGGTGGCGCTGCTGGTGGTGCCGCCGCTGGTGCTCGGGCTGCTGCTGTTCGGGGCGGTGTTCGGCGCGGCGGCCGTCCGGCAGCGGGCCCTGGTCGTCGGCGAGGAGGAGATCGCCGAGCGCACCACGGCGCTGGCCGAGGGGCTGCGGGACGCCGTCGCCTGCGGCGGCGAGGACGCGATCCGCGCGGAGCTGGGCGCCGCGGTGGAGGCGCAGGCCGCGGCCGGTCGCGCGGTGGCGCGGTTCGCGGCGCTCCGCGCCGTCTCGCTTGCGGTGAGCGGATGGCTGCCGCTGCTGCTCGTCCTGGCGGCGGCGCCGTGGCTGATGCGGCGCGGCGCCACGCCGGGGGTCCTGATCGGCGCGCTGACCTATGTCCTGCACGGGCTGCAGCCCGCGCTGCGGACGCTCGTGCACGGCATGGGCGGCAGCGGGCTGCGGCTGGCGGTGACGCTCGCCCGCATCCTGGAGACGAGCGCGCCCGCCCCGCCCGCCCGGCCGGAGGCGGCGCCGCCCGTCGCGGGCGCGCCGGCCGTCGAGCTGCGCGGGGTGTCGTTCGCCTACGGGGAGGGCGCGCGGCCGGTGATCGAGGACCTCGACCTCGTCGTCCCGTCCGGCGGCCATCTCGCCGTGGTCGGCCCCAGCGGGATCGGGAAGTCGACGCTCGCCGCCCTCATCGCGGGCCTCGTCTCCCCCACCGCCGGGGAGGTGCTGGTGGACGGCCACCCGCCCGGCGACCCGGACCGGCGGGTCCTCATCCCGCAGGAGGCGTACGTGTTCAGCGGCACGCTGCACGACAACCTGGCCTACTACGCGCCGGACGCCGCACCCGGGCAGGTGGAACGCGCGGCGGACGAGGTCGGGCTGGCGCCGCTCGCCGAGCGGCTCGGCGGGTACGGCGCGCGGCTCGTCCCGGCGGACCTGTCGGAGGCCGACCGGCAGCTCATCGCGCTGTGCCGCGCCTACCTCGCACCGCAGCCGATCGTCATCCTGGACGAGGCCGCCTACCGGCTCGACGCGTCCGCGGAGGCGCGGGCGGAGGAGGCGTTCGCGCGGCGCCCGGGCACTCTGATCGTCATCGCGCACCGGATCAGCTCCGCGGCGCGGGCGCGGCGCGTCCTGGTCCTGGACGGGACCCGCGCGCAGGTCGGCCGGCACGCCGACCTGCCCGCGGTCTCGCCCCTCTACCGGGATCTCATCGGCCGGTGGGAGTCAGGGCCCGGCCGCGGTTCAGAGCCAGCCGGCCTCCTCGGCGATCCTGATGGCGTGGATCCGGTTCTGCGCGCCGACCTTGCGGTTGATGCGGGACAGATGGTTGCGGACGGTGCCGATCGTCAGGACGAGGTCCTCGGCGATCTGCGCCGCGGACGCGCCACGTGAGGCGAGCTCGAGCACCTCGACCTCCCGCTCGGTGAGCGGGCTGTCCATCGACCCGAGCTCGGTGAAGGCCATGTCGGCGTCGATGACGCGCGACCCGTTCGCGGCGCGCCGGATCGCGTCCACCAGGTCCCCGGGCGAGGTGTCCTTCAGGACGAGACCGGCCGCCCGCGCCGCCACCGCGCGGCGCAGGTCACCGGGCCTGCGTTTGCCCGACATCAGGACGGTGCGGCACTCGGGCACCGCCTCGCGAAGCGCGCACGCGGCGTCGAAACCGTCCATGCCGGGGAGCCCGACGTCGATCAGCGCGACGTCGGGCCGCCGTCTGCGCGCCGTCGGAAGCACCTGCTCACCGGTTCCTAACGCGGCGACGACATCGAGATCCTTCACATCCGAGAACAACGCGACCAACCCGCCGCGGAGGAGGGGCGCCCCCTCGGCGAGCAGTATGCGAATCATTTTCGTCTCCTAGCCTTGGCGCGCGGCGATACGCGGCAAAGCAGCCACGGCCTGCGCGAATGCTTTGCCCGAATCGCATTCTGATCCCTAATCGCACTCTGACCAGGGGGGACGGGCGGAGAACGGGTGGGAAGACCGGGCTGGGCCGGACAAGAGCGATCTTCCATGGGGGCCACCTTGACGGAGATATAGTCAGCGGGATGACCTACCGCCCGGAGTCAACACTATTCGCGGCGTCATTGTAAAGAGCGTCACAAAGGGCCATTCCGGTCGCACATATACCGCGAAAACCCTCCGCTACACATGATCACGAAAGAAAGTCGAACTCGGTGCCCGCGCCCGCCGCTCGGGCCGCGCGGTAAGCGGCCCAGCTCACCGCGAGGTCCTGCCAGGGAAGCCCGACCGGGGCGTAGACCGTGATCTCGCTGCCCTTCACCCGTCCGGGCACCTGGCCGCATAGCAGATCCCGGAGCGTCCCGGCCGCGTGCTTGACGTCGAGTCCGGCTCCGGCCAGCACGCCCATCTCCACGGCGAGCGGCACGTCGTCGACCACGACGCGGGCGCCCTCCAGCAGGTCGGCCGACAGTTCGGCCTTGCCGGGCTCGTCCGCGCCGAGCGAGGTGATGTGGGTGCCGCGGGTCACGTCCGCGGCGTGCAGGATCGGGCGGCGCGCCCAGGTCGCCATGACGACGATCCCGGCGCCCGCGACGGCGGCGCGCGGGTCCGCCGCGACCGACACCGCGCCGTCGCCGGTCAGGCCGAGCCGCTCGCCGTGCCGCTCCGCGAACCCGGCGGCCCGGGCGGCGTCCAGGTCGCAGACCGTGAGGCGGCGCACCTCCCGCAGCTCCGGCAGCCCCCGCATGACCAGCTCCGCCTGCGCACCGGCGCCGATCACGGCGACCTCGCCGGCGTCCGGGCGGGCCAGCGCGTGCGTGCCGAGCGCGGCGGCGAGGCCGGTCCGCCACGCGGTCACGGTGGCCGAATCGAGCTGCGCCAGCAGCTCGCCGGTACCGAGATCGTGCAAGCAGACCACGCCGCGCAGCGCGGGCCGGCTGCCCGGGAACTTGGCGTTGACCTTCACCGTGTAGGCGGGGATCTCCTCGACCAGGCCGGGCAGCAGCGCCGTCGCGGTGCCCTGGCCCGGCAGCCTGCCCACCACCCGGCGCGCCACCGCCTCGCCCTCCTCGGCCATGAAG
This sequence comes from Actinomadura sp. KC216, assembly GCF_004348535.1. GTDB lineage: Bacteria > Actinomycetota > Actinomycetes > Streptosporangiales > Streptosporangiaceae > Spirillospora. The sequence goes on from NZ_SMJX01000020.1 coordinate 41,893, forward strand.
CCGCGGCGCAGCGCGTCCAGGCAGCCGGCGGGGTCGAGCAGCGCTTCGAGGTCGGAACGGGTCAAAAGGAGCGTCACCGGACCATTCTCCCGTCCCGCCCATCGCGGCGTCACTACCCGGGCGCCCCCGCCCCGGGAACGAAACCGTCCCCCGGAGCAATTGGTCCATTGCGGAAGCCAATTCCCGAGCGTTTTCAGTGCCCCAATCGACCGGCCCTCCGCGCCCTTGTCCATCGCCGCCCGGGACGGGCGGCGATGTCACTTAGCGCACCTCCGGCCCCTCCCCGGACGGCGGATCGAGCGGCGCGGCCGTCAGCGCGCCCCGGCCACCGTGACGATCAGTTGGACGCTCGGCCACCCATTGTGACAATCCTGCCGCCACTGATTTGTCACTTTCTTGCCTTACGCCTTCTTCGTCATTCTTTCAGCATGACCCGAGACCTCCGACGCATCCGTCCGGGTGCGCCCGCTCCCCTGGAGGCACCGTGAAGTCCCTACCCGCACGTGCGCGACCCGCACGTGCGCACACCGCCACCGCGGCGGCCGTGACCGGGCTGCTGGCGACCTCACTCGCCGCCACCGCACCGGCCGCGAACGCGTCCACCGCGCACTCACCCACCGCACCCGCGCCCGCCGCCGCACCCGTGGCCGCCGGCGCACCCGTGGCCGCCGGCGCACCCGGCGCGCCGTTCCGCACGACCGCCATCACCGGCCTGGGCGGCGACCCCATCTACACCTCCGGAACCCGCTGCTCGCTCGGCTTCAACCTCAGGAGGGGCGACACCTACTTCTTCCTGACCGCCGGGCACTGCACGCGGGCCGGCGGCACCTGGACCGACGCCTCCGGACGCACCCTCGGCATCACCGGCGGCACCAGCTTCCCCGGCAACGACTACGGCATCGTCCGGTACGCCGCCCCTCCGCAGGACACGCAGGGCGGCGTCAGGGCGCACGGCGCGTTCTACGACATCACCGGCGTCACCACTCCCCAGGTGGGCCGGCCCGTGACCGTCGCGGCCCCGTCCGGCACCCGGACCGGCCAGGTCAGGGCGCTGAACGTCACGGTGAACCACCAGGAGGGCGCCGTCACCGGGCTGATCCGCATCTCGGTGTGCAGCGAGCCGGGCGACAGCGGCGCACCCGTCTTCGCCGACCACCTCGCCATCGGGATCCTGGTCGGCGCCGAAGGCCGCTGCCCGGGAGGGACGTCGTTCGTCCAGCCCATCGGCGAGCCGCTCGACGCCTACGGATTGGAGGTCTACTGACAGCTGCCGAATCGGCTCCTTTGGTCCGTTGCAGGCCGTGATTCCCGCACTGACCACGGAGCCGACCGTCAGGGTGACAAGCGCTCTGTTGTGAATTGGTCACTTTCTGCGTCTTTCGTCTGCCTTGACGCTTCCATCGCGATGACCGGGTCCTCCGGTGCACCGGCAGGGTGCGCCCAACCCCCCGTGGAGGCATGTTGAAGATCACCAAGAGGCGTGTGCTCACCGTCGCCGTTCCGGCGTCGACGGCCGCTCTCGTGGCGGGTGCGCTCGCCGTCGCTCCCACCATGACCACGACGTCGGCCGCAGCTCCCGTGGCCGCCGCCGCTCCCGCGAATCCCGGCGACACGTCAGCGAAGCTCGCCGAGCGGCTCGGCGCCCGGTCCGCGGGCTCCTACCTGAAGGGCGGCAAGCTCGTCGTCACGGTGACCGACGCCGAGGCCGCGCGGACCGTGCGCGACGCGGGCGCCGTCCCGCAGACCGTCGCGCGCAACGGCTCCTACCTCAAGAAGGTCATGTCCGCGCTCAAGCGGGACGCGACGATCCCGGGCACCGCCTGGGCCGTCGACCCGGCCGCCAACCAGGTCCTGCTCACGCTGGACAGCACCGTCACCGGCGCGAAGCTGAAGAAGGTCCAGGCCGCCGCGGCCAAGCACGGCGCGGCCGTCCGGACCGAGCGGGTCGCCGGGAGGTTCCAGAAGTTCACGCTCGGCGGCGAGGCCATCCGCACCGGCGGATCCCGCTGCTCGCTGGGCTTCAACGTCAAGAAGGGAAGCGAGTACTACTTCGTCACCGCCGGGCACTGCACCAACATCGGCACGACGTGGACCGACAGCTCCGGGCGCACGCTCGGCAACGTGACGGGCAGCAGCTTCCCCGGTAACGACTACGGCATCGTGAAGTACTCGTCCGCTCCCGCCGACACCCAGGGCGCCGTCAGCCTCTATGGCCAGGGCACCCGGGACGTCACCGGCGCCGGCAACGCGGCGGTCGGGCAGCAGGTGACGCGCAGCGGCAGCACCACCCAGGTGCACAGCGGCTCCGTCAACGCCCTCAACCAGACCGTGAACTACCAGGAGGGCAGCGTCAGCGGCCTGATCCGCACGAACGTGTGCGCCGAGCCGGGCGACAGCGGCGGCTCGCTGATCGCCGGGTCGACCGCGATCGGCCTGACCTCCGGCGGCAGCGGCAACTGCTCGTCGGGCGGGACGACGTTCTTCCAGCCCGTCACCGAGCCGCTGCAGGTGTACGGCGTCGAGGTCTACTGATCCGCTGATCCACCGATCGGCTGATCGACCGGCACGAGAAGGCGGGCCGCCTCCGCACGGACTCCCGTGGAGGCGGCCCGCCGCTCTCCGCCCGGGCTCAGGGGGCGGCGGGGACTTCGAGCGTGCGGAGGATCTCCGCGATGACGTCCTGCTGCCGTTCGACCAGGTAGAAGTGCCCGCCGGGCAGGACGGTGAGCGCGAACCGCCCGTCGGTGACCTCCGCCCATCCGGCGGCCTGCCGCTCGGTCACCTCCGGGTCGTCGTCCCCGATGATCGCGGTCACCGGGACGGTCAGCCGGACGCCCGCCCGGTGCGCGTAGTTCTCGACCAGCGCGAAGTCGTTCCGGACGTACGGCAGGACGAGCTCGCGCAGCTCCGGGTCGCGCAGCGCCTCGGCGTCGGTGCCGCCGAGCTTCACCATCTCCTCGATCACGCCGTCATCGTCCCGGTCGGAGATGCGGGCGTCGTCGCGGTCGTGCGGCGGGCACGTGCCGGACACGAAGAGATGGACCGGGGCGGTGCCCCGCTCCTGCAGCAGCCGCGCCACCTCGTACGCCACGACGGCGCCCATGCTGTGCCCGAACAGCGCGGCCGGGCGGTCGATCAGCGGCGCCATCGCCCCGGCGATGAGCCGGGCGAGCTGGTGCGCGTCGGCGACGAGGGGGTCGCCCATCCGGTCGGCGCGTCCCGGGTACCGGACGGCGTGGACCTCGACGGCCGGGTTGATCTCCTTGGCCCACGACCGGTAGAACACCGCGGACCCGCCCGCGTGCGGCAGGCAGAACAGCCGCAGCGACGCCCAGGGACGGCTCTCGGCGCAGTGGAACCAAGTCACGTGATCACTCCTCCTCACGGCGGCGGACGCGCCGGTCTCCGCCGCCACCCTAAGGCCCCGCGCGCCGGGCCCCCGAACGCCTGGCCCCGGACGCGGGTGCGGCCCCGGACGCCCGCGAGAGCGCCCGGGACCGCGTCGGCCAAGCGTCAGAAGCGCAGGCCGTAGGCGCGGGTCACGGTCTGCTGGACCGAGTTCCCGGAGCCGTCGGAGGCGTTGAAGCGCAGGGCCACAAAGCCGTTGTGCGACCAGGGATGGGTGACGTTGCCGGTCCAGCGGTCGGTGCCGCTGACGGTCAGCGGCACGTTGACCCAGGTGGCGCCGTCGTTGAAGGACGCCTGCAGCGAGATCGAGGACACCGCGGACCCGCCCGTGGCACGCTCCACGGCCACGGTCAGCGGGAACGTCGTGCCGGGCGCCGCGCGCCCGCTGCTGTCGAAGGCGCCGGTGATCCGCGGCTGGAGCAGGCTGTGCTGGTTCTCGAACGGGTCTCCGGGCCGTTCGGCGGAGGTGAACGTCCACCGCGCGTCGATCTTCGTGACGTACTTCGACCAGCCGGTGGTGCGCTGCGTCGACATGACCGCCTGGTAGGTGGCGGACTCGGGCGGCACCGCGAAGTCACCGGCCAGCGGGTTGGTGCTCACGCCGACCAGTGCCCCGTTGCGGTAGAGGGTGACCGTGCCGGTCGTCCCCCTGGTGGTGTTGCCGCTGAGGTTCTCGTGGCCCTGCTGGCCCGTGTTCGTCACCAGCGGACGGACGAAGATCGTCCCCTCCCCGTGCCCGACGTTCACGGTCGGCCCGAACGCGGCCTTGTTGAACGTCTCGGAATGGGTGCCGCCCGCCGTGTACGCGCGCCACGCGAGCTGGTTCTCCGGCACCTGGACGGTGTCGAGGTTGTAGAAGTAGCTGCCCTTCCACTTCACGTTGTTCGCGGAGTAGTAGACCTGCTGGCTGCTCGGCGCGCTGGCGGGAATGGTGAGCCCGAGCGTCTCCCCGCCGATGCCGCTGAAGTCGATGAGCGAGACGTGCGGCCCGACGCCCTCGGAGGGGATCCCCTGGGACGCGAAGGTCGTGTTCACCAGCGCCAGGTTCCCCGCCGTCGCGGTGAACGTCAGGTTCGCGGGGATCCGGCCGGTCGTCGAGAACGCGAGCTTGTACGCCCGCGTGTTCGTCGGCTCGGTCTTGGCCTCGGCGTAGGTGAAGTGGTACGGCCGGGTCGTGCTGGCCGACGGCCAGCTGCGCAGGGTGGTCCCCGGCCGGCCGCTCACGGTCGCGGAGATCTCCTGCCCGGCGATCGTCTGGATGATCTGGGCGTGGCTGTGGAACTCGGTCGCGGTCGCCGACGGGCTGACCGACGTGATCTCCGTGGCCGTCCGGGCGTCCATGGTGAGGTCGACGTCACCGGACACGGTCAGCGTGGGGTTGCCGTACAGGGCCAGGTCCGTTGGCGCGAACGGGTCGCCCGTGAGGACGATCCCGGTCAGGCTGTAGTCGCCGGCCGGGACGACGCCGGTGAGCGTCGCACCGGACTCGGTGAGCGGGTACTCCGCGCCGCTCGCCAGATCGATCAGGCTCGCCAGGGGCGCCACCGCCTGGCCGTCGAGATTGATGCCGCGGAGCGTGATCGCGTGGTCGGCCGCCGCGCTGACCCGCGCGGGGGGCTTGATCTTGCTGTGTCCCAGCTTGAAGTAGGGCTTCCCGGACAGAAGATCGCGTGCCTGGGGCTTCTTGGCCTCGTCGGCCGCGGCCGTCTGTACGGGGACGAGTAACGCCGCGATGGCGGCGACACTGATCAGGGCTGTTCTCCAGCGCCTCACCGTAGTTCCCTTCTGTTCGATGACAGAGGTCGTGTGAGTGGGCGCAGAACCGGATGAGAAATCCTTGGAAGGATCACCTGCGGGGAGTTCCGTCCCGGATTACAGGACGACCATATCCTCGATCTTGGTCGCGCAGGCGTGGCATACCTCACACCCGTGTCAGATTTCAAGAACGGCCTTGCCGGGAATGCTTCTTTTCTTGCCTTGGAACGCTTCACGGGTCTCGTCCAGGGGATGGACGGCCCCGACATGGGCCCGCAGCTCGCCCGTCCCGGCGCGCCCCGCCAGCTCGGCGAGCTGCCCGCGGTCAGGCTCGACGATGAAGAACACGGCACGCCCGCCCACGGGCGAGACGGGCGGCGGCGCCGTGATCGAGACGAGAGCGCCCCCCGCCCTGACCGCGCCCGCGGACTGTTCGAGCAGCTCACCCCCGATGGTGTCGAACACGAGGTCGACCGCCCCGACGGCGTCCGCGAAGCTCTGCGTCTCCAGGTCGACGAACTCATGCGCGCCCATCTTCAACGCGAGGTCGGCCGCGCGCCCCCGTCCGGTACCGATGACGCGCGCCCCGGCCTGCCGAGCCAGCTGAACAGCCAGTACACCGGTACCTCCCCCCGCGCCATGGACGACGACCGTCTGCCCGGCCTCCAGTCCCCCGTGCACGAAGAGCCCCTGCCAGGCCGTCAGCCCCGACAGCGGCAGCGCGGCCGCATCGGTGAAGGAGAGGGAGGGCGGCATCAGCGCGAGGTTCCGCGCCTCCACCGCCACGTACTCGGCCGCCGCCCCGTCCCCGTGCCAGTCGGTCAGGCCGAAAACCCGGTCGCCCACCGCGAACCCGGTGGTGCCGTACCTGACCTCGGCGACCTCCCCGGCGACGTCGTGCGCGGGGATGGACGGCGTCCGGTCCCGCCCGGCCCGGTCGACCCACGTCCCGGGCCAGTCGAGCTCGTCCGGCACGAACCCGGCCGCCCGCACGCGCACCAGGACGTCCCCGGTGGCCATCTGCGGCAACGGCGCGTCCTCCAGGACAAGCCCGTCACTGCCCCCACGCTCATGAATCCGTACCGCTCGCATCGTGCCCGTCCCCCCAACTCGAAGACTTCCTCGCCAGGGAGACGACACACCACCCGGACCTGTGACAGCTCAGTCGAACTTGGACGTGTCCAGCTGGATCTCGAACGGTTTCGGCAGAGGAAGTGCCTTGCCGAAGGGCACCTGATCGGTATGCCCGTACTCCTCCCCGTCCGGCCGGCTGAAGAGGCTCACTCTCTCCTCTTCCCGGTCCACCAGCAGGTAGAACGGAATTCCCGCCCGCGCATACCCGGTACGTTTGGCCTCCCGGTCCCGCCTCGGCCTGGAGGACGTCACCTCGACGACCATGACGATGGAGTCGTCATCCTGGACGGGCATCCACGATGGGGCCCGGTGAAAGGCGTCCGGCTCAACGTAGACGAAGGTGATGTCCGGAATCACGCGATTGTCCGGATGCCCGTCAACGCCCGGCACTTGAAGGCCCTTGTTACCGGAGCACTCGAGTTCGGCGGCGCTCTTCCGGATGACCTGGTGGATGATCGTGGCGACGCATCGCTCATGGTCACCTAGCGGGGGTGGGGTCACGACGATCTCTCCGTCGATCAGCTCGGCTCGGAAGCCCTCGGGGGTATCAAGGGCGAGGAAACCTTCCAGGAGAACGTCGTCTCCCTGCGACAGAGGCTCATCAACCATCACAGTCATGCCCTGCTCCTTTCCTCGCAAGCGAGTATATGAGCAGAGCGTCACCTTTCGCATACAGATCGTGACAACCCGAGCTTTCGCCCCCAGCCTACGGCCGAGACTCGCCAGATGCAGGTAGGTCGGGGCGTGAGTGGGAACGGTTTGTCTATGGATGAGCGAGATGTGGGGCGCGGGGACGTTCAGGAGCTCACGGACTTCGAGCTGACCGTGTACGAGACCGTGGCGGAGATCGACAAGGACGGCGGGGCGGCGGACTTCGACACGATCGGGCGGCTGGTGGGCGGGCCCGAGGAGGACCTGTGGGCCGCGCTCGGGCACCTGGTCGCGATCAACCACGTGCACTCGACCCGCCAGGGGTACGTGCTGGGGCCGCACGACTGGGCGCCCTGACCGGGTCCCGCTGGGCGGGAAGCGCCGGTGAGGCGGGCGGCGGGGTGCGGCAGGATGGCCGCGGGACCAGCGTGGGGAGGCCGCGGGGATGGAGCTCGTCGTCACCGAGGAGCAGCGGGAGCTGCGGGACGCGCTGCGGCGCCTGTTCGCCGACCGGTCGCCGTCCGGCGAGGTGCGGCGGCTGATGCGGACGGCCGAGGGCTACGACCCCGGGCTGTGGGCGCTGATGGCGGAGCAGCTCGGGCTGCAGGGCCTCGCGATCCCCGAGGTGCACGGC
>NZ_SMJX01000210.1 GCF_004348535.1 Actinomadura sp. KC216
GTCCACGGCACGGCGGCCGTTCATGACTGAGACGCCAGTCGGCGATGCTCTCTACGCCGCAGCCCAGGAAGCGGCCGCCTGCCAAGGACGACGGCTGACCCGCAGCCCAGCCCGCCTGCGAGCGGGCCGCCGCTCACCGATCCCCCGCTCGTTCACACGGAATGCCCGACTGCCCGAAAGCAGCTTGCTGGGATCGCGTTACTACGGAGTGAACGCTGAGACCTGGAAGACGACCCGCCTGTTCTCCCGTCGCTGGGTCTCATTCGCGGGAACCGTGTGGATGAGGTCCGCGGCGCCGACCGCAACCGTCCAGATCGCACCGTTCTGCGTCGACGCGAGGTCGACCGGGGGTGTGCCACCCGCACCTTGGACGAGGGCGAAAAGCTCTGAGAAAAGAAAGGCCTGCGCGCTCTCGGCCCGCAACTGACTGGCGTTCAACTCTTGCGCCCTGCGCTGCTCAGACGTCAGGCCAGGGGTATCGACCCGATCCGAATGACCGATTATCGTAACTACGCAGAATTTTCCGTCCCCGGGTACTGTCTCTGCACCGGCGAGGGGTGCGATCACCTCGTCCCGCACCAGATCTTGCAGTGCCTGACTCTGACGCTGCAGCACGGCGGGGAAATCGATTTCCTGCGAGAAGTACCCCGAGACCGTGATCTCGGTCAATTGGCGCATAGTGGGCCCTCCTTGCCCGCTGATGTCTTATGTTGAGCCTTATCCCTTGCAGGATGTCGGTCACACGTGAAGCGTGATGACCTTTTAATAGACATAGATCCTGATAGAAAATGGCCACCACCCTTTGCCTCCTATTGGCCGTCCGCGAACGTTCCAGGGATCCTTTTCTTCCCTTAGTGAGAAGGTGGAACGCGCCGCGGCCGACCCCCCGCTTTTCCTGCAAACACCGAGTGCACGGCCCGAGGGCCCAGATCATCGCCGCGGTGGAGTGACGAACCTGCGGATCCTCTGATGCGATTCCAGGCATGACATACGACCTGGCCGCCGCCGGGGGACGCGACCACGTTGATGAGCCATCTGTCGAGGCCTGGAAGTGATCGGCGACTCCTCACCGCGCGGGCTGATTGACGCCTTCCCTCCGGCGAGACCTTGGTGGTGCGCCCCCGTTCTGCTCGCCGCACCACACGTTCTCCTGCGTCGCCGTCCTTGGCAGCAGCACCAGCCGCGTCGTTCGCCACAGGGCGCTATCACTCACCAACCGCGAAATTGGTCTCGGACGACGTGCCCGAGCTCGCCGTCCGGACGCTGGAGTCACTGACGCGGCCCTTAGAGGACGGGACGGGCACCGTCAGCAGACACAGCTTGAACGTCATCCTTGCCAGCCGTCCGATCGCGCTCCTGGCCGCCCAGCCGAGCCCGTGCGGCGCATCAGCCTCGCAGGCGTGCACGAGCACGCTCTGTACCCGCCAGTACTTTCTGGCCGGCTGCCCAGACGCTGCTGGACCAGCGTCGCCATTGAGGACGGCTCGCCCCCTACTCCCTGGCCAGGCTTCGCCGTGTTCTGGCCGGGGCCGACCCCGGCGGACACGTCACGCGGCGGCTAGCGGACACCCCGGAGCGCTCCCACACCGAGAGACCCGGCCCGCAATCTGGTCGACCGCCAGGCCTCCAATTACCTGAATCTTGCTTAGTCCTGATTTATTTAGAGCAGGCCTCAAAGTCTTGTGGGGTAGTGCTTGTCTTGAAGGGGGAGAAAGGGAGCGAGCGCACTCTTGGGATATTCCGTGTCGGTCTTCGCCGTGCCAGCCTGGAACTGGAAGGACCGAGTGACAGGAATGCAAGAGTTGGAGCCGGTTCGTCGCCTTGTCCGACTTGCGAGTGTGCCGCACAACGAACCTTAGTGATTTCCCCGACGGCGCCGATGGCGATCATTGTCCGGGTGGTAATCAACGAATCAGTACGGCAGCACCTTCCAGGCATGTCGTCCATAGCTGACGAGGAGGACTAGCAGATGTCCGTCTACGGGTATGAGCAGGCGCCCTACGGTGAAAGTGAATCATACGAGGCGGAGGAGGAGTTCGGCGTAGGTTCGGAACTCTACGGTGAGAGCGGCCTCTATGAAACCGAGGCCGAATTCGGAACCGCCGCCGAGCAGTGGGAAAGCGAGGCCGAGTTCGGGACGGCCGCAGAGCAGTCGGTGGCCGAGACTTTCAGCGGCACCGCCCAGGAGAGCCCTCTCAGCGAGGCCGAGGAACTGCAGTTGGCCACCGAACTTCTGGAGATCTCCGGCGAGGAGGAACTGGAGCAATTCCTTGGTAAAATGTTCCGGAACGTCTCTCGTGGCGTGGGCGGATTCCTCCGTTCCTCGGTCGGCCGCAATCTCGGTGGCGTACTCAAGAACGTCGCGAAGGCCGCGCTTCCCATCGCCGGTGGCGCGCTGGGCTCGATGATCCCGGGCGGCGGCACCGTCCTGGGAACCAAACTGGGGACGCTCGCGGCCAAGATGTTCGAGCTCGAGTCCGAGGGGCTGGACCGTGAGGACCAGGAACTCGAGGTCGCACGCCGCTTCGTCCGGCTGGCAGCCACGGCAGCGCGCAACGCGGCGCTGGGGCCGCGTCGCGCCCCCGCGGGCGCCACTGCCAGGAGGGCCGTGCTGACGGCCGCCCGGCGCCATGCTCCGGGTGTCGTCCGCAGGTACCGCGCGTTCGCCGTGCCGGCGCCCTGGTACTGGCCCGCGCCCTTCCCCGCCTACCCCTACGCGGCCTACCCGGAGCCGGGCGCCGTGCCGACCGGCCAGTCGGAGTTCGAATTCGAATCGGAGGGTGATCTTTCGGAGGCCGCCGTCCCGGGCATGGCGGCCCCGGGCCCGAGGCAGTCCGGCAGGTGGGTCAGGCGCGGACGCAAGATCGTCCTACTGGGAATCTGACCATGCCCGCCCAGCCTTCCGCCGCCGTGATGCTCGAAGGCGAGACGCGCGCGCTTCTCACCAGACTCGCCCGCGTCAGGCCGTTCGCCCTGCACGAGACCATGGTCCCGGCGGCCGCTCCCGCGCCTGCCGCCCAGATCGCCATCGAGCGTCTCCTCATCGAGGGGCGCCGCGAACTGCGCGGACGGCTGCATCGGTATATCGATTGGTTGCGTGTGCAAGGTGCGACGACGCCGCCCGCGGAGATGCAGCGGCGTTTCGCGATTCTGCGCTGGCGGTTCAACGATGTACTGACACAGTTCGACCTGTTCCAGGAGGTGTTCACCCAACGCAGCGAACAGGACGTCGGCGTCTGGCTCTCTGGACTGGACGTGGCCGCCGCCGATGCCCTTGCGATGCCCGGCGTGCCGGGGAGGCAACCGTCGGCCGTGTGCTATCTGGACCGGGGGCCGGGAGCCGCCATTCGCAAAGCCCGCGCGCGGCTCCCGGGAGGCGGGCGATCGCCCGTTGCCATCATCCGCGTTCCCCGGGAACGCATGATCGGCTATGGGATCGGGGCGTCGCTCGTCCATGAGGCCGGTCATCAGGCCGCCGCCCTGCTCGACCTGGTCGAGCCGCTCCGGCAGCGGCTACGCGTCATGGAACTACGCAGCCGGTGCGCCCGTGAGGCGCTCGCCTGGCGCCTGTGGCAGCGCTGGATTTCAGAGATCGTCGCGGATTTCTGGGCGGTGGGCAAACTCGGCATCGCCGCCACGCTCGGTCTGATCAGCGTGGTCAGCCTGCCACGCTGGTTCGTCTTCCGAGTATCTGTCGATGACCCGCATCCATTCCCTTACATCCGCGTGCGCCTGAGCTGTGCGATCGGACAGGCGCTCTACCCGCATGCTCAATGGAACGCTCTCGGCGAGTTGTGGTCATCGCTGTATCCGGCGGCCCGGCTCGACGACGAGCGCCGGCAGCTCATCAGCGGCTTGGAAGCGACCTTTCCGCAGCTTGCGGACGTGATCTGCAAGCATCGTCCATCCGCTCTTCAAGGCCGGGCTCTTGTCGACCTCCTGCCCTTGGCCGACCGGACACCACGATCCTTGGAAGCGCATTATGGGGCCTGGGCACACCGTCCTGTTCTCATGCGCTCGGCTCCACCGACTCTTGTGTTCGCCGTACTCGGACATGCCAGATCGGCAGGGCGGTTGACCCCCGAAAGCGAGAGCCGGCTCCTGGGTGAGTTGATCAAACACTGGGCGCTGTCCAGCACACTCGGTGCCGCGGCGGCGTGTGCGGCGCCGCCTGTTCCAGCCGCCTCCCCCTCACTGAATCCGATTCCCATTCGTCGTTGAGGAGGTCCGCCATGGCGGAAACAAGGCAAATCACGATCGAAGTCGAACCACCGACCATCCGGCAAGGGGGAAGGGTCCGTTTCACCGCCACACCGACCACGCGGGTGAAGGACTGGACACCGACGTGGGAAATACTCGACATCCCGAACGCCCTTGTTGTTGATGAAGACAACGAATTCGTCGCCTACTGGGATGTTCCGGCCGACCAGCAGCCGAGCGTATACACGGTGCAGCTGACGCTTGCCGACCCACATGACAAGGTCAATCCGACAAAGGTGTCCACGGATGTGGTGGTGGACGCGCGCCCGTTCTCCTCCGGCGACACCGTCCACCTTGGGCGCACGGGGGTGGCGCCGACCGACGACCAGGCGTTCTGGGTCGCCATCCGCAACAACGCAAAGGCGCTGTCGTTCAATCGGTACACCGCATTCATCGATCAGTTGATGTGCGGCTCCCCTCAGGACGAGCCTCAAGGGACGCGGAACGCAATGCTGGTCCCGGGCCGCGGCCTGCCGTTTTCCGACACCGACGCTTACCGGCTGCTCAAGGTCGCGACCGAGACCTTCATGATGATGAACTGCGGGGTCTACCTCGTCCCCGCCACCGCTCAGCAGCACGACGACCCCTTCCTCGGCACCCGGGTCGAGGCGGAGCGGGAGCGCCTGGGCCTGCCGTCTTCGGTCGACCAAGTCGCCTTCAAGAGCGCGATCAGGGCGGCCTGGCGACGATACGTCTCGTCGAAGGACGGTGACCGGATTCCAGGTGAGGAGGACGACCCGTTTCTGCCGTATCTGGCGGTCATCCGGCTCAAGCTCAGAGACGTCCCGATCGTGGATGATCAGCAGTTCGGACTGGACTGCTACGGCATTCTGCGGGAGAAGTTCACCAACCCCTGCCTCCTGGAGCTCATCTGGTCCTACTGGCATGAGGAGGGAATGCTCGTCCAGACGATGACCGCCATCAGCGAGCGGTTCCAGAACCGGCGGGCGCCAGGAGACCACGACCCGCTGGCCCATGTGGAGATCGATCCGCTGCGAACGCTGAACAACCTGCTATGGGGCTACATCCAGGACGAGCAGCACCGCCTGACGGCGCATCGCCGCACCTACGAGTACGACCACCACTACGGCATCACGCTGCTCCCGCCCGCGGTGCCGGCGGTACGCGGGGCCGACAGCCGATCCCGGTTCCTCGAGGCCTTCCACAATCTCCTCAACCTCGCCTCGGTCTTCTTCAAGGAAGATGACGACACCACCGTCATCGCCGACGGATTCCCCGTGCTGAACGCCTTGAAGGAAGTGCATCTGCTGCTCACCGAGGGACAGCACAACCAGTACGGCGATCTGCCGTGGACCGCCCGGCAGGAAATGCTGATGGAGCAGTGGCTGCTCGCCCGTCCCGAAATGCGGGGGCTCCTGCCAGGCCGGACCATGGTCGCCTACCCGGAGCCGTGGATGGACCGGGTAGACGGCATGAAGCGGTTGCAGGGCTGGACCGACAGCTCCATCATCCATTTCCACGAACTGGGCACGTTCGGCGAGCAGATTCTGCTGGCGATCCGATTCGGCAACTGGCACGCGGTCATCGACCGGCTACAGGCCGCCAACTGGGCGCGGTACTGGCGTTCGGAAATTCAGGGTTACGTGCACGCCTACCGCGCGGTGACCGGCGTGGATCTCAGCGCCGATCGTGTCGATACTCGAGTGGACGCCACCATGCCCACCTTGCTCCTGCGGCGGCGGCTGGCTGAGCAGCTCCGCGGCCGCCGGCCGATGCCACCGCCGCCCACCGGACGGGCCGCGACGCTTCAGCCGCCGCAACCGGCCCCGAGCGCTCCGGCACCGGGCCACAGTGCCGCCCCGCTTCCGTCGGCGCAGCCTGGCTCGGCCCCGCCTCTCCTACCGGGACGGCGTGCCCAGCTCCCGCCCGGACAGCCTAGCGGCCAGGCATCCCAGCAGCCGCGACGGGAGCAACGGTGAGGACATGTCGATCAGTCGGATGGCGGCCGGGACACCGGCTCGCGCAAAGCTGAAGGCCCAGCGCAACCGTGAGTACGCCGATTCGCTCGGGTGGGGCGCGCAACTCAAGCTCGTCCACTCGACGCTCAACCCCGGGCGCAGGCAGTGGAATGACGTCGCCCTCATCGATGAGACCCGCAAATGGCAGGCGCGGACCGGCCTGAACGCAGATGGCATCATCGACCCGCGGACATGGTGGTTCCTCAGGGTCGCCGCCGGAACCGTCAAGGACCCGGCCATCAGCAGCCGGCTTCCCGGTTCCGGGCCGGGCTTCTATGCCTACCGGCCGCCGCACCGCCGGTTCGGCAGACCCGAGGTCATCCGCGCCTTGCAGGTGATCGCGGCCGGCTGGCGGCGTGACCATCCCCGGTGGCCCAGGATCGGGGTCGGCGACATCAGCCTGCAAGGTGGTGGCCCCATCCCCGGCCACGACTCCCACCGGCTCGGCCTCGACGTGGATCTGCTCCCGGCGCGGAAAGACGGCCGAGAGGGCAAAACCGCAAGCAACCGGTCGGCGACGTACTCCCGGCGGCTGACTCAGGAGCTGGTCGACCGCATTCACGCCAACGGCGTGCTCCAGGTGCACTTCATTTACTTCAATGACCCGCATATACGAGGGGTACGGCAATCGAAGAAGCATGGAGACCACCTACACATACGTTTCCGTCCGCGCAGGACGGCCGGGCCACCGGCAGCCGCCCGTCCGCACAGGACGGCAGTACCACGCACGACGGCAATACCTCTGGTAGCCGCCCGTCCGCGCACCCCTCATGTGACCGCAATCAGCCCGAGTACCAAACACGGGCCATCAGGGCCCTACGGCAGACTCGTCGCATCCCGACCCGGTCGCCGGGACGCGACATTCTCCTACCACTTCACTGGGAAGGACGTCCTTTGGACAGCACGCTTCATCGCCGGTGAGACCAGCGGGCGGGACGACGTTAACAGCCGTGCCGTCATCTGGGCCATGTTCAACCGCTATGCCTTGCACATGCACCGTCACTACCCATCGTTCTGGGCGTTCCTGAGAGGCTACTCGACACCATTGCAACCGGTGCTGCAAAGCTGGCGCGCCACCAAGAGGAGCATGACCCAACCGGATTTCGTTCGTACCGGCGGGGCCTTCTCCTCCCCTCCCGCGCCCCCCGGAATTCCCCGCGGACAACGACGTCGCTATCTAGATCTTCAAGCGCGTCCCTGGCATCTGTTGCCGCAGTCCGCCCGGTCCATGGCCGAACGGGCGCTCAAGGGACAGATCCCGAATCCGATCGGCAATGCGACCGAGTTCGGCTCCACGTACGTCTACTACCGCGACAATTTTGGCGCCAATCCTAACCTTCAGCAGTGGCAACGCTTCACCAAGCAATTCGCCGCGAAGAAGCGGTGGATATGGAAACCGGTCCGCGGAATAGACCAGACGAAGAACGCGTTCTTCGTCAACCCCGAGATCGTACGGCTGTCCGGCAACGCCACCGCCACCGTCCTCCGACCGTGACACGAACACAATGATCATCGACTCGTCCCGGCGGCCGTGGGGACGGGCACGGCTTCCGGGCCCGTGCGGGTGATGCGGTCCGTTAGCAGCGGGCTGGTTGACGCACCGCCCCGGTTTCACCGCCAGGTCCGGATGGCCCCGTCCCGAGACGTTGCGCCTTGCGCGGGCAGGGCGTCACGCTCAGCCGGGTGTGCGTCAGGTCGTGCCGGCAACGGTCACACCATGGTGGTCCAGGCTGCACGGTCGCCGCATGGTTCCGTTGAGGAGCGCGGCCTATGGGCGTCGCGGTGATGGTTGCTTTGGGGGTGGTGGGCAGGAGGGCGTTGGTTCTGGCTACTTCCAGGACGCGTTTTCTAGGATCGCGGCCAGGTTCGGGGTCTGGTGATGGTCGACGACCAGGAGTTTGGGGTCGGGGAGGTACCAGAGTCGTTCGGTGAAGGAGACCTCGGTCCTGGCACCCAGGTCGTAGGAGTCCGTACCCGTCTTCTTTTTCTCGTAGCAGGGGATCTTCCATTCCCGGTAGGTCACCTTGCGGCCGCCGATCGTCTTCGGCGTCTTGTCGACGAGTTCGGCTCCGCTTGAGACACCGCCGGTCAGAAGATTCAGATCGGCCGGGCAGACCGACGGTCCGCCGTCGTGGGGGTGGTCGATCAGGGGCCTGTCGGGATAGAAGGTGGGCTGAAGTTGCGGGATCAGGCTGTTCTTGTAGCCGACGTGGACCCTTGGGCAGGAAGGTTCATTTGGCCGATACGGATTCGGGGCGCACTTCCCGGGGATCGTCACGACGTAGGAGTCGCCATAGCCGTAGCGGTCGGGAAAGGCTTGGCGCTTCCAGGTGACCGGGGCTGAA
This sequence comes from Actinomadura sp. KC216, assembly GCF_004348535.1. Lineage (GTDB taxonomy): Bacteria > Actinomycetota > Actinomycetes > Streptosporangiales > Streptosporangiaceae > Spirillospora. The sequence continues at coordinate 8,585 of NZ_SMJX01000210.1, forward strand.
ATCGTGAACCTGCCCAGGTTCATGGGCGCCGACCGCACGGTGGGGGTCGGTGTCGCGGTCGGGCTTTCGGTCGGCGCCTTGACCTTCTTGGCCTTGCCGTCCTCCGGCACGACCAGGCTCTTCAGGGTCGCGTCGAGGGCGGTAGCGGAAGGGGCGAAGACCGGCGCGGGCGCCTTGACCGAGGTGGCCAGCCGTCGAAGGGGCTCCTCCTGGTCGGCGGGGACCTTGTAGCCGATGAACCTGAGGTCGAGGCGGAGCCCCGAGCCTGCGACCCGGGACTGGATCAGCCTGTTCTTCGCTGGGTCGCTCTGCTCGCAGGCGTCCCTGCCGTGGCTGGTGACGACGATGATCCGGTTCAGCTTGCGGCCGCGGAAGGGGTAGCGGCCGGAGAAGTCGTCGATCGCGGCGAGGATGCCGCTCGTCAGCGTCGCGCCGCCCGAGGGCTTGATCGCGTGGACCTTCCGTCCGATCGTGGCGGCCTTGCCCTTCCCGCTGCTGACGAGCCGGGCGGTGTTCGCCGGGTCGCCGCACCGCCCGCCGAAGCGGCGCAGCGACAGATGGTCTCCGTCCCCCGCGTTCTGGGCCGAGGACGTGACGGCGTCCGCGATGGGCCGGAAGTCGCCGCCCGCCGCCGGTGACGCATCCACGAGGTACGCGGTCCGGTAGTCGGGAGTCGCGCGGAGCACCAGAAGGACGGTGGCGGCCGCCGCGACGGCGAGCGCCAGAAGGATGAGGAGGAACATCCGTCCCCTGCGGGACCGTCTTTGGGGGGTCGCCTCGGTCATGCGGGCACCTCGTCGTCGAGTGTCGGAGGTCAGGTGAAGGTGTTGTGCTGGGTGTTGCCGTCGCCGATCTGCAGGCCCTTCGCGTGCGCGACGTGGACGACGTGGCGGCCGGACGTACCGTCGCCCGCGGCCCGCGGTGCGGGTCCGCCGCCGGTGTGGAGGTAGGCGTCCCGGTCGACGTCCTTCTCGGGCAGGTGGACGCGCACCCGCGTGAACCGGCCGGGCAGTTCGGACGAGCGCACCTGCTCGTAGACGGCGGCGGACACGATCCATGCCAGCGACGAACCAGGGTCGGAGTCCAGGGCGTCACAGAGCGGCGCCGAGTCGAGCAGCCACCTGCCCCCCGCATGGTCCCCGCCGCTCGGGCGGAGCGTGTGCAGGGCGGCCCGCACGCGCAGCCGGGCACCCTCCGCGTTGTGGGCGGCCAGGAGTGCCTCCAGGCACGGGACGAAGTGGGTGACGGCTCGGTTCATGTCGGTCTCGGCCGGGAGGACCATCAGGGCGCCGTCGCCGTCGTCGCGTATCTCTAGCGGGTCGAGGTTCGCCTGCGCGGAGGCTTGGGTGAGCATCCGGTGCAGGGTCTTTCGCGCGACGTCCTGCCGCCGCGCGTCCCATTGGCCGAAACCCTTGATGCCGAAGGCCATGACCATGCCCTCGATGGGCGGGGGGTCGCCTGCCGCGAGCGAGGGAACGGCTTTGCGGACGGCGGAGACCAGGGCGTCCACTCCCGGGTCCTCGGTGCGGTGGCCGAGCCGGACGTAATGCATAGCGGCGAGGGATCGCAGGTCAGGGGGAAGCCGGTCGGGGTCCGGTGGTCGCGCGCCGTCGATCAGCACGGGGATGACCGGAATCCTCCGCGCCAGCGCCTCGGCGATCTCGCGCCTCACCCAGTCGTCCGGGTCGTGCAGCCGCGGGCTTCCGTCGGCCGCCGCGGCGTCCTGCCAGTGCGGGCCGATCACCGCGAGCAGGACGTCGCAGGTCCGGACTGCCTCCAGGATCGGCAGATCGAACCGGGTGCCGGGGACGATCCGCTCGCTGGCGTAGAACGTCTGCGCCGGCCCGAAGATCAGGGCCAGGCGCTCGTACAGCAGCCGGGCCACCTGAGCGGTCTCGCCGACGCGGTAGTTGATGAAGATCCCGCTCACGCGGCTCACCTCGGTCAGGTCGTAGGGGTGCGCAGGGCGCCGGTCAGACGGGGTTGGAGGGTGCGGACGCGTGGTTCCGTCCGCCAGCGGGTCAGTGCCCTGGCCAGCTTCGCCAGGTCGGCGCGGATCGTCGCGGAGTCGACGCCGACCACCGCGCCGAGGACGCTCTCGGTGATCTCGCAGGCCCTCTCCAGCTCGCCTGCGGTCGCGTGGGCCAGTGCCAGGCGGGTGCCGTAGCGGGCCCTCGATCGGTGGGCGTCCGACCGGATGCGGGAGAACTGCGGTTCCAGGACGTCCACCGCGGACTCGGGCCGCCCGAGATCGTGCAGGCACCAGCCGCGGGTCACGGCCACGGTGTCCACGTTCGTCGAACCGAGGGCCAGCGACCCGTCGGCGGGTGGTGCGTCCCGGAGCAGAAGGTCGCCGCTCTCCAGCGCCCGCTCGCATGCCGAGGGGTCCCCCGCCAGCGCGTGCCCCTGGGCCTCGCGCAGCGCGGCGAGGCCGCGGACGCGAGCGCCGGCGGACGGATCGCGTCGCGCCCGCCGGGCCAGCTCGACCGTCGCCGCACCGTCCTCGGCGTACAGCGCGATGAGCGCCCGGCGGACGAGGGCATGCGCGGCCATGTCGGTCATGGCGGGGACATCGGGGATGCCAGGGGCGCCGGAGGCGGTCAGCCGCACGGCCGTGTCGGTCCACCACCGGGCGCCCCGCGGATCGCCCGACTCCTGCGCCAGCCAGCCCGCGTACTCCGCATGACGCGCGGCAAGCAGGGACCAGCGGGCGTGGAGCGGGCCACCGCCGGCCGCGGCGACGGATCTGAGGGCGTTCGCCTGGGCGATGACCACGGGCAGGACCAGCGCGGGCGCCGTGACCTGGCCGAGCGCGCGCAACTGCCCGAAGACCTCGGTGTAGGCGTCCACGCCGGCCTCCTCGGTGCTCGCGACCCGCAGGGCGGACGGGGAGGCGCCGAGCCCGACCAGGGCGGAGCCGCCGACCGCCAGCAGATCGCGGCGGCCGACGGGCGTGAACCAGCCCCCGCCGCCCGGTCCGAGGCTCATGATCCAGACATCCCGGTCGTCGTCCTCCTGCTCGTTCGGTTCCGGCCGTCGCGCGGTCTGTGCGGGAGGGACCAGCCGTGCCAGGGCGCCGTCCGCACCGAGGGCCGCGTCGCACCGGCGTGCCACCTGCGGGGACACCGGCCGGGTCCCCGACTCGATCTTGCTGAGATAGCCCTTGCTGTAATGGGCGCGCCGGGCCAGTTCGGCGAGCGAAAGACCCGATGCCATGCGCAGCCGCCGCAACTCCTCGCCGAACAGTGTGTGCTGCGAGCTCACGACCGTCCTCCTGTTTCCTGTCGCCCGAACGGCTGGGGACGGGAAACCTCTCCCCCGTCCAGAGCCGATCGGCGACGCTGTTTTCAGAACACCTGTCGACGTCCCCTCTGCCATTGTCAGCGGCAATGGGGGCACAGGAGTGCGGAAAGTAACAAGTTCCAGGCATGTGCTGCGCTTCCGCGCTATTCGATCTTAGTTTTGAAGGTGAAAGGGGGAGAATTCCCCCTGAAAGTCGGGTTCTTGGTCGAGCCGGCCGGTCCACTGGCCGATTTCGGCCAGGAGAAGACTTACGGTTCTGGGCCAATCGGTAGAGGTGATCTTTTTGGGCCGTCGAGGATGTCCAGCCATGAGATGGCGTGTGGCGACATTGGTCGGCGGACTGGTCACGGTCGGGGCCCTCGCCGGAACGGGGATGTACTTAGCGGCGGTCGGGCTTGATGGGGCGGACCGGCCGGCCGGCATGATCGGGCTTTTCCTCGCGGTGGCCGGGCTCGGGGTCGCGGTGTACGGGCTGGTCGCCAACCGGCGTGCCGGGCGGCGGCCCCCTTCGGGTGAGCATTCCTCGGAGCGCGGCGACCCGCCGGTGAAACAGGTGACCGTGTGGGGAAGCCACGGCTTCGTCATCGGCGACAACGCCCACCTGACCAACATTCGCCGAGTCGACGTGCCCGCCGCGCTGTGGGCATCGCTGGTGACGTTGATCGCCTCGGTGCTGGTCGTTGGCGCGGGTTGGTTGTACCTCGGCTGGTTCTCGCCCAACTTCGCACCGAACTACCGGACGCTGTTCCTGGTCGACACGGCCGAGAACGCCGACCCGGCGGGGCTGACCGCGGTGACGACGTCGCTGCGCAAGGCGATCGAGAACTCCGGTGACCATGACGCGTTGTCGCTGCGCCGGTTCGGCGGCGAATGCGGAGTGCCCGGCAACACGGCCGCGCTCGCCGCCTTCGGCACCGGCGACCGCCAGAAGATCACGGCTGCCGCGGCGCGTATCAGGGCCGGCGGCAGGCCGACCCTGGTCCGTGGCATCGTGGAAGCGGTCGAGGACTTCTCCAAGCCACTGGCGAGCAAGGCCCGCCAGGTCAACCGCATCATCGTGGTGACCCGGCACGGGGTGGACGCCTGCGAGGACGATCCCACCTACGTCGAGAGAGAGATCCGGGAGCGCATCGGCTCGGGCGGACTGTCGCTGGAGTTCCGCCTGGTCGGCTACCAGGTTCCCGCCGCTCAGCGGGCCCGTCTCGACCGGCTCGCCGCGGCGACTAAGGCGCCCCGGCCGGTCCACGTCAAGACCGCGCCGGACCTGGCACGCACCCTGGACTGGTACGCCAACACCGAACCCGTCCTCAAGGGCGCCCGGAGCATCGTCGACACCCTGAACACCACGGTGACCCAGGTGAACACGGCCGTGCAGGCGATCGTCGACGGCCGTCTCGACGTCGCCGACAGCACGCTGGGCCAGGCCAGGAAGAGGGGCGGCGGCACGTCCGCACAGTTCGACGACCTGACCGGCCGGACCAAGGGCGCCGACGCCCGCGACGTACGGGACCGGGCCGTCCGGCTGCGCCAGAAACAGAAACAAGTCATCGCGGCGGCGTCCGACCTGCTGAAGGCCGCCCGGGACGGGTCGCCGCTCGACCCCAAGCTCGCCCTGTTCCAGCAGGCGGCAACGGACTACAACCGCGAGGTGAACGGCATGAACCAAGCCCTGGCCACTCTCCGAGCGAAACTCACGAAGACCCATGACTGAGGTCCAGGCCGCCCGGCGCAGACGCTGGCCGCGGGTGCTGCTGATCGTTCTGCTGGTGGCCGCGCTGCTGATCGGTGTCGCGATCGTCGTGGTGCTTCGCGCCGTCCCCGACTACCGGACCGCGTTCCTGGTCGATGCCTCGCTGCCCAAGAACGGCAGCGACTTCACCGCGATCACCAGCGCCGTCGGCTCAGCGGCTCAGAACTCCGCCGACGGCGACTCGCTGTCGCTGCGCCGGTTCGGCGGCACCTGCGGCGACAGGGGAAACACTTCGCCGGTGGTGGACGCGGGGACCAAGAACGCTCAGAAGATCAGCACGACTGCGCGAGCGCTGACACCGTCCGGAAAGCCCACGCTGGAGAGCGGCGTCCTCGCCGCGATCGACGACTTCTCCGGCTACTACCCCTTCCGTGCCAGGAAGCGAAACCGGATCATCGTGGTGACCTCGCACGGCTTCGACGCCTGCACGACCGACCAGGCCGCACTCCAGCGGGCGATCCACACGAAAGCTCAGCGCGCCAAGGTGAAACTGGACTTCCGGTTCGTCGGCTACAAGGTCCCGCAGAAGGAACAGCGGCCGCTTGCCCAGCTCGCCGCCGTCGCCAAGGCTCCGAAGCCCCGACTCACCACCACCCCGGCAGAACTCAGCACGACTCTGAAACAGCTCACCGTCCCCGAATCCCCGGAGGCCAAGCATCTCACCCCACCTACCGCCGAACCACCCCAATCAAAACCGGTCTACGCCCAGGTGATCGTCGCGACAGGCTACGCGGCAACCATCACCAATACGCGCAACGGTGAACAATGCACCCGCGGGGCTAACAGCGCTATCACGGGCCGACCCTCCGAGCGCTTCTGCAGTATGAAACTGCCCAACGAAGGCACCGTTACCCTCCGAGCGACCCTTTCCGGAACCCCTTTCCCCGTCTTCAACCGTGAACCCAACCGGCAACCCGCCTGGTACGGCTGCCAGAACGGACCCGGCCCGACCGACACCTGCACCCTTGACCTGGCCAACGGGCACATTGTGTGCCTAAGCAGCCAGGACGGGCGTGAAGGCAGCCTTCGCCTCAATTGTGAGGGTTACCGCGCCTCCGGACTGCTC
>NZ_SMJX01000211.1 GCF_004348535.1 Actinomadura sp. KC216
CTCTCGCAGGGGACGTGGAGGGGCGGCCGGGCGGTGGTTAGCCGCCCGGCCGCCTTCGGGGGCGCGGTCAGCCGGGACGCGCCCCCCAGGGGACGGCGTCGTGGGCAGGCCGTCCCCGCGGGGTGGTCAGGAACCGTTCACGCCGAGGCCCTTGGCGATGCGGTCGCCGAGGTCCTTGTGGACGTTGCGCCAGTACTCGACGACGCGCGGCTTCATCTCGCTCGTCACCTCGGGCGCGTTGGCGTGGAGCAGGATGTTGTGGACCATGTGGTCGCGGTCGACGTCCGAGAGGACCTTCTCCCAGAGGGTGCGGGCCTGGCCGTAGTCGTCGTCCTCGCGGTGCAGCGTGTAGGCGCTGCGGACGATCTCGCCCGCGACCCCGTAGGTGTCGCCCGCCCAGAGGGACGGGTCGGCCACGGGACCGCCCACCGAGTTCGGCGCGTAGACCGGGTCACCGGAGTTGACGTAGGTCATCGCGCCGTCCTTGTTGTACGTGTGGACGGGCGCCTGCGGGCGGTTGACCGGCAGTTGCAGGTAGTTGGCGCCGATCCGGTAGCGGTGGGCGTCAGGATAGGAGAACAGGCGGCCCTGCAGCATCTTGTCCGGGGACGCGCCGATGCCGGGCACGAGGTTCGCGGGCTCGAACGCGGCCTGCTCGATCTCGGCGAAGTAGTTCTCCGGGTTCCGGTTCAGCGTCCACCGGCCGATGGTGATCGGCGGGTAGTCCGCATGCGGCCAGACCTTGGTGAGGTCGAACGGGTTGAACCGGTAGTCGGCGGCGTCCTCGAACGGCATGACCTGCACCTGCACCGTCCAGGACGGGTGGTCGCCGCGCTTGATCGCCTCGTAGAGGTCGCGGATGTGGACGTCGGGGTCCTGCGCGTCGGCCTCTTCGGCGGTGAAGTTCTTGATGCCCTGGTCGGTCTTGAAGTGGTACTTGACCCAGAACTTGTTGCCGGCGGCGTTGTACCAGAGGAACGTGTGGGAGCCGTACCCGTTCATGTGGCGCCAGGACGCGGGCGTCCCGCGGTCGGTCATCAGCAGCGACACCTGGTGGGCGGACTCGGGCGACAGCGTCCAGAAGTCCCACTGCATGTTGTTGTCGCGCAGGTGGTTGTCGGCGCGGCGCTTCTGCGAGTGGATGAAGTCGGAGAACTTCTGCGGGTCGCGGATGAAGAAGATCGGCGTGTTGTTGCCGACGAGGTCGTAGTTGCCCTCGTCGGTGTAGAACTTGATCGCGAAGCCGCGCGGGTCGCGTCCGGCGTCGGCGCTGCCGAGCTCCCCGGCGACGCTGCTGAACCGCACGAGCGACTCGGTGCGGGCGCCCTTCTGGAAGAGGCTCGCGCGCGTGTACTGGCTGACGTCCTCGGTGATTTCGAGAGTGCCGTACGCGCCGCCGCCCTTGGCGTGGACGACCCGTTCGGGGACGCGCTCGCGGTTGAAGTGCGCCATCTTCTGGATCAGGTAGTGGTCCTGCAGAAGCAGCGGACCGTTCGGGCCCACGGACTGCGAATGGGCGTCGCTCGGCGCTGGGATCCCGGCGTCGGTGGTGGTGGTCGGCCTGTCGGACATGGGCGCGGTCCCTCCTTGCTGCGTCGCCGTCCCGGTGGCGCTGCGTCCCGGAACAAACTTGAATGATTCAAGATAATGAAGCTTACATCTTTGGTGAGGGTGCTTGCCGCGCGTGGCATGCTTTGCGGCGCGTGGCATGCTGGGGCGTCCGATGACGGAGGTCCGAGGCGGGCCGGGGCGGAGGTGAGGCGATGGGCACGCGGGGGAAGGCGGTCGCTGCGGCGACCGTGGCAGGGATGATGCTGCTCACCGCGGCGGCGTGCGGCGGCTCCGGCGATTCCGGCGGGTCGAACCCGAAGGGCGCCACCTCGCCGCCGGACGGGCAGGGCTCGCCGGGCGGGACGCGGCCGGCGCCGCCCGCCAAGGAACCGATCATCCTGGCCTTCGGCGGCGACACGCACTTCGAGGGTCAGTTGCGCTCCCGGGCCGGCATCCCGAAGAACGCGCTTGGGCCGGTCTCTAAGCAGCTGCGCGCCGCCGACCTCGCCATGATCAACCTGGAGACGGCGATCACCACGGGCGGCGGGACCCCGGCGCCCAAGTCGTTCACCTTCCGCGCGTCGCCGTCCGCGTTCAAGGCGCTGCAGGGCTCCGGTGTGGACGTCGTGTCCATGGCCAACAACCACGGCATGGATTACATGGAGGGCGGGCTCCGCGAGTCCCTGGCCGCCATCAAGCGCAGCGGGTTCCCGGTCGTCGGCATCGGCAAGAACGCGGACGCGGCGTTCCGTCCCTACCGCGTCACCGTGAAGGGCAACAAACTCGCCATCGTCGGGGCGACCCAGGTACTGGACGACAACCTGATCCAGCAGTGGACGGCCACGGACACCCAGGGCGGGCTTGCGTCGGCCAAGAACGTCCCCCGGATGGTGCAGGCCGTGAAGGAAGCGCGCAAGGGCTCGGACGTCGTCATCGTCCACCTGCACTGGGGCGCGGAACTGCAACCCTGCCCGCTGCCGCGCCAGCAGGAACTCGCCAAACAGCTCGTCGCGGCAGGCGCCGACATCATCGTCGGCGGGCACGCGCACATTCCCCTGGGTGGCGGCTACATGGACGGCTCGTACGTCCACTACGGCATGGGCAACTTCGTGTTCTACTCCGCGAACGGCAAGACCGCCGAGTCCGGGGTTCTGCTGCTGAAGGTCGAGAACGGCAAGGTCACCAAGGACAAGTGGGCGCCCGCCCGCATCTCGGGTGGCATCCCGATCCCGCTGAAGGGCGCCGCGGCGGCGTCCGCCCTCAAGCGCTGGAACGGCCTGCGCGAATGCACCGGGCTGCAGGCGCGCCCATCCTGATCCGTTGCCGGGCTGGACTCTCCCACTGTGGGAGGGATGAGGGTGGTGCCCGTGAGCGATGATCTCCTGCCGATCGGGCGGTTCGCGCGGCTGTGCCGGCTGAGCGTCAAGCAGCTCCGGCACTACGACGACCTCGGGCTGCTCGTCCCGGCGTGGACGGACCCGGCGTCCGGCTACCGGTACTACCGGCCCGGCCAGGCGCGGGACGCGCTGCTGATCGGCCTGCTGCGGGCGATGGACGTGCCGCTGCCGGACGTGGCCCGCGTCCTGTCCGGCGACGAACACGACACCCCCGAGGAGGCACGTGCCCCCAAGGAGCAGCGCGTTCTCAAGGAGGCGCGTGCTCTCAAGGAGGTGCGCGATCGGATCGAGGCCGATGTCGCGCGGCGGCGGCGCGGCCTGCGCCTCCTGGACCGCGTGGTCGCGGAGGGGTTGCCGCAGGCCGAGGTGTCGATCGTCCGGGAGCCGGCGCGCCGCGTGTTCACGGCGCGGGAGCGTGCGACACCGCTGACGATCCCGGACGCGACCGGCGCGTGCGTGCGGCGCCTGCTGCCCCGGATGTCGCCGGACGGCCTGCTCATCGGGCTGTTCCCGCTGGACATGGACGAGGAGTTCGACGTCCGCGTCATGGTCCAGGCGGCGGACGGCGATGACGTCCTGCCCGGTGGTTCGTTCGCGTCGGCCGTCCATGTCGGCCCGTACGAGGAGATCCCGCTCACGGTCCATGGCGTGCTCGCGTGGTTCGGCGACTACGGGCACACGCCCGCCGGACCCGTCCGCGAGGTGTACCTCAACGACCCCGCGACCACGCCGCCCGAGCACCTGGAGACCAAGGTGCAGATCAGAGTGGAGGATGCCCAGTGAGCTGGTACGAGGCGGCAGAAGAACCGGAGCTGGTGGAGCACGGGCGCGTGTCGGGGCTGGCCGTGACAGGTCGCGGTGAGCCGGGCGGCGCCGCCTATGGCGAGAGCGTCGGTGCGCTGTACGCGGTCATGGGCGCGCTTGGCGCACCCATGGCGCCGCTGGAGGGATTCTGGTGGGTCGAGGACGAGCGTTCGCCGTTCGACGTGCCGCGCGACCAATGGTGGTGGCATCTGTTCCTCCGCCTCCCGGACGCCACAGAGTCCGTGGACCAGGCCCGTGAGGAAGCGCGCTCGAAAGTGCCTGCGGCGGCGCGCGTCCAGCACGTGACGTTCACGGAGGGACGGTGCGTGCAGATGCTGCATCGCGGGGCGTACGCGGACGAGCCCGCGTCCCTCGCCCGCATGGACGCGTTGATGAAGGCCGAAGGCGTCGTGCCGAACGGCCTGCATCATGAGATTTACCTGTCCGATCCCAGCGAGACCGACCCGGAGAAGATGCGCACGATCTTGCGCCAGCCCGTCCGGTAGGCCGTCCGGTAGCCCGCCTGCCGATCCGCCGGGAGTCGTATTGGACGGCCCGTCTCAGTGGCGTAGTTTCACGGGAAACGATGCGGGGCGACGGATGGACGGACGGGCAGGCGGGTTGATGCGAGACCAGCGGGTGAGGTCGGGCGAGATCCGGCTGGCGGTGCGGGTACGTGGCGAGGGGCACGGGCAACGGCCGACGGTCGTCCTCGTGCACGGCTACCCGGACACCAGCGCGATGTGGGACGAGGTGGCCGAACGACTCGCCGACCGGTTCCGCGTCGTCGCGTACGACGTGCGCGGGGCCGGGGCGTCCAGCAGCCCGTCCGATCCGCTCGACTACCGGCTGGACGCCCTCATGGGCGACCTCGAAGCCGTCCTGGACGGTGTCGGCGCGGACGAGCCCGTCCATCTGGTCGGGCACGACTGGGGTTCGGTGCAGGGCTGGGAGGCCGTCATCGGCGACCGGCTGCGCGGCCGCATCGCCTCGTTCACGTCGATCTCCGGGCCGGACCGGCGGCACATGGCGCGCTGGGCCAGGCGGGCCGTCCGGTCCGGGCCGCGCGGCGTCGTCGAGGTCCTCGACCAGGCGCGGCGCAGCGTCTACATGCCGGTCCTGATGGCGCCCAAGGTCGGCGAGCTCGCGGCCCGCGTGCTCGCCGCCGGATTTCCGCGGCTGATGGCGCGCCGGGAGGGCGCCGACCCGCGCTCGGGCCACCCGGCCGCCACGCTGCCTGCCGACGCCCGCAACGGCCTCGGCCTGTACCGGGCGAACATGACCCGCCGCCGCCGTCCAGCCCGTCCTGGAGGGGCCCGGAAGGACGATGCCGTGCGGACGGACGGCGCGGGCGGCGCGAGCGGTGACGGGCGGACGGACCGTGATGGGCGGACGGACGTGCCCGTCCAGCTCATCGTCCCCATCAAGGACCGGTACGGCTCCCAGTCCCTCCTGCTGTCCGCGCGCGGGCCGGTGACCCGCCTGTATGTGCGGCGCGCATCGGCCGGGCACTGGGTGGCGCGCAGCCATCCCGACCTCATCGCCCGCTGGATCACCGAGTTCGTCGAGCACATGGACGGCGGCCCGGAGACCCCCGACCTGGCCCGCGCCCGCGCGGCAGGCACGCCCGCCGAGCACTAGGTCGTGCTGGTGGTGGCGGTGGTCGTCGTCCGGTTGAGGGTCTGGGTGGGGGTTTCTCCGAAGCGCTGGCGGTAGTGCGCGGCGAAGCGGCTCATGTGGACGTATCCGGCGGCCTCGGCGGCGGCCGTGACCGTGCGCGGGCCGGGTGCTGCCGCGAGGAGTGCGGCGCGGGCGTGGTCGAGCCGTATCCCGCGGAGGAGCCGGGTGGGCGTGAGCCCCCATTCGTCCTGGCAGATGGCCTGGAGCTGGCGGACGCCGACGCCCGCCGCCGCGGCGATGTCGGTGACGCCGATCGGCTGGTGGTGGTGGGCCTCGACCCATTCGCGGATGACACCGGCGAGACGGTGGGAGGGCCGGTCCTCGGGTTCGGCGAGGCTCTCGGTCGCCGTGTGCGGCAGGCCGAGCAGGAGGGCGGTGAGCAGCGACTCCTCCAGGCTCCGCTCCGCCAGCGGATGGAGACCGCCGGCCGCCGTCGCGTGGTCGAGGACCTCGCACACGTGCCGCCATGTCCGCTCGACGATCGAGGACGGTACGAGCCCCGGTTCGCCGGAGCCGTAGAAGCGCAGCGGTGCGGTGTGCTCGCGTCCGAGATGGCCGGCGAGGTGGTCGGCGAGCCGTCCGGTGCTCGTCGCGATGATGAGGCAGCCCATCATCGGGGGCGGCGTCATCCGCATCGGCTCGTCGTGGGACAGGATGTGGCCACCGCCCGTCGTGTCCCGACTTTTCGTGACCCGATACTCGATGTCCATGGGCGCCATCGGTGCGCACATCGCGAAGTGCCCCTCGGTCGGCGGGGTGTCCACGATGACGCCGTTGCCGCCGTACCGCACCCAGACGAGGTTGATCGCGCCGACGCTGAGGGCGTTGACCTGGCCGTCCAGCGGTGCACCGGGCCGGAGGGCCTGGAGGTCGTGGCCGACCGCGTACGGTTCGACCGTGTCGTGCAGGACGTCGATGTCCGTGCTGACGACCCGCTGGTAGGCGGACAGGGGCGGCGGTATCTCGCGCGTTGTCTCGGGTGAAGTCATGGTCGTATCGATGGTGCCGTTGTGTGACGGTCGATGCGGATGTGTTCGGCGATGTCACACCATTCTGCGCGAGGACGCGGTGGGCGCGGGCGGATGTCCAGATGCAGCCATGACCGAACGCGGCGTCCCAAGGCCGGACGTGTGTTCGGGTGGGGGCGCGGCCAGAACGGCTAAATCGGCCAGAGTGGTCAGATCGGGATGGCGCCGAGGACGAGCCGGTCGAAGGGGCCCGTGTCGGTCGGGCGCGGGCCGTCCGTCATCGCGTAGACGACGACCCGGGCGGGGTGTCGCCGCTGTTCTCGCGCCCGCAGCGCCAATTCATGGACGACGTCGGCGAGATGGGCGCCGCAGGAAACGCGTCCGCCCGCCGCGCGGTCTCCTGGGACGGCCGTCGCCTCCAGGCATACGTGAAAGCAGGAGGACCGCCCGCAACAAGCCATCGAGCACGGTTGCCTGCCGATGTGGGGAAGATAAGCGGGGTCGCTGTGCATCGGTGCCACTTTCGGCGTCACGAAGTCGGCGATGATCAGGGGATTACCGGGAGCGTGCGAATCGTCACGGGGTGAATCGCCGGGGTGCGAATTCAGTGACCCCTCGGGCAGCAGGACGTGCACATGAGCGCCTCCATGACTACGGCCGGGGCTGAGTCCCCCAATCATGCACCAGCCTCTCCTTCATTTCAACGCATGCCGGATAGCCCGCCGCGCTCTCCGGTTAGTCATGTCACTCCCGCCTTCTAGGGATTTAGCCGAAATACCTCAATGAGGCCCCGGTATGGCGCGTCCGAAATAGGGGACGTCGTCGCTGCGGGTCCGGAACCATGCGGAAAGCCGGGCATCGGGTGGCATGGCGGCGTCCGGAGAGCTTGGGGCGCTGGGGAACGCGGGGGGCGGCAGGTGGCGAAGTTCTGTGCGGTGCGGCTTCCACGTAGAGTGGCGGCATGGCGGGCATGGCCATGTGGGACGACGAACGGCGCCTCGCCGGCAGGCACGGCGCCTCATGAACGTCCGCATCCTCACCTTCAACACGCTGTTCCGCGGCCGTTCACGGGCCCGCTTGAGCGTGCTGGCCCGGCTCCTCGAGGAATCGGACTACGACGTCGTCTGCCTGCAAGAGGTCATCTCGCCGCGAAACCTGGCCCATCTGCGCCGGGCGGCGAAGTCGTACCCGCACGTCGCGCACGCGGCCACCTTTCCGGTGGTGCGCGGCGGCTTGGTCACTCTTTCGCGCCGGACGATCACGCGCCGCCATTTCCAGTCCTTCACGCCCGTCCGTCCGGCCCGTCCGGAATGGCTGCTGCGCAAAGGCGCCCTGTTCACCCGCATCCGGCTTCCGGACGGATTCCTGACGATCGTGAACACGCACCTTTCCGCGAACATGGACATGGACTGGTCCATGTCCAACGCCTACACCAGGGTCGAGGAATCCGAGCTGGGCGAACTGGCCGGGCTCATCGGGAGAATCGGCGCGGCGGAACCCAAGGTCGTGATGGGCGACTTCAACGTCCCCCGGTCTCATGAGCTCTTCCGGGAGTTCGCGTCCGCCACGGGTTTGCGCGATGCCCTCGACGGCGACACGGCGCCCACCTTCCGTCCCGAGCTCGCCGTCCTTGAGCCCATAGACCAGATCCTCGTCACGCCGGGCATCGAGGCCACGACGCGCCTGCTCTTCAAGGACCACGTCCGCCTCGCCGATGGCCGGTTCGTCCCTCTGTCGGACCATTACGCCGTGGAAGCGACCCTTACCTTGCCGGCGTAGCGTGCGGCCATCGGGCTGGAGGCACGCACGTGCCGACCGGTGGCCGGTCAGCCGGGCTTGCGGGTCTCGGTCGTCGCCGAGGGGCTGCCGGGCTTGCGGGCCTCGATGAGGATCCGGGACGAATGCGCGACGAACACGCCGTCCTCGCGAATCCGCTCGTGCAGGCGCCGCAGGCGATCGCGGTACGCGTCGACGGAGAAGCCCGGGACGATCCAGATCACCTTGCGCAGGAAGTAGACGACCGCGCCGATGTCGAAGAACTCCATGCGCAGCCGCTCGAGGCGCAGGTCCTTGATTTGGAGGCCGGCGGCCACGGCGTCGGCGCTCTCGATGTCCGGATGGCGCTTCTGCCGCGCTTCGGGCTGCGGCCCGAGAAAGTACTCGGTCAGCTCGAAAACGCTGGCGGGACCGACGTGCTGGGCGAAGTACGTACCTCCGGGGGCGAGGACGCGGGCGATTTCCGTCCACCAGACCGTGGCGGGGTGGCGGCTGACGACCAGATCGAACGCGCCGTCGGCGAAGGGCAGCGGCGGCTCGCCGGAATCGGCGACCACCACGACGCCCCTCGGATGCAGCAGCCGCGTGGCCCTGTCGACATTCGGCGGCCAGGATTCCGTGGCCACCATGGTGGGCGGGAACCGGGTGGCGCCTGCGAGCACTTCACCGCCACCGGTCTGGACGTCCAGCGCCGCGCTCGCCTTGGCCAGCCGTTCGCTCATCAACCGCTGATATCCCCAGGACGGGCGCTGCTCCGCCGCCCGGCCGTCCAGCCAGGAGAAATCCCAGCCCTCCACGGAGGCCGCCCCGGCCTCCGCGATCAGGTCCTCGAACGTGCGGTCCATGATCCCATTGTCGCGGTAGGCCCCGGACCGCCCGCCGTCGACGAGAAGGCGCCCGGCGCTCATCCTGGCAATCGCCTTGGCCCGGGCCATAGCGCGGCCTAGCCCGGGGCCTTGGCGCGGGCCTAGCTCGGTGCTCTCAGCCTGGAGTCGATTTCCATCAGGAGCTCCAGCGCGGCCTCGTCCCCGGTCCGGGCGAAGGCGGCGCTGACGGCCGCGGCGGCTTGGCCGCCGGTCAACCAGTCGATGACCTGCCGGTACGGGTGCGACGAGGGGTCCCAGTATCCGGGGGGAATGAGCGGTCGCCCGCGCCGCCAGATCAGCTTCTCCGTGACGAACTCGTGCAGCTGGCGGACGGCGGGTTCGGACGTCAATGCGCCGCCCCATTCGTCCAGCCAAGGAGTCATGTCGGTGTTCATGCCGGCGAGTGCGCAGATGGCGGAGCTCGCGGAGGGGAGGGTGGGGAAGTCGGCGATGGTTCACGTCCAGAAGGAGTTCAGGAAGCCGGTGATGGCGTCGCGCTGTGGCCAGTCCAGCCACCCGACCCGGCTGAACTTGCTGAAGACGATTTCCACGTCCGGCCAGTCGAACGCGTCATCGGCCGCAAGTTCCAGCAAGCGCGGTGCGAAATAGTGGAAGTCCTCCGGGCCGCCCCAGGTGTTCAGCACCTTGGCGGCGTACCGGCGCAGGTCCGCGCCGGTCAGGTCGCGGAGGGGCCGGGCGAGCAGTGGCCGTCCATCGTCAGGGTCGACGCAGCAGGGACACCCTTCCAGATCCACCGGACGCGGGACGTCCTCGAACGCGGCATAGAGGTCCTCGACCACCGGCACGCGGGCTGCCTTCTCAGCCATTAACCGGCGAGCGTTCGGAACTCGGTGATGGTGACCTTCTGCTTCGGCGGGCCGTCACCCGCTCCCGTGAGTTCGCCGGCCTCGGCTCCCGCCTTCGCCACCTTGTCGACCACCTCCATCCCGGACGTGACCCGCCCGAAAACGGTGTAGTCGGGCGGCAGGGACGGCGCGTCCCCGTAGAGGATGAAGAACTGGCTGCCGTTGGTGTTCGGCCCGGCGTTGGCCATGGCCACGGTGCCGCGGATGTAGCGGGTCCCGGCCGTGATCTCGTTCCCGAACTGGTAGGAGGGCCCGCCGCTCCCCGACCCGGACGGGTCACCGCATTGCAGGACCTTGAGGGTGTTGCTCGTCGTGAGCCGATGGCATTTGGTGTTGTCGTAGTACTTCTTGCTCGCGAGGAAGGCGAGTGAGTGGACGGTGCAGGGAGCCTTGGCGGGGTCCAACTGCACTTCCAGCGTGCCGAGATTGGTCTTGATTGTCGCCCGTTGCGGTTGCGTCGCGGGGACCTGGGACGGCGGCTTCCCCACGTCCTTGGCGGTTGTGCCGGTCGTCGGCGAGTAGACGCAATTCCGCGTGGACGGACCCGATTGCGCCACAGCCCCGCCGCTGCTCGTCCGGGCGCCCGGTCCTGTTCCGGTCCTCGTCCCGTTGCCTCTGAGCAGGACCGCGGCGAAGACCGCCCCGGTGACCAGGAGAACCGCGGCGGCCGCCCCGGCGATGACCAGGAGCGGACGTCCCTTCCGTCCCGCCGCCGGATCCATCGGCTGCGGAAACCCTGCGGGAAGCGGAGGCGGCCCGCCGCCCGGCACGGTGCCCTGCTGATAAACACCGAACGGCGGGGACCCGGGCGGTGGTGGTGCGCCCGGCCAAGGATGTTCAAGCGCGTGCGGCACTGGTGCGTCGGCCGCCATCGGGGACGGTGGGAGCGGCGGCGACGGCGATGCGGCGGCCGACGTGCCTTCCGCAAGCAGACTCACGCGCGCATCCGGGCTTGCCTCTGCATCCGCACCCGCGCCCGCATCCACGGCTGCGTCCAGGTCTACGTTTCCGTTCGGGGCCGAACGCGGGACCGGGCTCGACGGCCGGGTCACATCCGGCCGGTTGCCGAGGAGATGCTGCAGGACCTGGAGGGCGGTCGGGCGGGCCGCCGGGTCTTTGGCCAGGCACGACGCGACGAGGGCGCGCAGTTCCCCGGTCAGCGCGCCCAGCTGTGGCTCCCCGTGCAGGACGCGCTGCATGATGGCCGCCACGTTGTCGCCGCCGAACGGCGGGACGCCATTGGCGGCGAACGCGATCGTGCACGCCCACGCGAACATGTCCAGGGGGGCGCCGCCCGCCGAGCCCGCGAACTGCTCCGGCGCCATGAAGGCGGGTGTGCCGACCGCGCCGGTCATGGTGGCCGAGGTGGCGTCGAGCGGGCGGGCGATGCCGAAGTCGATGACCCTCGGCCCGTCCTCGCCGAGCAGCACGTTGGCCGGTTTGAAGTCGCGGTGGACGACGCCCGCCTCATGGATCGCGGCGAGCGCGGTGGCGGTGCCGATGGCCAGTCTGACCAGCTCTTCGCCGCCCGCCACACCCTGCTCGGTGATGTGCTCCCGCAGCGACGGCCCGTCGATGAACTCGCTGACGATGTACGGGACGTCCTCGTCCGTCCCGGAGGCGAGGATGCGGGCGGTGCAGAACGGCGCGACCCGGCGGGCCGCGGACAGCTCACGCTCGAAGAGCGTCCGGGCCCGGTCGTCGTGGCCGATTTCGGCGTGCAGGAGCTTCACCGCGACGCGCTGGCCGGTGTCCGATTCGCCCAGGAAGACACTGCCCTGGGCGCCCTCGCCGATCCGGGCCCTCAGCCGGAACCCGGCGACCTCGCGGGGATCGTTCGAGCGCAGCGGACGAGGGTCGGGCATTCAGGACCTCCACGGCGGAAGCGGCGAGAGCAGATTATCCACAAGCCGCCGATCACCGAGTACCGCCGCCGCAGGGACCGCCACGGGCCCGCCTCGTTCTGAACGCGCCGCCGTCGCGGGGTCAGGCGGACGCGGCGATGAGGTCGCGATACCAGCCGTAGGACTTCTTCGGCGTGCGTTTCTGTGTCTCGTAGTCGACATGGACGAGGCCGAAACGCGGATGGTAACCCTCCGACCATTCAAAATTGTCGAGAAGCGACCACGCGTAGTAGCCGCGGATGTCGATGCCCTCGTCGATGGCGGTCCGCATGGCCGTGATGTGGGCGTCCAGGAATTCGATGCGGGACGAGTCGTCCACGGTGCCGTCAGGGCCGATCTCGTCCGGGAACGAGCAGCCGTTCTCGGTGATGTAGACGGGCGGCAGCGCGTACCGCGAATGGAGGCTGCGCAGCAGGGACAGGAAGGCGTCGGGGACGATCGGCCAGCCCATCCCGGTCACCGGATACCCGGTGATGTCGGTGATATCGAACGGCAGCGGGCCTTCCTCCGGCATTTTGAGGCGCGTCGGCTGGTAATAGTTCACGCCCAGGAAATCGATGGGCGACGCGATGACCGCGAGATCCTCCGAACGGACGAACGAAGCGTCCGCCATGACATCGGGATAGCGGCCGAGAAGGACGGGATCGGTGAAAAGCCGGTTCATGAAGGCGTCGAAAGCCTCCGCCGCCGGCTGGTCGTCGGGAGTCGCGGGCCAGGCCGGCGAGTAATGGTTCGTCAGGCCGATCGCACGGGCGCCGCGTCCGCGCAGGGCGTTGACGGCGAGGCCGTGGCCGAGGAGCTGGTGGTGCGCGGTCGGGAGCGCGTCGAGCATGAGCGTCCGGCCGGGCGCGTAGACGCCGAACGCGTAGCCGTAGGCCATGACGACCACGGGCTCGTTCAGAGTTATCCACATTTCCACACGGTCCGCGAGCCGCTCGGCCGCGAGATAGGAGAATTCAGCGAACCGGTAGGCGGTGTCACGGCTCATCCAGCCGCCTGCGTCTTCGAGCGGCTGCGGGAGGTCCCAGTGGTAGAGGGTGGCGGCGGGGGCGATCCCGGCCGCGAGCAGGCCGTCCACCAGGCGGTCGTAGAAGTCCAAGCCCTTCGGGTTGGCGGGCCCGCTCCCGGACGGCTGGACGCGCGGCCACGCGATCGAGAACCGGTAGGAGCCCACGCCGAGCCCCGCCATGAGCGCAACATCATCGGCCCAACGGTGGTAGTGGTCGCAGGCGACATCACCCGTGTGCCCATCGCGGACGCGCCCCGGCGTGTGGGCGAACGTATCCCAGATGGACGGGCCCCGCCCGTCCTCCCTCACCGCGCCTTCAACCTGGTATGCGGCCGTGGCGACGCCCCAGCGAAACCCGTCCGGAAGCCCCATCGCGTTCCTCCCCGAACCACCAGAAATGCGAATTGTTTTCGGATATTAGGAGCTCGGATGGTACGCACGGAAGACTCCCATGACCTTGGGGTGGTGTACGGCACGCCGCGCATGCCGGAGCCCGCCGTGTTCGGGTGACAATGGTGGCGTGACCGAGATCCGGACTCCCCTCCGCCGCCGTCCCGCCCAGCGCCGCAGCGCCGAACGCGTCCAGCGGATGCTCGACGCCTGTGCGGACATCCTCGACGAGGACGGCTACGACGGCCTCACCACGACGCGCATCGCGCAACGCGCCGACGTGGCCATCGGCTCGGTGTACCAGTTCTTCCCCGACAAGCGCGCCGTCGCGCAGGCCCTCGCCCTCCGCAACCTGGAGGTGTTCGGGGAACGGGTCTCGGCGCGGCTGGCCGAGGGCGGTTTCGGCGACTGGTCCGACACGGTCGGCGCGATCATCGAGATCTTCGTGGAGATGCACCGGACCGTGCCAGGTTTCCGCGTGCTGCGGTTCGGCGACGTCGCGGACGTCCACCTGCTCGACTCCGACGCCGACAACAACGCGGTGGTCGCCGGCCGGCTCCGCCAGATGATCGTGGAGTCGTTCGGTGTCCAGGACACCCCGAGCCTCGCCACCGCGCTCGCCATCGCGGTGGAGGCCGGCGACGCCGTCCTGAAGATGGCGTTCCGCCGCGACCCCGCCGGCGATCCGCTGATCGTCGCCGAGGCGGAGCGGCTGATCCACGGCTATCTGGCGTCGCATATCGAGGAGTCCTGACCAGAACCCCGCAACTGTGGCAGACTCCGCAAAACGCTACAGAACGGGTGAGTTCGCTGGACGAGGAACGGCTCCAGGCGCAGAACACGCTGCTGATCCGGCAGCGTGTGCGCCTGATGGTGAACCAGTACGAGGTGCACGCCCAGGCGCCGGACGGCGGCGAGGGCGAACTACTCGCGTTCGCGCAGCAGAAGCGCCTGGCCTTCAAGGAGCAGGTGACCCTCTACGCGGACGACGCGAAGACCCGCCCGATCCTGGGCTTCAAGGCCCGCAAGCGCATCGACCTCGCCTCCGCCTACGACATCACGGACGCCAACGGCCAGCCGATCGGCGTCTTCCGCAAGGACTTCAAGAAGTCGCTGCTCGCCTCGACCTGGCACCTGGAGCAGCCCGGCCTCGGCGTCACGACGGGCAGCGAGCGCAACAAGACCGTCGCGGTCCTGCGCCGCATCTGGCAGTTCATCCCCTACGTGGACTCCCTCCCGTTCGCCTGGCCGTACCACTTCGACTTCTACGCCGGTGACCAGCTCGTCTTCTCCGTCGTCAAGAAGTTCGGCTTCCGCGACCGCTACGTCGTGGAAATCAAGGACCCGCGCCTAGACCGCCGCCTGGTAATAGCCCAAGCCGTAGGCCTAGACGCCCTCCAATCCCGCTGAACCCCTCGGCTGCCACCCGGCCAACCCGTCCCGGCCGAGCGCCCGCTCACCCAAAGCCGCCCCACCGCCCTGGAC
>NZ_SMJX01000212.1 GCF_004348535.1 Actinomadura sp. KC216
CCCCACCGCCCCCATCCGCCTGTGGGCCGACAGATCATTCACCATCCACGGCGCGGGCACCGTCATCACCGCCACACTCGGCGCGGGCACGATCAAGGTCGGCGACGAACTGCAGAACACAGAAGGCAGACCCGTCCGGGTACGCGGTATCGAGGCCCTGGGCGAGCCCCGCGACCAAGTGAAGGCCACCGCACGGGTCGCGCTCAACCTACGAGGTGTAGACCGCTCCGACGTCCCGCGCGGTTGGCCACTGCTCACCCCCGCCGCCTGGCGAATGGCGGACACGATCGACGTGGAGCTGCGCCCGACGTCCTCGACCCCGCTCCCGGAGCGGCTGATCATGCACATCGGCACGGCCGCCGTCCCGTGCCGGTTGCGCCCGCTCGGATCCGAGCACGCCCGGCTGCGCTTCGACCGCCCGCTGCCGCTGCGATACGGCGACCGCGCCGTCCTCCGCGACCCCGGACGCCGCCGGATCGCCGCCGGTCTCATCGTCCTCGACGTAGCCCCACCCCCGCTGACCAGGCGCGGCGCCGCGAGGTCCCGGGCCGCCGAGCTGTCGGGAATGCAGACCGCGGGCGACGTCACGTCCGACCACCTCCGCCGCGGCCTCTGCCGCGGCACGGACCTGGCGGCGATGGGCCTCCCAACGCCGGGCACCCCCCGCCACGGCGACTGGTGGACGACCGACGAACGCTGGGCCGAATACGCAGCAGACCTCGCCAAAGCCGAACGCCACCACCGAACCAGCCACCCCCTGGAGCCCGGCATGCCGGTGGCCGCCGCCGCCCGCCGCCTGGGCATCGACCCAGCCCTGATCCCCGAACTGGCCCGGGAAGCCGCCCTCACCTGCGAGTCGGGCCTGCTCACCCCACCAGGCCACGCCCCGGGACTGCCCGAGGCACTCGAAAAGGCCGTCCAACAGCTGGAACGCGACCTGGCCGCCGCCCCCTTCGGCGCCCCGAACGCCGACCGCCTGGCCGAACTGGGCTTGGGCAACACGGAGCTGGCCGCCGCCGAACGCGTCGGCCGCCTGCTCCGCATCGCGCCCGGCATCGTCCTGCTCCCCGACGCCGACCGCCGCGCCCTCGACGTGCTGACCACGCTGCCCCAGCCGTTCACCCTCAGCGACGCCCGCCAGGCCATGGGCACCACCCGCCGCGTGGCCGTCCCACTCCTGGAACTCCTGGCCGCCCGGGGCCTGACCCGCCGCACCGAAGACGGCGAACACGAAACCCTCCCCCCGCCCGACTAGGCGGCTCGATGCGGGCATCGGCGCACGAGACAGCAAAGCCCCTCACCAAGGCCATCTCACCGTCACCACGCAGGCGTGGGCAACCTTCATCCCTCACGGGCAATCTGGACGCTACGACTGACAGCCGACAGATGCGGGGAGGTGGTCCGAGCTATGGGCATTCGTGACATGGCTCCTGCCGCATGGCGCATGAGCAGCCATAGCGGGTCAGACGGTAACTGTGTCGAGGTCGCCGTTCTGGACGTGCGCGTCGGCGTGCGGGACAGCAAGGCACTGGACGCCGGGCACCTCGCCTTCATCCCGCGGGCCTGGAGCGCCTTCGTCGCCGAGGCGAAGGCCGGACGCTACGACCGGGGCGCGAAATGACGACGCCGGACCCGGCACACGTGACGTGGCGAAAGAGCATCCGGAGCAGCGGCACCGGCCAGTGCGTCGAGGTCGCCGGTCTGGACGCGAGCGTCGGCGTGCGAGACAGCAAGGACCCGCGCGGGCCGGTCCTGCTCTTCACACGCCCCGCATGGCGGACGTTCATTCGCCGCATTGATCAGGGCGCGTCCTCTACCTGAGCTCCTCGGCGAGTCAGCCCAGGGCGACGGCGTTCAGGTACCAGCTGGTGTGGGGGAGCCATTGCTCGCCCCAGCGCCAGTCGTCGTCCTTTCCTGTCTTGGCGAAGCCGTGGTCCCAGAGGATCCCGCTGCCGTCGTCGTTCTTGCCGGTGATCCCGTTGACGATGCCGCCGGGCGTCTGCAGGAATTGCCAGGACCCGAGCCACAGGTACTCCGGGTTGTTGCGTCCGGAGCCGTCGAGCATGCAGACGTCGTAGGGGTTGGCGCCGAGGATCCAATTGAGCTGGTCGGCTGCGTACGCGCGCAGCCGCTTTGCGAAGGCGCGGTCCTCGGGGAACTGGCGTGCGGTGAGGCGTGCCGCCGTGGCCAGGGAGGCTATGCGGGCGTTCTCGCCTTGCCACCACTGGTCCCGGGAGCGTGGCGTCACGTTGTGCGGGAAGAAGAACTGTGCGGCGCGGTCGCCGTCCTTGTCCTGGACGAGTTGCCGCGCGTACCCGAACGGGTTGCGCACGGACGAGGTGACCGACAGTTCCCATTGCATTGAGCGGCGCACGGCGTCCAGTGCCTGGTCGGCGGCGCGGCCTTCGGCGATGCCCGCGTAGGTGAGCAGCGCGACGACCGGGAGGCCGGCGTCGGACGGGTGGAAGTACGGGCGGTCCTTGTCGTCCGCTCTCCAGTAGTCGGTGTGGCCATTCCAGGACACCAGGCGGGACGATAGATTTGCTGCGCGTTTGTCGGCGCTTGCTTTGTAGGTCGCGTCCTTGGTGGCGCGGTACAGTTCGGCTGCGGCCAGCAGGGCGTTGTAATCGTCCTGGATGTTCTCCTTGCCGTCGTTGGTGAGGCGGACGTTGTTGACTTCGAGATAGGCGAAGGCGTCCTTGGCGGCCGCGAGGTATTCGGCGTTGTCGTAGTCGCCGGAGACGTCGTGCGTGCTCGCGATGGCCAGGGCGGCGATCGCCACTCCGCCGCCTTCGCGGTAGTTGACCTGGGCGGTGCTGAGCGTGCGCTTCACCGGGTCCTTCGGCGGGCCCGGCTGGTTGACGGTGCTGTAGAACGACTGGCCGGGGACGTGGACGCGGCGGAGGTAGTCCGCGCCGTAGAGGCCCTCGTCCTGGAGCCAGGTGCGCAACTGGGTGATGTTCTCGTCGTTCCGCGCGGTCAGTTCCCGGTGGGAGACGAGGAGGGACCAGGCCGTCAGGGGGAGCTGGAGGGTGTTGAAATAGGAGAGGGCCGACAGCTGGGTGAAATGCTTGCCGAAATCGCCGGTCGCGTCGTACCAGCCGCCGTGTGCGTCGTACGTCTTCCCCGTGTTTCCCAGTGGTAGGCGGCGGTCGAATTTGTCGTACTGGCCGGAGCACCGCCAGCCCTTGAAATGGCGGACGACGTGCGCGAGCGTGTACCGCTCCAGCACCATGGCCTCGATCTTGAACGGTGCCGACCGGGCGGAGCCCACGGCGAGGTGGTAGTCACCGGGCCGGTGCACCTGGGAGAAGTCGGCGGTCCAGTAGGTGCGGTCGTCCCAGTCCTCGACGGTGCCGGCATCGTCGAGGAGGCCGGTGTGGACGGTCTGACCGGTGGCGGCGTCGATGAGCTGGAACGCCTCCGGGGCCCGGGCCGATGTGATCACCGCGCGCTTCGGCCCGGCGGGGTCGAATCCCACGTTGTTGAGGAGGATCCGGGTCGTCGCGTCGCTCCGGCCCGGCGGCGCCGCGGCCCTGGCCTCCGTGCCCGGCGCCAGGACGGAGGAGACCGTGAGCCCGGCCCCGGCCGTGGCCGCGCCGATCAGGAAGCGCCGGCGATCGTGTCCTGCGGTCATGCTCGCACCACCCTTTCAGCTGACGGCATCTCGACCCTCAGTGATCTTGCGGGCACGGTCAAGAGGAGTGCGGGACGAGGTCGGGCGGCGGTCGGCGGCGCCCGGCGGGCGGTGGGCCGCGTCCGGTGGGCGGTGTCAGGAGCCGTCGAAGATGTCCAGCGGCAGGAACGCCGAGACCAGGACGCTCGGCGGGTTCACCAGCTGGCTGATCCTGAGGTCCACGGCGACGCTGCAGATGGCGTACGCCTGCCGCCGGGTCCAGCCGCGTTCGCCGAGGTGGTCGATCATGTTGAGCAGGGCGTTGCGCGCGGCGAGCTTCAGGTCCTCCGACACCACCGTGCCGCCGTCCCGGGTGACCGGCATGCCCGTCGTGGCGTAGAACGGGCGCGGCGCCGCGTGCTCCGCGGACGTCCGGGAGAACCTCGGGGACGTGATGCCCTTCTCGCGCGCCTCGCCCATGTGGACGGCGAACCGAACCCGCACCGTCGCCCTCATCTCGATGGCCGTCCCGCACACCTCGCCGTCGCCCTGCGCGAAATGCGCGTCGCCCGCGCTGAACAGGGCGCCGGGCGCGTCGACCGGGAGGAACAGGCTGGTCCCGGCGGTGAGCTGCTTGACGTCGATGTTGCCGCCCTGCTCCCTCGGCGGGATGGTCCGCAGGCCCGTGGCGGCGATCTCCGGGTCGGACGGCACCGCGCCCGCGGCCGACGGCGGTACGACCACGCCGCCGGCGTCCAGCGCCGCCTGCTCCCGCGCGGCGATCCGGCGCAGCCCGCCGGAGCCGGGCGCGAGGCCGATCGTCCCCATGAACGGGGCGCCGGGGATGCGGACACCGGGCAGGTCCTCCGAGGTCGCCCAGCCGCCCGCGATGGCCCAGCGCACCAGGTACGGCTCCGGGAACGCGTCGCTCAGGAACCCGAGCCCCGGTGCCTGCGCGGTGAACCCGAACGTGTCCGGCGCCACGTCGAGGATCTCCACCTCCAGCAGGTCGCCGGGCTCGGCGCCATCCACGAAGACCGGGCCGGTCAGCGGGTGCACCACGCTCAGGTCGGCAGCGGCCACGTCCTTCGCCGTGCTCGACGGGTTGAACTGCCCGTCGAACGCGTCGCGCGTGCCCATGACGACCTCGTCGCCGGGCTCGCAGCGCACCACCGGCGGGATGCCGGGATGCCAGCGGTTGTGGCCCGTGCCGAGGTCCTCCCGCAGGGGCCTGGCGGGGTCGATCCGAATTTCATGGACGGCCATCCCGCCACTCTCCTCACACCGGCGCAACGATGATCGGAGGTTTCCGCCCGCCGCCCGACGCTGTCAACCCACCTCTTTCGGCAGGTGGAACTGCCCGGCGGGATTTCCGACCCACCGCGCGCCGGGGGGCACCTTCTCGCCCTTCATGAGGAAGGAGTCGGCGTCGAGCACGGCTCGCTCGCCCATCGTCACGTCGTAGTGGACGAACGACTCGACGCCCAGGGTGGACCCGGCGCCGATCCGGGTGCGGCCGGATTTGAACACGCCCTCCTCCAGGGAATGGCACTGGATCACGCTTCCGGCGTTGAGCGTGCACTCGTCCCCGATGGTGACCAGGGTCTTCTCCGGGATGGCGCAGCCGTCGTCGAAGACCCGGCGGCCCATCCGCACGCCCAGCAGGCGCCACACCACGTTCTTGAACGGGGTGCCGTTGAACGCCGCCCGCCCGCCCATCTTCCAGAGGCGCTCGTGCCACCAGAAGTACGGGTCGTAGATCGAGCACAGCCGCGGTTCGAGAGAGCGGAACCGCAGCACCGCCCGCTCGACCAGCACGCCGAAGCCGACCGTGAACAGGAGCGAGGCCAGGACGCCGGTGACGAGCGCGACCGCAGCGTTGCCGCGGAGCTGGTCCTCGACGGCGAGCCACAGCGCCGTCACCCCGAAGAGCCGGAACCATCCGAGGAAAAGGAAAAGGGCCATGGTCCTGAGGTTGTAGCGGTTCTTGGCCGAGAGGCGGCGGCGGAACTCCTCGCCCTTCTCCAGTTCGGCGAACGCGTGGTCGCGTTCCACCGAGCGGGGGATCTCGAAGCACGGCGAGCCCAGCAGGCCGGTGTTCTCCCGGACCGGGCCGTCGACGGGCACCGCCACCTTCGTCCCGAGGAGGACGTTGTCGCCGACCGCCGCGCCCGCCGGGAACACGATGTTGTTGCCGAGGAAATTGCGGGCCCCGATCCGGACCTCCGACGCCCTGAACGACGTGCTGGAGAAATCGGCGTTCGCGACCCACAGGGCGTCCGAGATCATCGTGCCGCTGCCGACGGTGGTCAGGTAGGGGGAGTGGTGCTGCAATTCCGTCCCGAAATTGCTGCCCGTCTGCACGATCGGCCGCGAGAAGCGGTATCCGAGCGCGCGCAGGTACCCGACGATGTAGGAACTGTCGCCGAACAAGGAGGTGAACAGCGGCACGTTGGTCAGGCGCTTGGTCGTCATGAGCGCCCAGTAGTGGCGCCCGTAGAGGCGGTAGACCTTGCCGGGACGGACGAGGAGGCCGAGCAGGCGCGGGACGGTGAGCACGAACGCCAGCGCCCCGGCGAGGCCGCCGAAGAACAGCACGCCCGAGATCAGCGCGGCGTCCAGGTAGAGCGACGGGCGGCCGAGCCCCTGCGACTCCACGCGCATGATCTCGACCAGCATCGGGAACTCGGTGAGCAGGCCGACCAGGACGACGAATCCCAGCGGCATCGCCACCGCCAGCAGCGTGACCAACTGCAGGGCGCCGTACCAGAACCGCCTCGCGGTGCCGCACCTCATCGGCGGGATCGGCAGGTAGCCGGTGCCGGTCGGGCGGGCCGGGCAGCCGTGCCAGCGTTCGCCCGCGGGCACGCTCTGCCCGCCGTGCAGGGACGAGGCGTGCCCGAGCTGCGTGTCGTCGCCCAGGGCGGTGTCGAGGTCGAGGACCGTGCTCTCGCCGACGAACACGCGGTCCCCGAGCGTGATCGCGCCCGTCCGGATCACCCCGGCGTCGGCCCGGTAGCCGGACATCGCGCAGCGCTCCCTGATGATCGTCCCGGCGCCGACGGTGAGCAGGTCGGTGCACACGATCGTCCTGGAGAAGATCACGGCGCCGCGGCCGATCCTGGCCCCCAGCAGCCGGAGGTAGAGGTTGTAGACCGGCGATCCCGCCAGCAGCGCCATCGGGCTCGACCGGATGAGCGTCCTGACCGTCCAGAAGCGGACGTAGCCGAGGCTCCAGACGCGGATCTCACCGGGTTTCCAGCGGCCGATGAGCGCCCATTTCGCGAGGACGGGCAGCGCGCACATGAACGTGAAGAGCGCGGCACCGGCCGCCGCGCTTCGCACGTACAGGTCGGCGAGGCCGGTGGCGCCGGACGCCCAGCCGTAGCCCGCCGACGTGACCACGGCGCCGGCGTAGACCGTCGCGATGAAGAGAAGGAGCTGCAGGGCGCCGCAGACCACGTACTCGCGGACGCGTTTGCGCACCGCCGGGCGGGTGTCCGCCGGACGCGCCTCCGGCGGGGTCTCCGGCGGAGCGACGGCGGGCGCCCGCTCGGCGAGCACCGCGGCCAGGCCCTTGACCTGCGGGTTCTGGTAGACGTCCAGCATCGACACCGGCAGGTCCGTGCGTTCCCGGACCGCGGTGCAGAAGCGCGCCATCACCAGCGAGTCGGCGCCCAGATCGTCGAAGAAGTGGCTGTCGGTCGACACCCGCTCCAGCCGCAGCAGGCCGGCCAGCGCTTCGGTGAGCTCCTTTTCCGTCGCGGTCTGCGGGGCGACGTGGCCGGTGGACGCGGCCTGCCCGCGCGGCGACGTCGGCGCCGGCAGCCGGCCACGGTCGGCCTTGTCGCTGGGCAGCATCGGGATGGCGTCGAGCTCCTCGAAGTACGCCGGGACCATGTAGCCCGGCAGGTGCTCCCGGGCCTGCGCGCGGAGCCGGTCGCGGTCGAGCGGCGTGTCGCGGGACCGCCGCGTGACGTAGGCGACGAGCTCGGTCACGCCCGGCTCGGACTCGTACGTGCCGACCACCACCTGCGCGACCTCGGGCACCTGCGACAGCACCGACTCGATCTCCGTCAGCTCGATGCGGTATCCCTTGATCTTGACCTGGGTGTCGATGCGGCCCTGGTACTCGATCTCGCCGTCGCCGTTGATCCGGCCGAGGTCGCCGGTGCGGTAGATCCGGCCGGACGGGTTGTGCTCGATGCCGATGAAGTCGCGGACGAACCGGCGCGCGGTGAGGTCGTCGCGGTTCACGTAGCCGCGGGCCAGCCCGGCGCCCGCGATGCCGATCTCGCCCGGCTCGCCCGGCGGCAGGGCCCGGTCCTCGTCCGGGTCCAGGATGACGACGGAGTAGGTGGGCAGCGGGACGCCGATCGTCACCGCGCGGTGCGGGTCCAGCGGCGTCCACGTCGCGGTGACGGTCGCCTCGGTCGGCCCGTACACGTTGAGGAACCGGCGGCCCGGACGGTACCAGCGGGCGACGAGGTCCTGCGGGCACGCCTCGCCCGACACCAGCAGGAAGCGCAGCTCGGGGAGGTCCTCGCGCAGGGTCGCGAGGAGCGTCGGGACGCAGCACAGCGCGGTGATCCGCCGCGCCCGGACGAAGTCCAGCAGGTCGTCGCCGACCAGCACCGACCCGCTCGGCTTCGGGACGAGGGTCGCGCCCGACATCAGCGGCACCCATATCTCCTCGACGGAGAAGTCGAACGCGATCGTCATGCCCTGGTACATCCGGTCCGCCGTGCCGATCCCGTACACCTCGACGGCGACGCGGACGAAGTTGCAGATCGCGGCGTGCTCGACCGCCACGCCCTTGGGGCGTCCCGTCGAGCCGGACGTGTAGACGACGTAGCACAGGTCGTCGTCCGGGACGCCCTTCTCGGCGCCGGTGAGGCGGTGGCCGGGGAGCGTTCCGAGCAGTGCCGACGCCTCATCGACGCACAGCACCGCGACGCCCGTCGTGTCGCACGCCTGGCGGAGGTGCCCGCGCAGGTGCGACAGCGACAGGACGGTCCGCACGCCCGCGTCCTCGACGATGTACGCCAGCCGCTCCGCCGGGTAGCCGGCGTCGAGCGGCACGAACGCCGCGTTGACCTTGAGGACGGCCAGCGTCGCCGCGTAGGAGTGCACGGCGTCGTCGAACAGCAGCCCGATCCGGTCGCCGGGGCGGGCCCCCTCCGCCAGCAGGTGGCGGGCGAGGCGGTTGGCGCGCTCGTCCAACTCGCCGTAGGTCAGGACGAGATCGCCCGCGTCGACGGCCGGGTGCGCGTCGCGGCCCTCGTCCCCGAAGCGGTCGCAGCGCTCCTCGAACAGGTGCTCTAAGCGTTCTCCGGCGCGCCAGCGGATCTCGTTCGGATGTCCGGCGGCGACCAGAACGTGCTCGGAAGTGACGCGCCGGGCCGTCTCTTCCGGAACGGCGACCATCCGATCGCCGGTTTCTGCCGTCATCATTCGCTCCCCCCAGGCGGACTGAAATTCCGCCAAATCCATCCGCGGCCGAGTCAGGGCTCGCAAGATGAGATGTCAGGACCGAAAGATGATCCAACCGAACCATTGAGTAGCCATAGTCCCTGACCAGAGGCGGCCATGGAACGGTCCGGCACGAATTGCCCTTGACACTGCAATGGCACCCGTTTAATCGTTTCATTAACGGGAATATCCCGGCCGATGTCTCTGTACCGCCCGGGGAGCGGTCACGGGGATTGGCGAACGCGGATCCCCTGCCGAGGATGGAGATCGCGATCTCGTGGCGGTGTTTTGAAACGTTCCATTTCAGCGGTATTCATTCACATTCAAGGAGCGGGCGGGCGCCTTTCTATTAGATGTAGTGACCAGGTGACTCCACTTCTCCGGCCGGTGACCACGGAAAACGCGGCCGGAATCCCAGTGGTGCCCGAAGTTCGTCACACATTGCTCTTTACGAGGGCAATCGGCGCACATATCGTTCAGCGTCATCCTCCCCTCTGGTGCGGAACGCGCCGGAGCACACCCCCAGGAGGCAACAGGGCTTCTAGGTCCACGAGGTAGTTCCACCACGTCCCAGCACTGCTCCCGAGCCATCGAGGTGGCACCGCCACCCGGCTCCATGCCTGCTCGCCGGACAGTCCCCCCGCTCCAGCTCCCCGGAACACAGATCCGATTGGTCAGGTAGACCCCCATGATGAAACGCAAGCGCGTCCTCGGCTCGGCCGCGATCGGCGCCGGGCTCCTCGCCGCCCTGCTGGGCCTCCCGCCAGGCGCCGTCGCGCAGCCCGCCCCGCCCTCCGCCGCCGTCTCCGTACTGTCGCCGGACATCCCGGCCGCCAACTCGATGGCGCACGCCCAGCAGTTCCAGTCCATCGCCAGCTCCAACGGCGGCAACCGCGCGCACGGCCGGCCCGGCTACCGCGCCTCCGCCGACTTCGTGAAGGCGAAGCTGGACGCGGCCGGATTCCAGACCACGCTGCAGTCCTTCACCTACCAGGGCGCCACCGGCTGGAACCTGATCGCCGACTGGCCGCAGGGCGACCCCAACCAGGTCGTGTTCCTCGGCGCGCACCTCGACGGCGTGCCCGCCGGCCCCGGCATCAACGACAACGCCTCCGGCTCCAGCGCCATCCTGGAGACCGCGCTCGCCGTCGCCCGCGCCAACGCCAAGCCGACCAAGCGGCTCCGGTTCGGCTGGTGGGGCGCCGAGGAGCTCGGCCTGATCGGCTCGCGGTACTACGTCCAGAACCTGCCCGCCGCGGAGCGGTCGAAGATCAGCGCCTACCTCAACTTCGACATGGTCGGCGCGAAGGGCACCCGGACCTGGGGCGTCTACACCGACACGGCGTCCCTCAGCGCGGTCTTCACCGAGTACTTCCGCAGCAAGGGCCTCCCCACCCAGGGGTTCAACATCGGCGCGCGGTCCGACCACGCCTCGTTCAAGAACGCCGGCATCCAGGTCAGCGGCATCGCCAGCGGCAACGATCCCTGCTACCACGCGCGCTGCGACGACATCAACAACATCGAGTCGTCGGTGATGGGCCACGCCACCAACGCCGCCGCCTACGCCGCGTGGAAGCTCGCCGGCATCCCCGAGGGCGCAGCGCTCCCCGGCGCCGCCTACCGGCCGGCGGGTTGAGGAGAGACGACCGATGAGAACACGTAACCTCAAGGCCGCCCTCGTGGCGGTATGCCTGGGCGCGGCGACGCTGACCGTCGCCGGGACCACCGCGTCCGCCGCGCCCGCGACGGTCGCCGCGGCGCCCGGCGCCCCCGCCGAGACCGCGAAGCGCTACCTCGTCACCGGCCCGGCCTCGTCCGCGCAGCGGACGCAGGTCGCCCGCACCGGCGCCGCGATCGACCTGGTGCGCCCGGACGACTCGCTGGAGATCAGCGCGATCCCGTCCGAGGTCGCCGCGATCAAGCGGTTCGGCTTCAAGGTCAGCCCGCTGGGGGCCTTCCCCCGGCACGCCGAGTCCGCGTCGTCGTACCACACCCACGCGGAGACGATGGCCGAGCTCGACCAGGTCGTCGCCAACTACCCGCAGATCGCGAAGAAGTTCAGCATCGGCCGCTCCTACGAGGGCCGCGACATCGTCGGCGTCAAGATCAGCGACAACGTCGCGCAGGACGAGGACGAGCCCGAGGTCTTCTACCAGGCCAACATCCACGCCCGCGAGCGCATCACCAACGAGCAGGCGCTGTACTTCATCGGGATCCTCACCAAGGAGTACAACACCACGGAGCGGATCACGAAGCTGGTCAACGAGCGGGAGTTCTGGATCATCCCGATCCTCAACCCCGACGGTCAGATCTACGACATGACCAGCGACACCCAGCCGGGCCGGATGTGGCGCAAGAACCGGCAGGGCGTCGACCTCAACCGCAACTACCCCTACAAGTGGGGCTGCTGCGGCGGCTCGTCCGGCACCCCGTCCAGCGAGACCTACCGGGGTCCGTCGGCGGCGTCGGCGCCCGAGACCAAGGCCGTCACCGGCTTCATCAGGAGCCGGGTCGTCGGCGGCAAGCAGCAGATCAAGATGTTCCTCGACATCCACTCTGTGGCGAACCTCGTGCTGTGGCCGATGGGCTACACCTACAACGACACCGTGCCCGGCGAGCTGTCGGCCGACGAGCAGGCGACACACGCCACCATCGGCCGCGAGATCGCCCGGTTCAACCGTTACACCCCCCAGCAGTCGAGCGACCTCTACATCACCGACGGCAGTTCCAACGACTGGACGTGGGGAGACCAGCGCATCTTCTCCTACACCTTCGAACTGGGCGGCGGCAGCTTCTACCCGGCGCCCTCGCAGATCGAGTCGCTCACCCAGGTCAACCGCGAGCCGCTGTTGATCCTGGCCGAGTACGCGGACTGCCCGTACCGCGCGATCAACAAGCAGAACCAGTACTGCTCCCCGGCGTGACCGCCGGTCGCAGTTGATCCAGCTCACCCGGGTTTCTCGGACGCCGTCCACGAACCCGGGTGAGCTGCTCGCCGCCCCGCGACACCCCGCTCAGCGGGCGGGGGTGGCGATGGTGACGGACACGTCCAGGCGGAGGGGCTTCTCGCCGACGACCTGGAATCCGGCCTCGGCGAGGAGGCGGCGGTACTGGTCGCGGGTGCGTTCGCGGCCGCCGACGTTGTTCACCAGCATGTTGAGGTCCCACAGGGTGGAGACCG
The DNA here is from genome assembly GCF_004348535.1 of Actinomadura sp. KC216. Taxonomy (GTDB): domain Bacteria; phylum Actinomycetota; class Actinomycetes; order Streptosporangiales; family Streptosporangiaceae; genus Spirillospora. The sequence continues at coordinate 12,270 of NZ_SMJX01000212.1, forward strand.
AGGCGTCGCCCGGATCGTCGGGGAGCGGACGCTCGATGATCAGCAGCGTGCTGTCGCGGGCGGCGGCGTCGCGGACGGCGCGCAGGATCGACAGGCAGGTCTGGTCGTCCCAGTCGTGCAGGATGCGGGCGACGACGTACACGTCGGCGCCGGCGGGCACGTCGCGGCCGTCGGTGAACGAGCCGGGGTGGAGCGTGCAGCGGTCCAGGTGGCCGCGGGCGCCGAGGTTGTCCCGCGCGGCCTCGATGACCTCCGGGCGCTCCAGGAGCGCGCCTTCCAGGCCCGGGTAGGCGTCGCACAGGTGCGCGAGCAGCTCGCCGTTCCCGCCGCCGATGTCGGCGACGGTGCGGGCGCCGGAGAGGTCGACGGCGGCGGCGACGTCCGGGAAGAAAGCGCCCTCGGCCATCGCGCGGGCGAACAGGCGCCTCTCCCGCGGGTGGTCACCGAAGTACTCGAAGGGCTTCTGCCCGAACACGGTGACGAACGGCTGCGCGCCGTCCGTGATGGCGCCCGCCAGCTCACCGAAGGTCTGGTAGAACAGGCCGCCGTAGAGCTGGGCGATGTGGCGCATGGAGTCCGGGGCGGCGGAGGTGAGCCGGCGGCCGAGGCCGGTGAGGGCGAAGGCGTCGCCGGTGGGGGTGAGCGCGCCGATCCAGGGATGGCAGAGGGCGCGCAGCAGCCGGTTCAGCCGGTCGGCGTCGACGCCGGTGCGGACGGCCAGTTCCTTGCAGGTGAGGGGGCGCTCGGCGAGGTGGTCGGGGATGCCGAGGTCGACCATGACGCGGATCGCCTGGACGCCCCAGGCGCCGGTGAGCCGGCGCAGCAGCCGCCGATCGCCGTCCCGCTCCTGCTCGGGCTTGTGCCCCGGCTCGGGCTCGGGTGGGCGGAGGTGCCGCAGCAGCGCCTCGGTGTGCCGTCCCGGGGCGATGATCTCTAAGCGGCGCGGCCAGCCCATCGGGGTGGACCCCTCGGAGCGGAAGTGGAGCACGGTGATGCCGTCCTCGCCCTGTGCCGGGTTGTACCCGCCTCCATCGGGACGCGGTCCGCCCGGGCGGGTCAGGGCGCGGCGCAGTTCCTCCAGGCGGGCGGGGTCGGTGAGCCGCACCGCGACGTGGTTCTCGTGCTGCGCCGAACGCTCGTCGCGCAGCGCGGACGCGTCCAGCTCGTCGCCCGGGGCGACGCTGAGCACTTCGATGCCGCGGGAGGAATTGCCGGGTAATTGTCCGTGGATGATTTTCACGTCCAGGCATCCGGCCTTTAAGCGGTCGTCCCGGACGTCATATCGGGCGGCGAGCCGATCTCTGACGATGCTGCTCGCGAATGGTTTCGCGGGACGGAGCCCCTGCTCTTCCAGGTAGGTCCGCACGGCGTCGGTCGCGGACGGGAAGACGAGGCAGCCGGCATGGTCGACCGTGCAATTGGCGGTGACGGCCTCGACCATCTCCGGGGGAGCGCCCGGCGGCAGGACGTCGGATACGGCGTCGGCGTCGCTCCTGGAGACCAGGTAATCGTAGACGTGCCGGATTCGCCGCCTGTCGTCCCCGATGATGGGCGGCTCGCCAGTGATGCATGGTTCCCCGGTGACAGCCGTGCCCGTGCCGCTCTCCATGCGCTGCTCCCTATTCAGTGATCGTGCGTGCGCGACAGGTGCAGGATCGCATGGGAGACAAGAGAGAGGGGACGGACCCCCACCGGCCCGTCCCCTCTTCGCTTTTCTGATTTACCGGCCGGACAGCCCGCCCAGGATCGGGCCGGTGACACCGCCGATGATGTCGCCGATGGGGTCGAGCGGCCCGCCCGGGCGCTCGCCGCCGTCGCCCGGGTCCTCCGTCGGCGGCGGGTCCTCCGGCGGCGTCGTCGGGTCCTCCGACGGAGGCGGGCTGCTGGGCGGCGGTGTGCCCGGCGCCCGGTTCTCCGGCGGCGTCGTCGGGCCCGGCGTGCGGTCGCCGTCGCCCGGCCTGGCGGGCTTCTCCGCCGAGGGGGCGCGGTTCTCGATCTTCGGCGGTGCGGGCGCGGGGGCGGCGTTGCGCTGCCCGCTGCCCGGCGGCTTCGGCGTGCCCGGCGTGACCGGCTCCTCGGTGGCGCCGCCCGGCGCGGTGCCACCGGGGCTGGTGTTGGTGTCGGGCGGCGGCCCGAGCGCGTTCACCGTGCCGTCGTCGGCGGACGGCCACGTCATCATCAGCCCGACCGCGATCGAGGCGGCCACGCCGGCGAGGCCGCCGACGCCCTTGAGGGCCGCTCCGCGGCGGCGCGGGCGCTCCCGCACCGGGTCGGCGAAGAACGGGGCGTCGGCGAAGGGATCGGGTTCGGCGAAGGGGTCCGCGCCGGTGCGCGGCACGGCACCGGCGACGAGTTCGTCGCCCGGGGCGGGACCGGAGCCGGAGCCGGAGCCGATCACCACGAGGGGGCGGGTCGGGTC
>NZ_SMJX01000213.1 GCF_004348535.1 Actinomadura sp. KC216
CCCCAGGTCCTAGCCCTAGCCAAGTCCCGCCGAACCCGCGACCTGACCAAAGAAGAACGCCGCACCCACCAGCTCCCCTGACGACCAGCGACAAAAGGAAAAGGGACGATCCGAAGATCGTCCCTCGAATTCCCACAGGAGAACGTTTCCGGCCTCCGTGCCAGGCTCCAATGGAGAGTCTGGCCAGTGTCGGGGTGGCGGGATTTGAACCCACGACCTCTTCGTCCCGAACGAAGCGCGCTGCCAAGCTGCGCTACACCCCGGTGGTGGCTGCCCGGGAGTCGTACGGTCTCCCGGCGCCTTGTCCACCTTAGCGGATGCCGGAGGGTGGTGCGTCCCCTATTTACGGGCGGTGAAGCCGGTCACGGCGCCGTTGGGGGTCAGGTGGATGTCGGAGAGACCGGCCTGCGTCAGCCAGGTGTGGAGATCGGCGAGGGTGCCCGAAGGGCCGAAGATGCCCTGGCGGTGCATGAAGGTGTAGAGGGCCTCGGTGCGACGGGTTGTCTTCCGGACCAGGGTCGTGCCGCGGAGGGTGCCGCCTGGGCGGAGGACGCGGGCTAGTTCCTGGACGGCGGCGGCTGGGTCGGGGAGGCAGTGGAGGCCGTTGTACGTCACGCAGGCGTCGAAGGTGGAGTCTCGGAAGGGGAGGGCGTAGATGTCCGCCTGGAGGAGGGTCTTCGTCTTGCGGCGGGCGCGGGTGAGCATCGTCCAGGAGAGGTCGACGCCTACGTGGCGGGGGTTGTCGCGGACGGCTATGCCGCCGCCGCACGGGACGTCGAGGGTCAAGGCGGACGGGTCCTGGGCGGCGATCGCCTGGTGGAGGTGGCGGATGTCGTAGTTCCACAGGAGGCGGGCCACGACGCGGGAGATGAGGGGGTTGTGGACGCCGTAGTCGTAGGCGGCGACGGAGAGGTGGTCGGTCTTCCAGCGGGTCACGCGCGGGGGATGAGCGTGAGGAGCGACGCTTCGGGCGGGCAGCAGAAGCGCATGGGGGCCTTGGGGGACGTGCCGAGGCCAGCCGAGACGTGGAGCCAGGAGCCGCGGTGGCGGTGCAGGCCCTTGACGCGGGGGCGGTCGATGCCGCAGTTCGTGGCGAGGGCGCCGTAGAAGGGGACGCAGACCTGGCCGCCGTGGGTGTGGCCGGCGAGGAGGAGGTCGTAGCCGTCGGCGGTGAAGCGGTCGAGGTTGCGGGGCTCCGGGGAGTGCATGACGCCGAGGTGGACGTCGGCCTGCGGGTCGACAGGGCCGGCGATCTTGTCGTAGTGGTCGCGGTTGATGTGGGAGTCGTCGATGCCGCCGAACTCGACGTCCAGCTCGCCGACCTTGAGGCGGCCGATGCGGTTGTTGAGGTCGAGCCAGCCGGCGGCCTGGAGGGACGAGCCGAGCTCGCGGTACGGGAGGTCGGGTTCGCGGCGGTGCCGGTCGTAGTCGGACTTGCTGGTCCGCCAGATGTAGCGGAGGGGGTTCTTGAGGACCGGGGAGAAGAGGTCGTTGGAGCCGTACACGAAGACGCCCGGACGGTCGAGGAGGGGGCCGAGGGCGTCCAGGAAGGGGCCGATCGTGTCGCGGTGGGAGATGGAGTCGCCGGTGTTGACGACCAGGTCGGGCTCCAGGGCGTCCAGCGAACGGACCCAGCGGATCAGGCGGGAGCGGCCGGGCGTGAGATGGGCGTCGGAGATGTGCAGGATCTTCACCGGCGGGCGGCCGGGCGGCAGCACGGGGACGTCGACGCGGCGGAGGCGGAACCAGTTCCGCTCGATCACCGAGGCGTACCCGAAGGTCGCGGCGCCCGCGCCCATGAGTGCCAGGGGCACGGCGTAGAACTTTCGCACGCCTCCCATGCTTCCAGAGAATTGCACCGCGTGGTAATCCCGATGAGGCTTCCGGTGCGCTACGGGCATGATGTGGAACATGACCTTGAAGGAGAAGCTGGAGACCGACCTTTCGGCCGCGATGAAGGCGCGTGACGAGGTACGCACGCGCACCTTGCGGATGGCGCTGACGGCGGTGAAGAACGAGGAGGTCGCCGGCAAGCAGTCGCGGGAGCTGTCCGACGACGACGTCGTCCGGGTGCTCACCCGGGAGGCGAAGAAGCGGCGCGAGGCGGCGACCGCGTTCGGTGACGCCGGGCGCGCGGAGCAGGCGCAGGCGGAGCGGGACGAGGGCGAGGTGCTGGAGGAGTACCTTCCGGCGCAGCTCGGCGACGAGGAGCTGGCGGCGCTGGTCGCGGACGCGATCGCCGCGACCGGGGCGGCGGGGCCGCGCGCGATGGGGCAGGTCATGAAGGTCGTGAGCCCGAAGGTGGCGGGACGCGCCGAGGGTGGGCGCGTCGCCGCCGAGGTCAAGCGCCAGCTCGTCCAGCAGGCCTGACGTCAGTCGCCGCCCCACGGGGGCCAGCCGCCGCCGCCCGGGCCCTCGTTGCCGCGGCCCTTGCCGTTGCTGACGTAGAGGATGACGGTGGTCCCGGGCGGGACCTGGCTGCCGGCGGCCGGTGAGGTGGAGACGACCGTCCCCTTCGGCTGGTTCGACCGGATGGACGCGGGCGCCACGCGGACCTGCAGGTCGGCGCCCCTGAGGGTGGCGGTGGCGGCGGCGACCGTGGCGCCCTTCACCTGCGGGACGCGGGTGCTGTCGCCGAAGTCGCGGGTCGGGGTCCGGAAGCCGGGGGCGGGCTCTCCGGCGAGCGCGCTCCGCATGCTCTGCTGCCAGATGCCGCCGGGGATGCCCGCGCCGTACACGCCGTACACCTTGTACTGCCAGGGGCCCCGGTAGTCCCAGTAGGCGGTGGCGGCGGCGAGGTTCGGGGTGAAGCCGGCGAAGACGGCGCAGGAGTGGCTTTCACAGGTTCCGGTCTTGCCAGCGGCGGGACGGCCGATGCCGCGTCCGACCGCCGTCCCCTTCGTGAGGACGCCCTGGAGGATCGAGTTGACCTTGTCGGCGACGTCCTGGTCGAGGACTTGGCGGCAGTCCTGCTTGGGCAGCTTGAGCTGCTTGCCCTCCGGGTCGACGACCTCCGTCACCGAGACCGGCGCGCAGTACTTGCCGCGGGCGGCGAACCCGGCGTAGGCGGCGGCGAGGTGCACCATGTCGACGTCGTTGACGCCGAGGACCTGCGACGCGATCGGCAGCAGCGGGTTCCCGTTGCCCTGCTTCATGCCGAACTTCTCGGCCATCTTGACCGCGTTGCAGACGCCGACGCGCTTCTCCAGATGCGCGTAGAAGGTGTTGACCGAGTGCCAGGTGCCGGTCTTGAGGTTGAAGTTGCCCGATTCGCTGTCGCCGGCGTTGGACACCGTCCAGGTGCCGCCGCCGATCATCGCGTCCTTGACCCTCTTGCCCTGGTACAACCCGGTGTACTTGCAGGGCTGGAAGCCGCCGATGGTCGTCGTCTCGGGCGAGCCGATCGACGTGCTGACCGGGATGCCCTGGTCGATCGCGGCGGCCAGCGTGAAGATCTTGAACGTCGAGCCCGCGGAGACGCCGTTGCCGCCGCCGTGCGCCGAGTCGGCGGGCAGGTTGATGGTCGTCTTGCCCTTGCCGGGGCCGAACCGCTTGCTCAGCCCGATAGCCCTGACCTTGCCGGTGCCGGGCTCCACCATCGCCTCGGCGGCGACGCGGTTGCCGCCTGGCGGGACGGTCGAGCGCAGCGCCCTGTCGACGGCGCGCTGGTCCTGCATGTCGAGGGTGGTGCGGATCGTGTATCCGCCCCGGTTGAGCTTGTTGACGACGTTCTGCTGCTCCTTCGGTTCGAGCTTCCAGTACTTGCCGTCCGACAGGATGTTCAGCAGGTCGTACTTCACGTACTCGCAGAAGTACGGCACCGAGCTGCTCTCGCAGCCGCCGACCGGGTCGGTGCGGTTCAGCTCGATGGGCTTCTTGGCCTCCTCGTCGGCCTGGGCCTTGCTGATGTGCCCGAGCTGCGCCATCCGGTAGAGGACGACGTCGCGCCGCTTACGCGCGTCGGTCGGATTGCGGATGGGGTCGTAGGCCGTCGGGTTCTGCGTGATGCCGGAGAGCAGCGCGGCCTGGCCGAGGGTCAGTTCGGACGCCGGAACGCTGAAGTACCGCTTGGCCGCGGCCTGGACGCCGTAGGCGCCCGCGCCGAAGTAGGAGATGTTGAGGTAGCCCTCAAGGATCTGGTCCTTGGACATGCGCTTCTCGATGTCGAGCGCATAGCGGAGTTCGCGGAGCTTGCGCCCGACCGTGGGCGCGGTGGCCTCGCGGTACTCCTCCGGCGTTTTGGCGGCGTCGACCAGGAGGTTCTTGACGTACTGCTGGGTGAGGGTCGACCCGCCCTGCGTCTGCTCGGACTCCACGTTGGACGCCAGTGCGCGAATGGTGCCCTTCAGGTCGAGGGCGCCGTGCTCGTAGAACCGCGAGTCCTCGATGGCGATGATCGATTGGCGCATGATCGGCGCGATCTGGTCGAGCCGGACGGATTCGCGGTACTTGTCGAAGAACGTCGCGATCTGCTTGCCGTCCGAGTCGTACACCACCGTCTTCTCCGACGGTGGTGTCGTCTTCAGTTGGCTGTCCATGTCCTCGAAGTTGTTCGCGGCGTCCCGGGCGGTCAGCCCCGCGCTGCCGACGGCGGGCAGCGCGATGAACGCGACGAGGACGCCCGCGACCACTCCGGCGCCGAGAAGCCGGAGCAGCGTCGAGGCCGCCTTCATCCGATCCGTGTTCATCCGATCCGTGTTCGCAACGCGCACGGGCTCTAGGGTACGCGGGATGACCAGTGCATTCGGGACAGGGCTCCCGTAGCCGAACCTTCCGGGCCGTCACCGTCGAGGCGTTCGTCCGTTATGCCCTCAAGATGACAACCGGCGCCGTGTCTGGCGCGTCAACTACAGGTAACTAGTCCGTTCCGGTGATATGGCCCTGGTGGGCTATATCGAGAATGGGCCCATCGGGGGCTGTTGAAACGTCCCTCGCTTCCGTAAGTTCTTCCCCACGGCTTTCGTTTGGCGGCCTGACGTCCGCGCCCGTCCGGCCAAGGAGCGCAAATCGACACACAGACCCTAGGGGAGTGGGGCCAAGATGTGGATCACGGATTGGACCGCCCGCGCCGCCTGCCGTAACGCGGATCCGGACGCCCTGTTCGTGCAGGGAGCGGCGCAGAACCGGGCCAAGATGATCTGCCGCGGTTGTCCGGTGCGCACGGAGTGTCTCGCTGATGCCCTCGACAACCGGATCGAGTTCGGTGTCTGGGGCGGGATGACGGAGCGGGAACGCCGTGCACTGCTGCGCCGGCGGCCGGACGTGCGATCGTGGCGCGACCTGCTGGAGACCGCGAAGGAGGAGTACGAGCGGTCGGTCGACATTGACGAGCAGGAGCTCGTCGCCAGCTGACCCGATCCGCCGGAAGGCGGTCGTCCGGCTGTCACGGGCTGGGAGTGGCCCGTACGGTTCAACAACAAGCACGGCCGAATAAGCGTTGTGGCAGGCCCGTACCTCGATGGGGTGCGGGCCTGCCAGCGCGCTCCTGATCCTCCAGGGAGGTCCCGGGATGCGGCCGCGCATCGTGGAGGTGGACGTCCTCCGCGGGTTCGCTCTCTTTGGCATCTCGATCGTGAACACCGTGGGGATCAGCGGGCACGCCGGGCTCGGGACGCCCGCGGCCGCGACGAGTGACGGTGCGGCCTACTGGGCTTACGAGACGCTCCTTCATCAGAGGTTCTTTCCGATCTTCTCGTTCCTGTTCGGGATCAGCTTCGGGCTGTTCCTGGACGCCGCCCGCGAGGCGGAGCGCGATCCTCGGCTGGTGATGCTGGCTCGGCTCGGCTTTCTGGTGCCCATCGGCGCACTGCATCGGCTGCTCCAGCCGGACGAGGTGCTGCTGAGTTACGCGGTCGTCGGCGTCGTCGTGCTGCTGCCCGCGTCGTTTCTTGCGGCACGGTACGTCCTGGTGCTCGGGGCTGCGGGCGTTCTGGCCGCGGTGCTGGTCAGCGGGGGTGGCAGCGTGCTGATCCCAGGGCTGTTCCTGCTGGGATACGCGGCGCAGCGGTACGGAGTAGAGAAGCTTCTGGATGTGCTGTCCGGGGTGCGCTTGGGCGTTGCGCTGGCGATCGGCTTTCTGTGTGCTGTTGTCCTGAATTTTTGGCAGGTGAGTGACGGCGCGAGTGGTGGGGCGCGCGTTGCGGCGGTCGCGGGCTTGGCGACGGCCGCCGCATATGTGATGGCGATTCTGCTGCTGTCGCGCTCGCGTGTTCGGGGCGCGTTGGGGGCGCTGGCGCCGCTCGGGAGGATGGCGCTGAGCGGATATGTCGGCGCCACTTTGATGATCATGGCGGCCGACGACTTCGTTGAGGTGTCCGATCACGGAACGGCCGTCTTGCTGGGTACGTGCGTGTTCCTGGCCGAGTTGGCGTTCAGCTCACTGTGGCTGCGCCATGCCCGGTATGGGCCTCTGGAGTGGGTGTGGCGCAGTCTCACCTGGTGGGAGGTCGTGCCGAACAGGCGTCAGCGCGTCAGCGCTACCGGTTCGTCGACCACAGGGGACGGGCCATCGCCGTCAGGCGGCGGCGGTCGGCGGGGCGGAGGTGGGGGCGGCTAGGTCCTCGCCCACCTGGCGCAGGCCCTCCAGGTCGTGGACGTCCTCTGCCTGTGCGGGAACCGCCGTCACCGGGACGGTCGGATGCGTGGACGCGAAGTGGTCCCGCAGCCGCTCCTCGCGGGCGGCCAGTTGCATGCGGCCGGTGTGGAGGCGGAGCAGCGCGGCGGTCAGCGTGTGCTCGCCGCGTTCCTCCAGCGTCTCGGCGGCGGCCTGGCTGCGGGCGGCGGAGAGCGTGTCGGCCCCGGACTCGTGGACGCGGTTGACCACCAGCCCCGCCAGCGGCATGCGCTCCTCCGCCAGGCGCTCGACGAAGTAGGACGCCTCGCGGAGCGCGTCCGGCTCGGGGGCCGCGACGACGAGGAACGCGGTGCCGGGTGTCTGGAGGAGCCTGAAGGTCTTCTCGGCCCGCTCCCGGAAGCCGCCGAACATCGTGTCGAACGCGGCGACGAACGTCTGCACGTCGCGCAGGAGCTGCACGCCGATGACCTTGTTGATGACGCCGGTGAACACGCCGAACCCGGCGCTGATCACCTTGACGCCGAACCGGCCGCCGGTCTTGGCCGGGGCGGCGAGGATCTTCATGAAGCGGCCGTCGAGGAAGCGGCCCATCCGCTCGGGCGCGTCCAGGAAGTCGAGCGCGTTCCGCGACGGCGGGGTGTCCACGACGATCAGGTCCCAGGCGCCGGAGCGGTGCAGCTGGCCGAGCTTCTCCATCGCCATGTACTCCTGCGTGCCCGACAGGCTGGACGACAGCGACTGGTAGAAGGGGTTGGCGAGGATCTGCTTGGCCCGGTCCGGGTCGGCGTGCGCCTCGACGATCTCGTCGAAGGTGCGCTTCATGTCGAGCATCATGGCGTGCAGTTCGCCGTCGCCCTCGATCTCGATCTTGCGCGGGTTGTTGTCCAGCTCGGACAGGCCCATCGACTGGGCGAGGCGGCGGGCCGGGTCCACGGTGAGGACGACCACGTCCCGGCCGCGCTCCGCGGCCCGGACACCGAGGGCCGCGGCCGTCGTCGTCTTGCCGACACCGCCCGAGCCGCAGCACACGATGATCTTCGTGCGGGGGTCGTCGAGGAGCGCGTCGACGTCGAGCGCGGGCGGGGCCTTGCTGGTGCTCGGGCTCATCGGTTCGCCTCTCCCGTCCTGGACCCGTTCCGGCGGCGTCCGCACTCGGGGGTATTGCGGTGTGTCATGCGGCGCCCTGGGTGCGGAGGGCGGCGGCGAGGTCGTAGAGGCCGGCGAGGTCCATGCCGTCCGACAGGAGGGGGAGCGTGTAGCGGGGGCGGTTGATCGACTCCAGGCGCTCCTTCTCGCGGCGCTGGAGCGCGGTGCGGCGGGCGTGGTCGGCGGCCTCGGCGGCGAGTTCCGCGGCGATGGACTCGGCGTCGTGCTCCAGGCCGGCGGCCTTCACGCCGCGGACGATCTCGTCGGTGTCCAGCGCTCCGGCGGCGGCCGCGGCGAGGTCGTCCTCGGTGAGGACGGGCTGGTGCTCCATGTTGACCACGACGCCGCCGATGGGCAGGCCGACGTCGGTGAGGTCGCGGATCCCGTCCATGGTCTCCTGGACGGGCATCTCCTCAAGGAGGGTCACGAAGTGCACGGCCGTCTCGGGGCTGCGCAGGACCTTCATGACGGTGTCGGCGTGGTTGCGCACTGGGCCGACCTTGGCGAGCCCTGAGACCTCTTCGTTGACGTTCAGGAACTTCGTGATGCGGCCCGTGGGCGGGGCGTCCATGACGACGGCGTCGTAGATGAACGAGCCGTCCTTCTTCTTGCGGCGCACCGATTCGCTGGTCTTGCCGGTGAGGATCACGTCGCGCAGGCCGGGCGCGATGGTCGTGACGAAGTCGACGATGCCGAGCTTGGTCATCGCCTTCCCGGCGCGCTTGAGGTTGTAGAACATTTCGAGGTACTCGATGAGCGCCTCTTCGGTGTCGATGGCGAGCGCGTAGACGTCGCCGCCGTCCGGTGCGACGGCGACGCGCCGCTCCCCGTAGGGCAGCGGCGGGCAGTCGAACAGCTGGGCGATGCCCTGCCGTCCCTCGACCTCGACGAGCAGGACCTTGCGTCCTCCGGCGGCCAGGGCGAGCGCGAGCGCGGCGGCGACCGTCGTCTTCCCGGTCCCGCCCTTGCCGGTGACCACATGGAGGCGTACGCCGTCCCAGTCGGTGTCTCTCGCGCTCACCCGATCGACCATATCGTTCACTCGGCAAACACTTCAGAGCACGCCCGCCCTCAATGCAAGTGATCCCTGACACGGTTCGCCAAGATCGTTCGTGCGGGCACTGTCATTCGGCCTGCCCGCGCGGTTAGCTGGGAAACGTGGACTGCCCTCCAGGTGGTTCCGTCCGAACCCACAAGGTTCGGAATCGCCGGGGCCGGTGGTGCTCCCCGCGGCCCCGTCCACCGCGCGAGAAAGGTGGCCGTGATGGAAGCGGTGGTTCTGGTCATACTGCTCGTCGTGCTGATCGGCGGGCTGCTGGGCCTGGCGTCGTCGATCCGCATCGTCCAGCAGTACGAGCACGGCATCGTGTTCCGGTTCGGGCAGGTGCAGCGGGGCGGGCAGCTGCGTCCCGGCGCGGTCCGGTCGCCCGGCATCACGGCGATCGTGCCGATCGTCGAACGGATGCAGAAGGTCAGCCGGCAGACGGTCACGATGGGCGTTCCCGGGCAGGACGGCATCACCCAGGACAACGTGAGCGTCCGCGTCGACGCCGTCGTGTACTTCCGGGTGATCGACCCGGTGAAGGCGATCGTGAACGTCCAGAACTACGGCTACGCGGTGTCCCAGGTGGCGCAGACGTCGCTGCGGTCGGTCATCGGCCAGGCCGACATGCAGGAACTGCTCGGTGAGCGCGCGAAGATCAACACTCGGCTCCGGGCGATCATCGACGAGATCACCGAGGGGCCGTGGGGCATCCGGATCGAGATGGTCGAGATCAAGGACGTCTCGCTGCCGGAGGGCATGAAGCGGTCGATGGCCCGGCAGGCCGAGGCGGAGCGCGAGCGCCGCGCCCGGATCATCACGGCGGACGGCGAGTTCCAGGCGTCCAAGCGGCTCGCCGCGGCCGCGGAGATCATGTCGCAGGACCCGGCGGCCCTCCAGCTCCGGCTGCTGCAGACCGTCGTGGAGGTCTCCGCCGAGAAGAACAGCACGCTGGTCATGCCGCTGCCGGTCGAGATCCTGCGGTTCTTCGAGCGCGCCGCGGGCGGTCCGGGGCGCTCCGGCGAGGGTGAGGGCGAGGAAGGCGAGAAGGCCAGGCTCGACCTCGGGGAACGGCTCGCCAAGGCCGAGCAGGAGCTGGCGAGGGCGGCGGAGACGTCGTCCGTGCTGGAGTCCGCGGAGGACGTCCCGCCGGTCATCGGCCTGGACGAGCCCAAGCAGCGTGACGAACCGCAGGCCGTCGAATCGCCGTCCGACGAGCAGCAGGGCCTCACCGGCGGCGATCGCCGGCCTGGCGCCGACCCGCAGGCGGGCGGCGGCGCTTAGGCCGGACGGCGCTCCGCGTCCTAGACGGCGTGGTCGGGGGCCGCCGGGTGTGGCTTTGCTGGGGGTTTGGTGGGCATGGTCAGGTGGCGGACGCCGGGCACGGCGGCCGTCGCGAGGCATGAGGTCCCGACGAGGAAGGCCGCGACCAGCAGCGGTGTGGACGTCCCCCAGGCGGACGCGGCCCACGGGGCGAATGCGTAGCCGAGCGGTGCGGCGCCCAGGGAGAGCAGCCAGTCGTACGAGGTCACCCGGGCGAGCGCGTGCTGCGGCACGGTCATCTGGACGACCGTCTCCCACGTCGGGTTGAGGACGCCCAGCCCGGCTCCCGCCAGCCCGTACGCGGCGATGGTCAGCGGCGCGGGCGCGGCGACGGCGAACAGGACGAGGGGCAGCGCGAAGACCGCGAGGCCGAGGTTCGCGACGAGGACGGGCCGGCGGGGCCGGACGCGCGCGGCCAGCAGGGCCCCGGCGACCAGGCCCACGGCGCCGACCTGGACGGTCGCGATCCACGCTCCCTCGCCGCCGAGCCGGTCGATCGCGATGGCGGGCCCGAGGGTGAGCAGGACGGCGGACGCGCCGTTCCACATGGCGTGCGCGATCAGGCTCGTCCAGTACCAGTCGCGCGAGCGGACCTCCGACCAGCCCTCCGTCAGGTCGCCGATGAGCCGCCGGAACGCCCCCCGGCCGGTGCCTGTGCCGGGCCGTGCCGGGATCGGGGCGTGCCGGACGCGTGCCATCGCGAGCAGCGCGGCGCTGGCGGCGAACGAGGCGGCGTCGAGCACGAACGTCCAGCCGGGCCCGACGGTCAGCACGAACGTCCCGGCGAGGGCCGGTCCGGCGAGCCGGGTGGCGCCGTTGGACGCGCCCAGCAGGGCGTTGGCCTTCTGGAGGCCGGACGGGTCGACGGTTCCGGCCACGAGCGGCGAGATCGTCGGGGTCTGGAACGCCGAGGCGGTGCCGCCGATCGCCTGGGCGACGGCGAGGTGCCAGAGCTGCGGGTGCCCGCTGAGCAGCTCGATCCCGGCGAAGAGCTGGGCGGCGCAGGCGACGAGGTCGGTGGCGAGGGCGACGCCTCGCGCGTTGAGGCGGTCCGCGACGACGCCGCCGATCGGCAGCAGGAGCAGCCGCGGCACCATCGCGCAGCCGAGCACCAGGGCCAGCGCGGACGTGGAGCCCGTCGTGCGCAGGACGGCGAGCGCGAGCGCGGCGGGTACGGCGGCGTCGCCGGTCAGGGACAGGACCCGCGCGCCGAACAGCAGCCGGAAGTCCCGGCCGCGGAGCGGATGGGCCGGAGGAAGGCGGGGGGCGGGCGCTGGAGGACGGTGGGCCATGGTGCGCAATCTAATTCGGTGGCGAATTGTTCGTCAACGAATTATTCGGTGGCGAAGCGTGTGTGGTGCGTCGATACGATCGAGGCCATGGGCGACAGGGTGCGGAGCAGGACGGACGACGCGGCGCGGGACCGCCCGGACGACGCGGCGCGGGACCGGACGGACGACGCGGCGCGGGACCGGACGGACGATCATGTGGCGCGGTGGACGCCGATCCTGCCCGACCTCGATCCGGACATCGAGGGCGCCGTCACCCGGATGGTGTATTTCGTGGAGCACCTCAAGCACGTCCGCGACCGCTCCCTCGTGGCCTCCGATCTGCAGCGGCACGAGTACGACACGCTGCACGCCCTCGCCGGGCGGCACGGCTCCGCCGCGCCCTCGCAGCTCGCCGCCGACCTCGGCATGGCGCCGAATTCGATCACCGGACGGCTGGACGCGCTGGAACGCCGCGGGTTCGTGCGCCGGACGCCGTCCGCCACCGACCGCCGCCGGGTCGTCGTCGAGCTCACCGACGAGGGGCGCGCCGCCTGGCTGAGCGCGATGGGCGGCGTCGGCCATGAGGAGTACCGGCTGCTCGGCGCCCTGAGCGAGGACGAGCGCCGCACCCTCTCCGACCTCCTCCGCCGCGTCATGCTCCGCGCCGAACAGCCCTGACCGCACGCAGCGAGCGGTTCCGGTTCCCGTTGGGATGGTGTGCTGAACGGGCGGGTTCGGAGGGGCTTCGGTTAGGCCGATCGCTAGTGTGAGGCGCATGAAGAAGTGGGAGTACGCGACCGTTCCGTTGCTGGTGCACGCGACCAAGCAGATTCTGGACAACTGGGGACAGGACGGGTGGGAGCTCGTCACCGTCCTGCCGGGGCCGAACCCGGAGAACCTCGTGGCCTACTTCAAGCGCGAAGTGCAGTCCTAGGGGGAGTGTCATGAGCACGCCTGAAGAACGGATCCGCGAGCTGGGGATGGAGCTGCCGGACGTCGTCCTGCCGGTCGCGTCGTACGTGCCCACGGCCCGGACGGGGTCGCTCGTCTACACCGCCGGGCAGATTCCGCTGGTCAAGGGCGAGCTGGGCCTTGTCGGGAAGGTCGGCGCCGAGGTCAGCCCGGAGGAGGGCGCCCGGCAGGCCCGGATCTGCGCGCTGAACGCGATCGCCGCGCTCAAGGCCGAGGTCGGCGAGCTGTCCCGGATCGCGCGGATCGTCAAGGTCGTCGGCTTCGTCGCCAGCGCTCCCGACTTCGACGGGCAGCCGCAGGTGATCAACGGGGCCAGCGATCTGCTGGTCGAGGTGTTCGGCGACGCGGGCAAGCACGCCCGCAGCGCCGTGGGCGTCGCCGCCCTGCCGCGCAACGTCCCGGTGGAGGTCGAACTGATCGCCGAGGTCGCCTAGGACTGGACACCCGGCTGGGGCGTCCAGGGGCGTCCGGAGTTGACGGAATGACGTTCGGTATGTCCGAATTGGCCGCCATGAGGGACACGAGTTCGGTCTGTCGATGGTGAACGCGCTCAAGCTGCCGGAGTCGTTCCGCGACCGGGTCGAGGACATCCGGGCCGGGCGGGCCGAGCCCGTCCCGGCGCGGGACTCCGCCACGGTCGTCGTGCTCCGCGATCACGAGAGGCAGGGGCTGCAGGCGTTCCTGCTCCGCCGCGTCCGGTCCATGGCGTTCGCGCCCGGCGCGTACGTGTTCCCGGGCGGCGGGGTCGACCCGCGGGACGGGGACGCCGACATCGCCTGGGCGGGCCCGCCGCCCGCGGAATGGGGACGGGCGTTCAACGCCGGCGAGACGCTGGCCCGCGAGCTGGTGTGCGCCGCCGTCCGGGAGACGTTCGAGGAGACCCTCGTGCTGCTCGCGGGCCCGACGGCGGGCACGGTCGTGGACGACACGCGCGGCGGCGACTGGGAGGCCGACCGGCAGGCGCTGCTGGACCGGACGCAGTCGTTCGGCGCGTTCCTCGACCGGCGCGGCCTAGTCCTGCGGACGGACCTGCTCCGCCCCTGGGCGCACTGGATCACCCCGAAGATCGAGCCGATGCGCTACGACACCCGCTTCTTCGTCGCGGCGATGCCGGAGGGGCAGCGGGCCCGGGACGTCAGCACTGAGGCGGACCAGGTGTTCTGGGTACGCCCGGAGGAGGCCGCCGAGCGCGGGAGCACGGGCGAGTGGACCATGCTCCCGCCGACGATCGCGACGCTCACCGAGCTCGCCGAGTTCGAGACGGTCGCGGACGTGCTGGCCGCGCCCCGCGAGATCGTCGCCTACGAGCCCACCGCGGAGATCATCGACGGTGAGGCGTACCTCGTCCTGCCCGATTCCGTCGCCTGGCATTACCGGTGACGTCCGCGCGTGGGAGGCGGCGGGACGTGGTCTCCAAGGCCCTCATGTACCGGCTGGCGGGCACGTCGGCGCTGCGGCACCTCGACCGGCTCGGCTGGAACCCGGTCCGTCACCCGGATCGCGCCTCGGGGAAGATGGGGGACATGTCCGAGATCGATGGGATGGGTACCGAGCGGGCGACCTGCGTGCTCGCTCCGAACCCGTCCGCCATGACCCTGGACGGCACCAACACCTGGATCATCGCGGAGCCCGGGTCCGGGGAGGCCGTCGTCGTCGACCCGGGCCCCAAGGACGGCAAGCACCTGCGGCGCGTCCTGGACACGGTCGAGGCGCAGGGGCGCCGCGTCGGTCTCGTCCTGCTCACGCACGGCCACCCCGACCACTCCGCCGGCGCCGGGAAGTTCGCGCGGATGGCCGGGGGGCAGGTCAAGGTGCGGGCGCTCGACCCGCGGCACCGGCTCGGCGACGAGGGGCTCGGCGAGGGCGACGTGATCACCACGGGCGGCCTGGAGCTGCGGATCATGGAGACGCCGGGCCACAGCGACGACTCGCTCACCTTCTGGCTTCCGGCGGACGGCGCCGTCCTCACCGGCGACACCGTCCTCGGGTACGGGACGACCGTCCTGGAGGGGAGCCTCGGCGACTATCTCGGCTCGCTCGACCGGCTCCGCGCGTTCTCCGCCGAGGTCGAGGCCGCGACGATCCTCCCGGGTCACGGGCCGAAGCTGGACGATCCGATCGCCGTCCTCGACCACTACATCGACCACCGGCGGGAGCGCCTCGCGCAGGTGGAGGCCGCCGTCGCGGCGGGTGCGCGCACGGCGCGCGAGGTCGTCGAGCGAGTCTACGCGGACGTCGACAGGTCCCTCTGGCCGGCGGCCGAATCGTCCGTCCAGTCTCAGCTCGACTACCTGAACG
>NZ_SMJX01000214.1 GCF_004348535.1 Actinomadura sp. KC216
GCCCACCGCCCTCCAGCCTCACGAACGCCTCCCAAACGACTCGACCCACCTCCAAATCCCATCGACGGCACCCGCCACCACGGGGGGCAAGATCGCCCGCCAACCGACCCCGCGCGACCGCCATCGCGCCACCCCGTCACTCATCGGCTGACCATCCCGATACCAGCCGCCCGTCATCCGCGCCGCCCCAATGCCCCGGGCAACCGGCCCTCAGTCCCGACCTGCCGACAGGCCCATCGGCGGCGCCCGTCATCCGTACTGGACCGCGTTGCCGAGAACTGACCGTCCTCGACCGCGCCGTCCGCACCAACCCGCTAACCCGGTCCGGACGGCCACTCCGACACCTGTCGCCTCAACACCCGCGCGACCTGCCCCCGCCAACCGGCCCTCAGGGACGCCGACCGGCCTCCAGTCCCGTCGACAGCGCGCGCCATCCCAGCCAGGGCAACGTCGGCAGCCCACCCCCTGACCACGCTCGACCGTGCCGTCCCTACCGACCGGCTGCCCTTCGGCAGGTCAGCCATTCCGGCACCTGCCGACTCAACATCCGCGCAGAGCTGCCCTCAGCCGGCTCTCAAGGTCGCCGACCTGCCTCCGGGCCCATCGGCGGCGCCCGCCACCCAGGTCTGGACCGCCTCGCCGAGAGGTGATCGCGGTGGGCCGTGCCGTCCCTATCGACTCGCTGGTGCTTGGCTGGACGGGCGTTGGCTCGAATCTGTCCGGTTGTTCTGGTGGCGCGCCGATCGGGCCTCGGGATCGCCTTCCGGGGGCCGTGGCCCACGGTAACGTCACCCTCGTGGAGGCGTTGGTTACCGAGTGGCTGCCGTGGCGCACCGCTATGGATCGGGCACTGTACGGAGAAGGCGGTTTCTATCGGCGCGGTGAGCGTCCCGCCGAGCATTTCCGGACCTCGGTGCACGCTTCCCCGCGGTTCGCCCTCGCCATCGCACGTCTCCTCGTGGAGGTCGACGCCCTGCTCGGCCGGCCCGACCGGGTGGACATCGTCGACATCGGCGCGGGGTCGGGGCGGCTGCTGAGCAACATCCTGGCCTGCGTCCCGTCCGAGCTGGCGTCCAGGCTCGCTCCGACCGCGGTGGAGATCGCGCCGCGTCCATCCGACACCCCCTCACAGATCGCCTGGCGGAGCCGGTTGCCGGAGCGCATCACCGGTCTCGCCGTGGCCAACGAGTGGCTCGACAATGTGCCCCTGGACGTCGTCGAACGCACCCCTGACGGCGTCCGCACCGTGTTAGTTCAACCGTCCACTGGCACCGAACGTCCTGGGCCCGCGCCGTCCGACGAGGACCGTGACTGGCTTGAGGACTGGTGGCCCCTTCAGGAGCCCGGCGACCGCGCCGAGGTCGGCCATCCGCGCTGCGCCGCCTGGGCCTCCGTGGTCGGACGGGTCTCGCGGGGGCTCGCGCTGGCCGTCGACTACTCGCACTCTCGCGAATCGCGTCCCTCGTACGGCACGTTGACCGGCTACCGCGACGGCTTGACCGTCCCCGCCGTCCCGGACGGCTCCTGCGATGTCACGGCGCATGTGGCGCTCGATGCGTGTACCGCGGCCGGAGAGCGCGCCGGCGCCACGTCCACCCTCCTGACGACCCAGCGCACCGCCTTGCGGGCGCTCGGTCTCTCCGGTGCCCGCCCGCCGGTGGATCTGGCCCACCGGGACCCCCGTTCCTACGTGGCGGCCCTCTGCCACGCCGGAGAGGACGCCGAGCTGACCGACCCGTCCGGTCTAGGCGGCTTCGGCTGGCTCGCTCAAACCGTGGGCATCGCCCTCCCTGCCGTCCTGCGTCCCTAAACACCGTCTCTCCTGACCTGCTGGCGGATGGACCCGGCTCCTATGCCTGGTCGAGGTCAGTACTGGGTCTGGAGGTTCTCCGGCCCTGTTGGTCTCAGGCCCGCCCCCGCATGGTCGGCGGTGGCGTGGGGCGGGTTGTCGGCTCGTACGACGATCAGCGTTCCACGTGGAGGGCCTTCAGGCCGCGTAGGACGAAACCGGGCTTCCATTGCGGTTCGGCGGACAGACGGAGGTCGGGGGCGAGGCGGAGAAGCGCTCCATAGGACTCGGCGAGTTCGATCCGCCCGAGCGGGGCACCAAGGCAGTAGTGGATGCCGAGACCGAACGTGATGTGCGGGTTCGGGTCGCGCGACAGGTCGAGCCGGTCGGGATCGGCGAACACCTCTGGGTCGCGGTTGGCGGACGCGAACTGCAGCGCCACCTCGGCCCCGCGCGGAATGGGAACACCCGCGACGGTGATGTCCTCCAGGACCCAGCGCTCGAACATCGGCGCCGGGGTGTCATAGCGCATCAGTTCTTCGACGGCCGTGGGGATGAGGGAAGGATCGGCCCTGAGCCGTTCCAGTTCGCCCGGGTTGCGGAACAGCGCCCACCAGCCGTTGCCGGTCGCGTTGACGGTCGCTTCATGACCGGCGTTGAGCAGCAGGACGCAGGTACCGATCAGCTCGTCCTCGGTGAGCCGGTCGCCTCCGTCCACGACGTGGGCGAGGGCGGTGATGAGGTCGTCGCGCGGCTCGTCGCGGCGGGTGCGGGCCAGGCGGCGCAGGTAGTCGGAGAACTCGACGGCGGCCCGGACGGCCGTCCGCTGGACCTCCTCGGGCGGGTTCAGCTCGTACATGCCGCAGATGTCGGCGGACCATGGGCGCAGGAGGTCCCGGTCCTCCACGGGGACGCCGAGCATCTCGGCGATCACATTGACCGGCAGCGGCTCGGCGACCTCGGCGAGCAGATCGCCGCCGCCCTTGGCGGCGAGCGCCCCCGCAAGGTCTCCGGCGAGCCGCCTGATGGTCGGGCGCAGCCCCTCCACCATGCGGGCGGTGAACGCCTTGGACACGAGGCGCCGCAGCCGGGTGTGCGTGGGCGGTTCCATGTCCAGCATTCCGGCCCTGACGAGGTCCCAGAAGGGTTTGAGGAAGTCGGCCTCCGGTTCCTGGCCGAACTCCTCATGGCCGGCGATGTGGAGGTACGTCCGCCCGAGACGGCGGTCCCGCAAGAGAGCGTTCACGTCCTCGTATCGGCTGATCACCCACTGGCCGGTGGGTTCGTCGAAATACACGGGACGGTCGGCGCGGAGCCGCTCGAACGCCGGGTAGGGGTTCGCCACGAACTCCGGAGACCAGGGGTCATAGGCCAGAACACTCATGTCTGTCGATGTTCGCATCTCATGCACTTCCCGGCCACACCTTTCCTCGGCCGACCGTCGTGAACTAAGGGCGTTCATGGTGCGCCGATACCGTCCGCACACGCTCCACGTTTCGCTTGAATGGGGGCGATGCGCGCCCACCTGCGGACGCGCGCCCGGCAGTGCGGCGAACTGGGCCAGGGACCTCACGGTGCGTCATGAGCAACCCGTCCTCCGGCGGGAGTCTCATGCTCGTGTGGGCGCCGCGCACATTCTCGAATCCGACTCCACTCTGCCGACGTACGAGCGGCATGGGCGCCCGTCGACATCCGACGGCCAAACACTTCGCGATCTGGGCGATCATTCGCTACTCCCCCGGTGAGGCGACGATGGGTGGTCGGCCCGCCCTCCCCCCGGCGAGCGGGCCGACCGGGATCCATGTTCGACGAGCGCGGACGGACCCGGAAGTAGAACGCGATTCTGTGGATAAGTCGGTCAGCGGGCCCAGCGGGTCGGGTCCCCGCCGGCTCGGCGGGCGGCGAGGGCTCGGCGCGCGGTCGATTCCACGATGGCGCGGGCCTCGCCCAGTTCGCGGTCGGTCGCGGCCACCTGCACCGGTCCGGGAGGCGCATCGACATGGACGGTGGCCAGCCCGAAGAGGCGTTGGAACGGGTTCATGGTGAGCCGGACGCTCTGCGCGCGCGCGTGGGCGATCACGTCGGTGCGTCGGCAGGGCCAGCCGTGCCTGGCCACGAAGACGACGTCGTCTGTGCCGGCACCCTCCGCACGGTCGATCGCCACTGCCTTGGACGATGCGGGGATGAGCGAGACCGCGTCGACATGGGTTCCGGGGAACACCTGCGAGACGAGGTGCATGGCGACGTGCCGCGGGGCCACGGGCAGGAGGGTCGACGACAACGCCTGGCGCTCTCCCGCGTAGCCGGCGACGGTGACCTCGACACGGGCCCAGCCGAGGGAGCGCCAGATCGCCGGCTCGACGATGCTGACCGCCTGGACACGTCCCGGAGGGAGCGTCTGCATCCGGGTCTCCAGGAGGCCGTAGCGGAGGCGGATCCCGTCCGGTGACATCGCGACCGTGAAGTTGGCGTACATCACGAGGGGGGCGATCACGGCCCGGATGAGCGCGAGCAGGACGGGGATGGTCACCGCCAGGATGCCGCCCTCCGTGTACATCACCAGGAACAGCAGGGATGCGAAGAAGAGCAGGACCGTCCCAAGGACCGGCAACCGCACGACGAGTGACCCGAGCAGGGCGCCGAACGGGACGCGCCACACGTGTCGTTCCGGTGCCTCGGGTGTGTGACCGGGCAGACCGGCGGCACGCGCCAGCAGTTCGGCACGCAATTGCATAGCGGAATGGCGCCCCAGATAGCGGAGCGCGATCTCGCTGTGCGCGCCTCCGGCGAGTTCCACACGCACTTCGGCAAGGGCGAACACACGGGTGACCAGGGGACGGACGAGGTCTATGGCCTGGATACGCGAAAGCGGGATTCGACGCTTGTTCTTGCGGAGTACACCGGTCTCCGCAACAAGGTCGTCACCGTCAACGCGGAAACGTACGGCGAGCCACGTCCAGAGGCCCGTTCCCACCGCGATCAGCCCCATCGGGATGCTCACGATGAGGAATCTGGCGATCACTTCGGGAGTGAGCGCCAGCGTTATGCCGTCATCCGTCTGGGTCAGCAGCAGGGGAAAGCCGAGCAGGACGAAGTAGATGATGAGGAAAATGAACGCGCGCAGTGGCGCCGTCGCCCAGTGGAGCCTGTGCGTGCCCTCGGAGAACCGGATCGGTGGACGAAAACCGTGCGATGGGACATATCCGTAGGGAGGACGAGGCGGCCCGTACGGTTGACCCGGAGGGGGCGCACCGTGAGGTGGCGGTTGTGGGCCATAAGGCGGGCGGCCATTGGGGCCGTACAGTCCGTAAGGGCCGGGCTGACCTGACGGACCATAGGGGCCGGGCTTCCCTGGCGGCCCGGAACGGCCGGGCAGACCCGATGGGCCGTAGGGGCCGGGCTGGCCTGGTGGGCCATATGGGCCGCTCATAGACCCATGCTCCGTTCCTCGCCCTTCTGGGCGAGGCGGTCGCGCAGCTGGGCGGCCTCCGAGGCGGGCAGGCCGGGGATGGTGGCGTCCGTGGCCGCGGCGGCGGTGTGCATCCGGACGGTCGCGATGCCCATCCACCGCTCCAGCAGTCCAGCCGTGACGTCCACGAACTGCATCCGCCCGTATGGGACGACGATGAGCCGCTTGACGAGGACCCCATGGGTGACGATGAGGTCGTCCGCACGCTCGGCGTAGCCGAACGCCCGGCGGTCGAGTTCGGCCACCAGCCAGCTGAGGACGGCCAAGAACACGACGGCGGCCACCCACATGGTGGCCGGGACCACGCCACCGTTCCTCCAGACGATGAACCCGCCCACGCCACCAACCGGAATCGCCCAGAGGACGGCGCTGAGAAGCCTGTGCAGAGCATGGCGTTTCGAGATCGGTGACCAATGCAGGCCGCCGCCTGCCGCAAACGCCTGGTCCGCTCTGTAGACGGGCGGCTCTGACGGCCGATTCTGGTCCGGCGGGTAGTGTGCCGGTACCTGGCCTTGACCGGGAGAACCCGGCGGTTGACCGCCGTGTCCTGGGCCGGAAGGCGCGGGCGGACGCGCCGCGCCCTGGGCTCCAGAGTTCGCGGCGGGCTCGAATGGCGGTTCGCCGTGGCTCGCGTTCATTGCCTCCTAGTCAATCGGATAACGAGTGCCGCTCGCCATGCGACCATGAAGCGGTGACCGGAGCGGCGGAGACGCGACCATGACCACCGAACGGATCGTCGGTATCGGTGCGGGCGCCAAGGAGCTCGCCACCGAGGACATGACTTTGAACATCGGCCCCCAGCACCCGTCCACGCACGGTGTGCTCCGGCTGAGGCTGACCTTGGACGGCGAACGCATCTCGGCCGCCGAGCCCATCATCGGCTACATGCACCGGGGAGCGGAGAAGCTCTTCGAGGTCCGGGATTTCCGGCAGATCGTCGTGCTGGCGAACCGGCACGACTGGCTGTCGGCGTTCTCCAGCGAACTGGGTGTAGTCCTCGCCGCCGAGCGAATGCTGGGCATGGAGGTCCCGGCCCGCGCCGTATGGGCGAGGACGCTCCTCGCAGAGCTCAATCGCATCCTCAACCATCTGATGTTCCTCGGCTCGTACCCACTTGAGGTAGGCGCCATCACCCCGATCTTCTACGCGTTCCGTGAGCGTGAGGCGTTGCAGCGGGTGATGGAAGAGGTCTCCGGTGGACGCATGCACTACATGTTCAACCGCGTCGGCGGGCTGAAAGAGGAGCTTCCCGCCGGTTGGACGGCGCGCGCGCGGAAGACGGTGTCCGAGGTCCGTGGGCGCATGGGAGACATCGACGACCTCATCATGGGCAACGAGATCTTCCGGGCCCGGACGAGAGGCGTCGGAGTGCTCACGCAGGAGCAGATCCTGCAGTACGGGGTGTCCGGGCCGATCGCACGCGCGTCCGGCCTTGACTTCGACCTGCGCCGCGACGAACCGTACCTCGCCTACGGAGACCTGGACGTCCGCGTCGTCACCCGCTCGGAGGGCGACTGCCTGGCCCGGTTCGAATGCCTGCTGGACCAGGTGCACGCGTCCCTCGACCTCGCGGACGCGTGCCTCGACCGCCTGGCCGAGCTCCCGCCCGGCCCCATCAACCAGCGGCTCCCGAAGGTTCTGAAGGTTCCGGAGGGTCACACCTATGCCTGGACGGAGAATCCGCTGGGCATCAACGGCTACTACCTGGTGTCGCGTGGCGAGAAGACACCGTGGCGCATGAAACTGCGGTCTGCGTCGTTCAACAACATCCAGGTCCTGAAGGAGCTACTGCCCGGCAACCTGGTCGCGGACATGATCGCCATTCTGGGCTCGATGTTCTTCGTCGTGGGCGACATCGACAAATGACGGGCCGGGGCCCCTGCGACAATGGGACAGCGTCAGGCGCGGGACGCTCCACGGTTGCGTTCCTCTTCGTCCGGGTCCTTAGGCACGCGGCAGGCGTACTCCAGGAAGAACGCGGCGGCGACTAGCACCGCCGCGGCGAGGAACGTCCCGCCGCTGACGAAGAAGTCCTGGCGTGGCGTCGGCTTGTCGAGCGACGAGGCGAGGCTGGCGGCGAACCCGGCGAAGATGCCCGCGATGACCGCGGCGGAGTGCGCGCTGGCCTTGCCCAGGGCGGCGAGCCGCGCGACCGCCATCGGCTCCAGCGGTTTGGGCGACGCTTTGCGGCGCTCTTCTGGCCGGCGTAGGGCGTCGGGCCTGCGGCGGAGACGGCGCAGCACGTTCAGGCCAGTGAAGCCCTCACCGAGCGCCAGCAGCAGCAGGGTGGGGACCGCCGTCCACGGCAGCGGCGGCAGCGACAGGTAGGCGGAACGCAACACCGCCCAAGTGATCACCGCTATGACGACCACGAGGGCGACGAGGAACAGGGGGCGGGACGGCTTCATGCAGGCTGCTGGAGGGCCAGGTCTTCCCGGCGGCGAACGACCGACGGACCACCCTCCGACTGTTTGGCCTGGGCGAGGTCACCGACGCGGCCGTGCCCGGGGAGCAGGACGTCAGGTTCGATGTCGGCCCACGGGACGAGCACGAAGGCCCGCTCGTGCGCGCGCGGGTGCGGAAGCGTCAGATCGGGATCGTCGGACGAGACGTTACCGAACACGACGATGTCGATGTCGAGCGTGCGCGGCCCCCAGCGGACCTCGCGTTCCCGCCGCATCGACGTCTCGATGTTCAGCACGCGTTCGAGGAGGTTCTCCGGTGGCAGCCGCGTGTCGGCGATGAGCACGATGTTCAGGAAATCGCCCTGCTCCGGAATGGTCTCGCCAGGCGGCGCGTACGGGGTGGTTTCGTAAACGGGGGAAAAGGCCACGAAGTTCAGCCCTGGTGCGTCGAACAGCGCGTCCACGGCCTCCTGGATGTTGTCCAGGCGGTCTCCGAGGTTGCTGCCGATCGAGAAGACGACGCGGTGCTCGACCAGCATGTGGCCGCCGGTGGCGGTGCGGTCGGGCATGCGGTCGGAAGTTGTCATGGGCGACTCCTCCTGATCTTCACGGCCACGTCCGTGAAGGGGTGCGGCACCGGGGCGCTCGGCTTGTGGACGGTGATCTCCACCTCGGAAACCGTCCCATCTTCCAGACATATTGTCGCCAACCGGTCTGCCAGTGTTTCGAGCAGGTTGACGGGTTCTCCCTCGACCACGGCGACCAGGCGGCCGGCGAGCGTTCCGTAGTCGACGGTACGCGAAAGGTCGTCCCCGGCGGCGGCCGGACGGGTGTCGAGACCGAGGACCGCGTCCACCACGAACTCCTGCCCGAGCTCGCGCTCCGCGGGCAGGCATCCGTGCCGCCCTCGCGCCCTTAGGCCGCGCAGCTCGATGCGGTCGAGACTCATTCTTCCTCTGCATCCGCGACGTTGAGGACAGGGGAACCGTGGTGAAGCAGGAGCCTCCACTCACCGTCCGCCCGTACGAACACGTTGGTGGCCACGATGCTTCCCCCTGCGAGGAATCCGGCCTCGGTGTCCTCGTCGGCGGTGAGAACGTTCTCCTTGCACGTCACCACCGCGTGGTCGCCGTAGACGTCGGTTTCCACGTCGGTCAGCACGAACTGTATGTAGGTCGTGTTGGCCATGATGAGCGCCCAGGAACGCAGCACCTCTTCGCGTCCGCGCAGCATCGTCCAGCCGGGGTGCACGCAGGAGACGCCTTCGGCGTACGGGCCGTCCGCCCATACGTCGGACATGCGGTCGAAGTCACCGGCCTCGAACGCCGCGTAGAACTCGGCGTGGACCTCGTCCACGTCAGCACGGTTCACGGCATGGCTCATGGGCGCTGACTCCCATCGTCGGCGCGAACGTCAGCCGCGGCTTGGCCAGGACCGTCTTCGGCAACGGGACGGGCCGCGCGCATTGCGGCCGCCACCCGCACGGCATCCGCATTCGGCCGGACGCGATGGACCCGCACGCACCACGCACCCGCGGCGGCGACCAGCGATGTGATGGCCACAGTGGCGTCGTCGCATTCGAGGAACGGGCGGCGCGTCCCGTCGGGCTCGGCCAGAAGCCTGGTGAGGAAGTTCTTGCGGGACGCCCCGACCAGGACGGGATAGCCGAGCGCGGTGAAGGCGTCCAGATGCGCCAGCAACGACCAGTTGTGCCCGGCCACGGGGTTCTTACCGAAACCGAGCCCTGGGTCGAGCACGATCATCGATGGATCGACGCCCTCGGCCAGTACGGCGTCGACTCTGCTCAGCAGTTCGTCGCGCACCTCCCGCACCACGTCCTCGTAGACGGCGCGCGACTGCATGTCATGGCTGTGACCACGCCAGTGCACCACGACGTAGGGGACGCCTGCCGCGGCGACGACCTGCGGCATCTGGGGATCGGCCAGGCCGCCGCTGACGTCGTTCACCAGCCGGGCGCCCACTTCCAGGGCGGCTTCCGCCACTTCGGCGCGCATTGTGTCGACGCTGACCGGCACGTTCTCGCTGGTGAGCGCTTCTATGACGGGAATCACGCGCCGCAGTTCCTCGTCCCGCGACACGCGCTGCGCCCCGGGCCGGGTGGATTCACCGCCCACGTCGACGATGTCGGCGCCCGCCGCGACGAGATCCAGCCCGTGAGCGACGGCCTTCTCCGGGTCGAACCAGGCACCACCGTCAGAGAACGAATCAGGGGTGACGTTGACCACGCCCATGACGAGGCAGCGCCCTGGCGCGGGCAGCCCCGGAACGGCGGCAATGGTCATGCACCCAACCCTATGCCTTGAACTCGCCCGGCCGGGGCGGCGCCTCCGCTCGCCCGCGCCGTCGGGCCCGGCGGCGACGCCTCGCCCGTCCACCGCACCCGGTCGGGGGCCGGAGCCGCCCGACGCTCCAAGCGCGGGCGCCCGACGGCAGCAGAACGGGCCTCAGCGCGACGCTGAGGCCCGTTCACACGTTCGATGCCCCCGAAGTCGGACGGACGGTCAATAGCGGCCGAGAATCAAGCTCATCGCCTCGGACCGCGTCTCGGCATGATCACGGAAGTCGCCGCGGACCGCCGACGTCACCGTCTTCGCGCCCGGCTTCCGGACCCCGCGCATCGTCATGCACAGATGCTCGGCCTCGATCACCACGATCGCGCCGCGCGGCTCCAGCACGCTCATCAGCGCGTCGGCGACCTGGCTGGTCAGCCGCTCCTGCACCTGCGGGCGACGCGCGTACACGTCCACCAGGCGCGCCAGCTTCGACAGTCCGGTGATCTGGCCCCTCTTGTTGGGCGTGTACCCCACGTGGGCCACCCCGTGGAACGGCACCAGGTGATGCTCGCAAACGGAGTACACCTCGATGTCCTTCACCAGGACCATCTCTTCGTGGTCGGCGTCGAACACCGTCGTCAGCGCGTCCTCCGGCTGCTGCCGCAGGCCCGCGAACTGCTCGGCGTACGCACGCGCGACCCTGGCCGGAGTCTCGCGGAGCCCGTCGCGTTCAGGGTCCTCACCGATGCCGATCAGGATCTCCCGGACGGCCTTCTCGATCCGAGCATGGTCGAACCCTGGGGGCTCCTCCAGGATCCGTGCCTCGCCTTCGACGAACGCACGGCCCGCCTCACGCGCGGCCTTCTCCGTCTCAGGCGCGGGCTTAGCGCCCGTCGTCCACCGGTTCTGCTCGGCGCCCGTGCGCGGCTCACCGGAGGACGGTGTCCCGTCCCCCGGTTCGCCGCGCGCCGGTCCTTCGTCCCGCGAATGAGCCAACGCGGTCAGCTTTCGCCCTGGGCCGGGTCGGCGGCCTCAGAGGGGACGCCGCCCTGGCCGTTGTTCTTGGTCAGGTCGGCGACGTCCTGCGGGCCGAGCAGCGCCAGTTCCTTGGGCGTCATGATCGGCGGGCGGTCCGACGGGAGCCGCTTGCCGTAGCCGGTGTAGGAGTTCTGGTGCGGCCGCTTCTGGATCGGCTCGAAGATCCTCAGCACCTGCTCCTTGGAGAGGGTCTCCTTCTCCATGAGGTTGACGACAAGCTCGTCCAGGACGTCCCGGTACTCCACGAGGATCTCCCACGCGGTGTCGTGCGCGGCCTCGATGTAGCGGCGGACCTCGTCGTCGATCGCGGACGCGATGTCCTCGGAGTAGTCGCGCTCGTGACCCATGTCGCGGCCCAGGAACACCTCGCCCTGGCCGGTGCCGAACTTGCGCGCGCCCAGACGCTCGCTCATGCCGTACTCGGTCACCATGTTGCGGGCGATCGAGCTCGCCTTCTCGATGTCGTTGGCGGCGCCGGTCGTCGGCTCGTGGAAGACCAGCTCCTCCGCGGTGCGGCCACCGAGCAGCATGGCGAGCTGGTCGGTCATCTCCGAACGCGTCGTGAGGAACTTGTCCTCCATGGGGAGGGTCATGGTGTAGCCCAGGGCCCGTCCACGCGGAAGGATCGTCACCTTGTGCACGGGGTCGGAGTTCGGCAGCGCGTGCGCCACCAGAGCGTGCCCGCCCTCGTGATAGGCGATGATCTTCTTTTCCTTCTCCGACATGACGCGGGTCTTGCGCTCCGGCCCGGCCATGACGCGGTCGATGGACTCCTCAAGGGTGTCCATGTCGATCAGCTTGCGGTCGAAGCGCGCGGTGAGCAGCGCCGCCTCGTTGATGACGTTGGCCAGGTCGGCGCCGGTGAAGCCCGGCGTACGGCGCGCGATCACGTCCAGGTCGACGTCCGGGGCGAACGGCTTGCCGCGGCCGTGCACGCGCAGGATGCCCTTACGGCCCTCCAGGTCCGGGCGGTCCACGGTGACCTGGCGGTCGAACCGGCCGGGACGCAGCAGCGCCGGGTCGAGGATGTCGGGACGGTTCGTCGCGGCGATCAGGATCACGCCGCCCTTGACGTCGAACCCGTCCATCTCGACCAGCAGCTGGTTCAGCGTCTGCTCGCGCTCGTCGTGGCCGCCGCCCAGGCCCGCACCACGGTGCCGGCCCACGGCGTCGATCTCGTCGATGAAGATGATCGAGGGCGCGTTGGTCTTGGCCTGCTCGAACAGATCGCGGACGCGGGACGCACCCACACCGACGAACATTTCGACGAAGTCCGAGCCGGAGATCGAGTAGAAGGGCACACCGGCCTCGCCGGCCACGGCGCGCGCAAGGAGCGTCTTACCGGTGCCGGGCGGGCCGTACAGAAGCACGCCCTTGGGGATTTTGGCGCCGATCGACTGGAACTTCGCCGGGTTCTGCAGGAAGTCCTTGATCTCTTCCAGTTCTTCCAGGGCCTCGTCGGCCCCGGCCACATCGGCGAAGGTGGTCTTCGGGGTGTCCTTGGTGATGAGCTTGGCCTTCGACTTGCCGAAGTTCATCACGCGAGAGCCGCCGCCCTGCATCTGGTTCATGATGAACAGGAAGATCAGCACGATGACGACGATCGGCAGAAGGCTGAACAGCAGGTTCAGGAAGAAGCTCTGCTTCGGCACGTCGACGTTGTAGCCACCGGACAGCTTGCCCGCATCGGCCTGCTTCTGCAGTTGCTCTTGGAGGCGAAGGCCTTGGCCGTCGACCCAGGAGGCCTGCTGCTGCTTGCCGTTGGTGAGCGTCAGCTCGATCCGCTGGTCCTTGTCAATGATCTTGGCGGACTTGACCTGCCCAGCGTTGATCTCCTGGACGACCTTGGAGGTGTCGACCTTCTCGTAGGAACGGCCGGGGTTGACGCCCCACATGACGAGGGCGACCAAGAGGCCGAACAGCAGGATCCACAGCAGCGGCCCGCGAAAATAGCGCTTCACGTCCATTTATCCGGTTACCCCTCCGGGGCCCGTCCCTCCTGACCAACGTCTGTGTACGATCCTCGTCCGTCCCGGGGGACGGACGCCGGGGCGACCAACAAAAAGCGTCCCACGAGCGGCCCGGCGCCCGGGGGCTCCCGAACCGCCGTGGCGGCTTCCCTCGTGTGGCTCCCCGACCCGAGGGTCCGGGACAACGACGGTACACCGCAGGATGTAGCAGACGCAGCCGACGCCGTTCTCCTGCATCCCTTCCATATACCCGTCAACGACCTTTGCAACGATTCGTCACGGTACCTTTGTTCCCTGAGGCCGCCCCCAGCGCCCCTGCGACGTGCTAGGGACCGCCGCGGACGTGCTAGGCGCCGCCGCCGTACACGTGCGGGGCGAGCGTGCCGACGAACGGCAGATTCCGATACTTCTCCGAGTAGTCGAGTCCGTAGCCGATGACGAACTCGTTCGGGATGTCGAACCCCACGTACCGGACCTCGACGTCGGTCTTGACCGCGTCCGGCTTGCGCAGGAGCGCGCAGATCTCCAGCGAGGCGGGGTTGCGCGAGCGCAGGTTGCTCACCAGCCAGGACAGGGTCAGGCCCGAGTCGACGATGTCCTCCACGATCAGGACGTGCCGGTCGAGGATGTCGGTGTCGAGGTCCTTGAGGATGCGCACGACGCCCGACGACTTCGTGCCCGACCCGTACGACGACACGGCCATCCAGTCCATCGAGGCGGGCGAGTGCAGCGCCCGCGCCAGATCGGCCATGATCATGACGGCGCCCTTGAGGACCCCGACGAGGAGCAGGTCCCTGCCCGCGTAGTCGGCGTCGATCTGCCCGGCGAGCTCCTGCACCTTGGCCTGCAGGTCGGCCTCCGGGATGAGCACCTTCGCCAGGTCCGTGCCCAGGTCCTTCTCGTCCACAACCCCACCCTCATCGCTCAGACCTCGCCCGTCCGGTGGGACGGGCATCACCGCGCGCCGTTTTCGCCGTTCACGCAGCGGGCGCGCCATGCGAGGTTCGTGTGACGATCCGCACACGGCGCGATGTCAAACCGGGCCGAACAGCAGCCTCCCATACCGCCGAACGGCTCGAAGCCCCCCGGGCAGATCCACGTGCCGCTGGCCGTGCCAGGCCGTGACCAGCCGATCGACCGCATCGACATGGACGGCCGCGAGCGTACCTGGTGGACTTCCCGCCTTGACCGCCGCCATCCGCATTACACGAGTACGGACGGCTGTGGGGAGGTTTTCGAGCCCTTCCAGACGAAGCGCCACGGTGTAGCCGTCCTCCGGGGCCTCCAGGTCGTCGAAAGCCTGGGCGGCGAGCTCGTCTAGGGCGTCCGCGTCAGCGCGCAGCATCTTCGCCGTGCGCGCGAGGGCTTCGGTCACGCCTGGGCCGAGAGCCTTCTCCAGCGCGGGCAGAGCCTCGTGGCGTACGCGCACGCGCGCGTAGGCGGGATCGACGTTGTGGGGGTCGTCCCAGGGTTCGAGGCCCATCGCCTCGCATGCCCTGCGGGTGGTGCCACGGTCAAGCTCAAGCAAGGGCCTCAGATAGCGGACGCTCCGTTCCCGCC
>NZ_SMJX01000215.1 GCF_004348535.1 Actinomadura sp. KC216
GTCCGGACCTCGTCCGCCGCCTCGTCCCCGTTGCGGGCCTGAGCCATCCGGGCGACGAGTACGTCCGGCAGCTGATCACCACCTGGCTGGGCCTCACCAGCGACCCCGACGCCTTCGGACGCCTCGGCACACTGACCGCTTGCAGCCCCCAGTTCCTCAACGCGATCGGCCACGAGGCCGCCGAGCAGACGCACGGCTTCATGCGCCCGACCGACGCCCGCCTACGCCAACTCGACCTCGTCCAACGCCTGGACGTCCGTGACCTGCTCCCACGTATCAGCGCCCACACCCTCGTCATCGGCTGCACTCGCGACCAGACCATCCCCGTCGAGAACCACCGCGAGTTCGCCCGCGCCATCCCGGGTGCCGAGTACGCCGAACTCGACACCGGCCACGTGGCGATGATGGAACGCCCTGACGAGTTCACGAAACTCGTCCGAGACTTCCTAGACCGGCCCTAGCGACCGAAGTCGAAGAAGACGTCACCTTGACCGACGTTGCCCGGCTTCGCGGAGTCGCCTGCCGCTGAGTGCGGGCCGGTACCGGGCAGCGGCGGCTTGTCACGCACGCGGAACGAACCGCCGTCGACCGGATGGGACACCTTCCTGAACACCTCGGCCAGGCCGTCGTCGGGCCATGTCGTGGTGCTGTCCCAGGTGGCTCCGCCGAAGTTGCGCGCCGCCAGGAACTCCTGTTGGGCGGTGGAGCCGGGCCCCATGCCCGTCCAGAAAATGGCGCCCGTGAAATCCGCGCCGGTCAGATCCGCTCCGTTGAAGTCCGCGCCCAGGAGATGGCTGCCGGTGAGGATCGTGCGTACGAGCTTCGCGTTGGTGAACTGCGAGAAGCCGCACTCGGGCGCGCCGCCCAGGTTCGATCCGGCAAGGTTGGCGCCGCTCAGGTCCGCCCCGCTGAAGTCGGGGGCGATGCCGAGGTCGGCGCCGCGCAGATCGGCTCCGACGAGCCTGGCGCCGGTGAAGTCCTCCCACAGGCCGTCGCCCTGGGGGGCCGCGCCGGACAGATCCGCGTGGCGCAGATCGGCTCCGCTGAGGTCGGCGCGGGTGAGATCGGTGCCGGGAGGAAACCGGACGCCGCGGAGGTCGGCGCCCCGGTAGTCCCGGCCGACAAGGCGGGCAAGGGCCGGGGCGTCGTTCTTCTCGATCAGCACGGCGAGATCGGTGCGCTGCCCGGGCGGCGGGGCGGTTCCGGCTCGCTCGCCCTCGACGACGTCCTCCCGGACCAGCGTCCCGTGGAGGGCGTACAGGCACCAGCCGTCGCGGTAGCGCATCGCCGGTCCGTCGCGGCGGTGCAGCCGCTCGCCAACGTGACCGGCCGCCTGCCAGGGCGCGAGATGGACTTCGATCGGCCGCTCCGACACCACGCACACCCGCTCGAACGGCCACCAGCCGCCGCAGGAGCCGACAAGGTCAGTCCAGAGGGCCAGCCGGTGCTCCCACACCTCCCGGCGCCGGGCCTTGGCCCGCCACCAGCGGGTCACCCCCCTCAGGGCGGTAAGGCCCGGCCCCCGGCTCGCCTCCCCGTCCCCGCGCCTGCCGGACGGAACGCTGCCACTGAGTTCGTGCAGGAGCCATGGTCCCGGCGCCGGTCCACCGTGCGCCTCCGCGACCGCATCGGGCGAGGGCGGGAAAGGATCATCGTCGGGCGTGCGGGCGGCTGCGGGCGAGTCGATCCAGACCAGCCGCGGCTCCGCCACGCCGATCAAGCGGTACAGGCCGATGATCGCGGCTTCGGCGGTGCGCCGGTCGGCGGGTGCGGTGGCCCGATCGTGCCCCGGCCACTCGCTCCGCAGGCGCCCGGCCAGCTCCGCCAGGTCCGGAGCCCGTAGGTCCGCGGTGACGTAAATCTCGGTGTTGAACGGGTAAGGCGGCCCCATATCCGCTCTGTATCACGAGCAGATGAGCACGTCCACGCGTCCACGCGCCCACCGATCAGCAGACCACCGAATCCATTTCTCACCGCGGGAAGGCACGACATAAGCTGGGCGGCCCCCGACCCGAGGAGCCGCCCGTGCCGCCTGCCATCCGTTTCGTCGAGCTGCCGCCATCCGCCATGAAGGCGCTGCTCGACGACGATGTGGCGGGCGCGAGCGCCGCCGCCGGAGTTCCGCTGACCGAATACTTCCTCACCGACGAGGCCAGATTCCTCTGGCGATTCCGGCTCGGACAGCTCGCCCGCGAACCCGAACACGCGCGCTGGATCGTCCGCGCCGTCGTCGCGGAACCGGAGGGCGCCGTCGTCGGCCACGCGGGCTTTCACGGCGCCCCGAACGCCGGCGGAACGGTCGAGATCGCCTACTCCGTCGACCCCGCCCACCGCCGCCGCGGCTACGCGAAGGCGATGCTCACCGCCCTCCTCGACCGCGCCGCGTCCGAGCCATCTGTCAGGACGGTCCGCGCGTCGATCAGCCCTGAGAACACCGCATCCCTGGCCACGATCGCAGGCTACGGATTCATCGAGGTCGGCGAGCAATGGGACGAGGAAGACGGCCGCGAACTCCTCTTTGAACGCCCCGCCCGCTGAACGCCGAACGTTTTAATGGGGCGCCGGATCCGAGCGATCTCCGCTACCGTGTGCCGGTGATCTTGAGGTGGTTCGCCGGGTCGGTCGCGATGGTGGCGTTGGTCAGTGGCTGCGGCTTCGATAACGGCAGCCCCTCGTCCAGCGACTCGACCGGACGCCCTGGCAAGGCGCAGGAAGAGAAGCCGCCCAGGGACAAGAAGCTGGACCAGGCTCTTCCTGGTGAGGTCCAGACACAATGGTGGAAATGGGCTGCCGGCACGCCCCGTGGACGCAACCCCGTTGAGGACAAGACCGGGGTGCACTGCGCGGCAGGCCAGAGCGAGTTCATCTGGAATCTTGCGGGGACGTTCGGTGGTTCGGTGAAGCGCCGCTGCACCATGCCCTCCCAGACGCTGGTCGTGCCAGTGGTGAACCTGCTGGGTTCGGAGAGCGACTGTTCGGCGTTCATGGCGGCCGCGAGTGGCAGGTGGACGCTCGACGGGGTCACTCAGCCCGTCCAACGTTGGAAGGGTTCGCCGATCACCGTGGAAGGTGTCGAAGGCAACCCGGTCACCGACACCTCCGGGCCCACCAGCGGGTACGCCTGCGGGCTTTGGGGATTCCTCGCCCAACGCCGCCTGGCCCCCGGCAAGCACACGATCAGCATCCGTGGCAGCAGCGGCGACTTCCACACCTCGGTCGACTATGACCTGACCGTCACCACAGCCAAGGCCCCGAACTCTCCATAGGCTAACGATCAGCACCACCCGCCCACATCACCCGCTGTGTCCAGGTGCGGATCGGGCTGGCGGAGCTGTTCGGCCTGGCAGAATCCACGGTGAGGAAGAGATCGAAACCGCCATGGCGGCCTGGCCGGAGTGCCCAGCGGTGAGGCGGCGCAACGGGAGGACATGCCATGACATCGCTTCCACCCAATCCCGCGCTAGAGCCACTCGCGCCGCTGGTCGGCGAATGGACGGTTCGGGTTCCGGCGTTCGGAGAGGGGGAGGCGGCGGTCACGTACGAATGGCTTGAGGGCGGTGCCTTCCTGCGCATTCACTCGGCCGCGCCGCCGCCCGTCCCGACCGCTACGCAACTCGTCAGCCGGGACGACTCGTCCGACGTCTACACCGTCCTCTACTACGACTCCCGTGGCGTATCGCGCGTCTACCAGATGACTTTCGACAACGGCCTGTGGAAGATGTGGCGGAACGCGCCGGGCTTCGACCAGCGATTCTCCGGGACGCTCAGCGACGACGGCCGCACCATTCAGGCCAGCTGGTCGAAGTCGCTCGACAACGAGACCTGGGAACACGACTTCGACCTCATTTACACGAAGGTCGCGTGAACGCTCGGTCTCCGGCGCGGAGCGCATCTCGCCTTGACCTGCCGTAGCCGCGCGGCATCCTGGTCCACCCCCTGACCGGGCAGGGAGGCACCGGACAGGGGGCGCACCATCGGAGACCTAGCTGGTGGCCTGGAGGACGGCCGGGCGCAGGTGGGCGTAGGCCCAGGCCGCGAGCGGGGTGGGCGTCGTGGTGATCACATCGCGGGGCTGCTCGGGGACCAGGTCACGCGTCCCCGCGGACATGCCGACGATGCCCTCCACCGCGCTCGGGCTCAGCCCGGCGGAGCGCAGCGCTCCTCTGAGGTCGTCCTCTCCGACGACCTCAAGCCGGATCGTACGGCCCAGCACCTCGCTGAGGATGGCCGCGACCTGTTGGAAGCTGAGGTCCTCCGGCCCATGGACGGCCTGGACCTCGTGGCCTTTCCAATCGTCGTTGAGCAGGCGTGCGGCGACGACGTCCCCGATGTCGCGCGGGTCGACCCACGCCATCGGCACGTCGGGACGGAACGGCGTGGTCAGAACTCCACCGGCCAGGCTGTCCAGGTCCATGAACAGGTTGGTGAAGAAGTAGGCGCAGCGCAGGTGGAGCGTGTCGGCGGCGGTGGCGTCGAGCCGCTCCTCGATCCGGGCCAGCCCGTCGATATGCCCGGCTCCGTGGCGCTTCTCCGCGCCGACGCTGCTCAGCAG
Source organism: Actinomadura sp. KC216 (assembly GCF_004348535.1). Classification (GTDB taxonomy): domain Bacteria; phylum Actinomycetota; class Actinomycetes; order Streptosporangiales; family Streptosporangiaceae; genus Spirillospora. The sequence goes on from NZ_SMJX01000215.1 coordinate 4,553, forward strand.
GACGACCCGTGCGACGTCCCCGTCCTGGGCCGCCTCGATCAGCGGGTCGGCCGTCCGGTCGGACGTCTCGATCGGGTCCTCGGACGAGTGCGGAGTCGGATCGACCCAGAAGACCGTCCGCGCACCCGAAATCGCCTCACGGACGAACGCGGCGTCGGTCATGTCGCCGCGCCGCACGTCGACGTGCTCGCGGATGGCGGCGTCCAGCCGCGCCGGGTCGCGGACCAGCACCCGCGGCCGGACCCCGGCCTGCAGCAGCAACCGGACCACGCGGGACCCGACCTGCCCGGTCGGAGTGGTAACGGCGATCGTCATACATTCCCCCCTTGTTTACGTACGGGTCCCCCTGACCCGCGAGCCATCGAGTGGTGGGCGCGTTCGCGCTATCCGGTCGGGTGGGCGTCGAGCCAGGCCTTCGCTCGCCTGCGCGACGCCTGCGACAGCCAGGCGTCCTGGACGATCTCGGTCAGCTCCTGCAGCGTGAGCTCACCGACCCGGCTCGCCCGCAGCAGCACCGACCGGTGGCCGTCGAAATGCGGCGTCGTGAAGAACGGCGACGTCTCGTCCTGAACCAGCGCCAGCTTGTCGGACTCGGACGGCACCCAGAACACGATCACATCCGGGTAGCGCTCGCCCGTGTCGGGATCGACCGCGTCCGGTCGAGGAGTCCGGAAGAACACGAACGACTTGCCCCCGACCTGGTAGACAGGGTTCTCTCCCTTGCCGTGCTCGACCGTGACATGAGGCATGCCCATGGCCAGCTCATGGACGTCCTCAACCCTGGCCCGGCGCGTTCTTGCCGACATAGCTGCAGCGTAGGCCGTCCCTCGGACAAAACCGCGCGCCGGGACGGGAGCCGCGCGACGACCAGTGGGCGTTGAGGGGGGCGGTGCGAACGGTCCGGCATTGAGGAGGGCGGCCCTGATGCCCCTACCGGTCACCGGTGGTTTGCGGTCGCCTCGCCGCTGACGTCGCTGCCGCCGCTGCCGCAGAGGCGCAGAGTGCTTTGCAGGCACAAGGCCGCCGCCTCGTCGGCGGTGAGGCGCCCGGCGGTGATCTCCGCAGCGGCGGCGTGCTGGAGTCCGATGACGGCGGCGGCCAGCCAGCCGGCGGGCGCCGATTGGTCGAAGTCGCCCGCGCGCTGGCCGCGCTGGATGAGCCGTTCGAGCCGCGGCGGCACGACGTCGTGCGGGTCGTTGGTCTTGGGACGCGGGATCCCCGTCAGCGTGGGGTTGAGGATCAGGGGGTAGCGGTCGATGAACCGCCACCCGGCGTCGAGGAACGCGGCCAGCGCATCCGCGGGCGGGGCGGTGTCGAGACCGGCGTCATCGAGCAGGGCGAGGTACTCGGCCGCCGCGGCGTCGATGAGGGCGGCGATGAGCGCGTCGCGCGACGGGAAGTGCGCGTAGACGGTCTGGCGGGTGACGTTCGCCCTGGTGGCGATCTCCTCCATGCTCGCGTCGAGCCGCTCGCCGAGCACGAGGCGGGCCGCGTTGAGGATGGCGTCGATGCTGCGCCGGGCGTCGGACCGCCGGGGCCGCGCCACCTTGGCGGAGTCGAGCGTGTCACCCATCCCGACGACGATATCCGCCCGGCCGCGACGACGAAACCTTGACATGCTGTAAGAGATAGCTAACTCTTACAGCATGTCAAAGAAAAGCGCGGAGCGAAGCGGCCCGGCGATCGAGGCGCGCGGCCTGGTCAAGACCTACGGCGAGAACCGGGCGCTGGACGGGCTCGACCTCACCGTCCAGCGCGGCCAGGTATTCGGCTTCCTCGGCTCGAATGGAGCAGGGAAGACCACCATGATCCGCGTCCTGGCCATGCTGACCCGGCCCGACCGGGGCACCGCCCGCGTCCTCGGCCACGACGTGATCCGCGAGCGGGCCGCGATCCGGGCACGGGTCGCGGTGACGGGCCAGTTCGCCTCCCTGGACGAGGACCTGACCGGATACGAGAACCTGTCGATCCTCGGCCGCCTGCACGGCCTGTCCCGCGCCGCCTGCCGGCGGCGAGCCGACGACCTGCTCACCGCTTTCGACCTGACCGGCTCGGCCGCGCGCCCGGTCGGCGGGTACTCGGGCGGGATGCGCCGCCGCCTGGACATCGCGGCCAGCCTGATCGTGCCCCCTGAGCTGCTGTTCCTGGACGAGCCGACCACCGGCCTCGATCCGCGCAGCCGCGGCCGGGTGTGGGAGCTGGTCCGCCGGATCGCCGCGGCGGGCACCACCGTCCTGCTCACCGTCACCCTGGGCCAGCCCACCCTGGACGAAGCCTTCCTAGCCCTGACCACCAACGCCACCACCGCCGCCACCGCGACCGCCGCCGAGCAGGAGGACATGAGCGCATGAGCACCCCGGCCGCCGTCTCGCACCCCGCCGGGGCGGAGATCCACCAACTGGACAACCTGCTCGCGGCCACCCACCCGCGCCGTCGCCCGGGGGCCCTCACCGCCTCCGCGACATTCGGCCGGCGAGCCCTCCTCAAGACCAAGCACGACCCCAAACAGCTCGTGGACTCGGTGGCCATCCCGATCCTGTTCACCGTGCTGTTCACCTACCTCTTCGGCGGCGCCGTCAGCGGCTCGCCCGGCGCCTACCTCGAGGTCCTCCTGCCCGGCACGCTGACCATGAGCATCGCCATCGTCACCATGTACGGCGGCGCCCGCCTCGCCCAGGACGTGACGACCGGCGCCTTCGAGCGCTTCGGCTCCCTGCCGGTCTGGCGCGGCGCCTTCGTGGTCGGCGGCCTGCTCAGCGACGCCGCCCGCTACCTTTTCGCGTCCACCATCGTGGTGCTCCTCGGGCTGGCCATGGGCTACCGGCCGGGCGGCGGCGCACCGGGCGTGCTCGCCGCGGTGGCCCTCATCGTCTCCTTCGGGCTCTCGCTGTCCCTGCTGTGGGCGGCGGTCGCGCTGCTCGTGCGCGACCCGGCCGTCGTGATCAGCGTCGCCAACATCGTGCTGATGCCGCTCTCGTTCGCCAGCAACATCTTCGTCGAGCCCGAAACCATGCCCGGCTGGCTCCGCGCATTCGTGGACGTCAACCCGCTCAGCCACGTCGCGACCACGGCCAGGGATCTGATGAACGACACCGGCGGCACCGGCGGATCACTCGCCTGGACGCTCATGACAACCGCCGCCATCACCGCGGTATGCGCCCCGCTAACCCTCCACCTCTACGCCAAACAACACTGAAACGCCGACTACTGCGCCATATCAACGAAACGGCTGTAGTGGCCCTGGAAGGCGACGGTCACGGTGGCGGTGGGGCCGTTACGGTGCTTGGCCACGATCAGGTCGGCCTCACCGGCACGCGGCGACTCCTTCTCGTAGGCGTCCTCCCGGTGCAGCAGGATCACCATGTCGGCGTCCTGCTCGATCGATCCCGACTCGCGCAGGTCGGACACCATGGGCTTCTTGTCCGTTCGCTGCTCGGGACCTCGGTTGAGCTGCGACAACGCGATGACCGGGACGCCCAGCTCCTTCGCCAGCAGCTTCAGCGAACGGGAGAACTCCGACACCTCGACCTGGCGGCTCTCGACGCGCTTCCCCGACGTCATCAGCTGCAGATAGTCAACGATCACCAGGCGCAGGTCATGCTGCTGCTTCAGCCGACGGCACTTGGCGCGGATCTCCATCATCGACATGTTCGGCGAATCGTCGATGAACAGCGGGGCCTCGGCGACCTCGCTCATCCGGCGTGCGAGGCGCGTCCAGTCCTCGTCCTGCATGGTGCCGGACCGCATCGCGTGCAGCGCCACCCGCGCCTCCGCCGACAGCAGCCGCATCGTGATCTCGTTGCGCCCCATCTCCAGGCTGAAGAACGCCGAGGTCAATCCATGCTTGATCGACGCCGCCCGCGCGAAGTCGAGCGCGAGGGTGGAGTTGTGGGTCGGGATGCATGACCGTCCGGCCAGGTACATGTGGTCGGCATTGTCGACCTGGACGCACCGCACCGGCACGCTCTCGACCGGCCGGACGTCCACGATGTACCGCACCCGCGCCTTGGGATCGACGACCGCGCGCTGCCGCGCGGCCTTCCGCGGCAACCGGAACACCGTCTCCGCAGGCGTGAGCTCGATCCGGTAGCGGACGGAGGCCGTGTCCGGATCTCCTTCCACCTGCGTCGCCGTCATCGTCGCTTGATGTCCGAGGCTGAGTATCAGCTCGCGGACGTCACCTGCCAGCCGCCTGCCCGCGCATTCGAGCCGAATCTGCCCGGCCTCCGAGACGTGCCCGTCCGTATCGAGCAGACCCGCCAACAACGCCCGCCGCTGCTCCTCGGACGCCCGCAGATAAACGCTCGGGATGTGCTTGCCGTCCACCAGGCCGAGCCGGACGAGTTGGTCGTGCAGTCCGGGGATCTCGTACCGCCCCGGCGACGCCTCTGCCACCGTTCGCCGACCCGCCGCTTCGATCTCCGCGACGACCTCGCGCTCGACACCTGTGAGCCGACCGCCGCTATCGCCACGGCCCAGCCAGGCGCCCAGGACGTACGGCTCGATGGGGAGGACGGCCGCGGAAAGCTGGAACGGGGCCGCCACCTCGACCGCGTGGTTGGTCCGTCCGGCCGCGTCGCGCCGCAACGTCGCGAAGATCTCTTCGGTCGTTCTGATCTGCTGCCGGTGCGTCGTCGCTCGTCGTGAAGGCAAGCGTCGCATCGCGTTCTCGCACCCCGGCCGCGCGTGCTCGCCAGAGAGTGAAAGGACGGTCTTCACTCCCGCTCCGTACCACCCGAGGATGGAATCGTCGCCTCGCAGCGCGGACGCAACCTGGGCCTTGAACAGCCGGTGTATCGGGCGCCCGGGACGCCGATGGTCAGGGAGGGCGCCGGTATCGGCGGCCTGCCGCGGGGTGTCGAGGTTTCCGGTCAGCGCTGAGGGACGGTGGGACTCGTCCACGGGATAGCGCCCGTCACCGCCCATGACAACGCCTAGTGCGGCATGGACGCCGGAGCGGCGAGCGCCGTTCAAGGTGCGGCCGGAGCAGCCAATGGTCATCTCGCTCCGGTCGTGGGGGCGCCGGTCAGGCCCGGACTCGACGGTGGTGCGCCATTGGTGCTCGGCGTCGGCGACGATCACCTCGCCGTCCGAGAACTCGATCTCGTAGCACGGGCGACCGTGCATGACCTCCGTCGCGGCGACGACGCGCGTAGGTTTTCCGTCGGCTCCGATCAGGTAATCGCCAACGGACACTTCGCCCATAGTCGTCCAACCCGTTGGGGTCGGAAGGGGAGTTTTCAGGCAGGTCGCCTTTCCCATGGCAGGTCGCGCAGCGACCACGATCATCTGGCCGGGATGGAGGCCGTTGGTGAGGGCGTCGAGGTCGGCGAAGCCGGTGGGGCAGCCGACCATCTGGCCGCCGCGGCTGCCGATCGCCTCGATCTCGTCCAGGGCGCCGGGCATGATCTCGCTGAGGGCGACGTAGTCTTCTCCGGCGCGCTTCTCGGCGATGGCGAAGACCTCGGCCTGGGCGCGGTCGAGGACCTCGTCGGCGTCGGCGCCGTCGGCGGCGTAGCCCATCTGGACGATGCGGGTGCCGGTCTCGACCAGCCGCCGCAGGATCGCCCGCTCGTGGACGATCTTGGCGTAGTACCCGGCGTTGGCCGCCGTGGGCACGAGGGAGATCAGGGTGTGCAGGTAGGGGGCGCCGCCGATGCGGCCGATCTCGCCGTTCTTGGTGAGCTCGCCCGCGACCGTGACGGCGTCGGCCGGGTCGCCGCGGCCGTAGAGATCGAGGATGGTGTCGTAGACGATCTGGTGCGCGGGACGGTAGAAGTCGGGCGTGCGCAGGAGCTCGACGACCTCGGCGATGGCGTCCTGGGAGAGCAGCATGCCGCCGAGGACGCCCTGCTCGGCGGAGATGTCATGGGGTGGGGTGCGTTCGAACTCGGGTTCGGGCGGTCCAATCTCGGCCACGCTCACCGTCGCACCCCCTTCATCGCCGGTCGCCGGCGGCCCCGTCCGCCTCATCGCCGACCGTTCATCCCACGTCTACCTGAAGCGTCCGACATTCTCCCGAGGGCGCGCGGCCGGGAGCAAAGCGTCCTGTGGACAAACCTGTGGACCGCCTGTGCAGACACGCCGGTCTCGTTGTGCACGACCTGTGGACAACTTTGTGGATTCAGCGTGGGCGGCGCGTACCGCACCGCCTTGAAGTGCGGAAACGTCGTCCACCGGGTGTGCGGGAAAGAAAGTTCGCTGTGTAAGGTGTGAAGTTCTTATGTGAGTTACATGCTGGTAGCCTCGACGCGGTGTCCACTCCCCGGCGGCTCGCGTCCGCACACGACCGCGAGATCCTGCGCCTCGCCGTGCCGGCCTTCGGCGCGCTCGTCGCCGAACCCCTCTTCCTCCTTTCCGACACGGCGATCGTCGGCCATCTCGGCACCGCGCCGCTGGGCGGTCTCGGGGTCGCCGGTCAGGCCCTGAGCACGCTGGTCTACCTGTGCGTCTTCCTCGCCTACGGGACGACGGCCGGGGTGGCGCGGCAGGTCGGGGCCGGGGATCTGCGCGCGGCCGTCCGGCAGGGCATCGACGGGATGTGGCTCGCGCTCGCCATCGGCGCGGCGCTGATCGTTATCGGCTTGCCGCTGGTTCCGGGAGTGGTGGACGCGTTCGGCGCGTCCCCGGATGTCGCCCCGTACGCCGAGACCTACCTGCGGGTCAGCCTCTTCGGCATCCCGGGGATGCTGATCGTCCTCGCCGGGACGGGCGTGCTCCGCGGCCTGCAGGACACCCGGACGCCGCTCCTCGTGGCGATCGGCGGGTTCTCGCTGAACCTGCTGCTCAACGTGGTGTTCGTGCTCGTCCTGGAGTGGGGGATCGCGGGTTCTGCGTGGGGCACCGTCGTCGCGCAGACCGCCAGCGCGGCCGTTTACGTCGTTGTGGTGCTGCGGGCGGCGCGACGGCATGGGGCCCCGGTCCGTCCGGATATGGACGGGTTGCGGACGTCCGCGACGGCGGGCTTCGGCCTCCTCGTCCGGACGGCTGCGCTGCGCGTCGTCCTGATCGTCGGGACGTCGATCGCGGCGCGGATGGGCGACGAGGAGATCGCCGCCTACCAGGTCGGATTCCAGGTGTGGACGCTGCTGGTGTTCGCCCTCGACGCGATCGCGATCGCCGGGCAGGCGATCACCGGCCGCTACCTGGGCGCGGCCGACCTCGCGGGGACGCGGGCCGTCACGCGCCGGATGGTGTGGTGGGGGGTCGTCTGCGGCGTGGTCTTCGGGCTGGCGATCCTCGCGGTCCGTCCGTGGCTGCCGGGCCTGTTCACGTCGGACGGCGACGTCCGTGACCTGCTGCTCGCCTCGCTGCTGATCGTGGCCGTGCTGCAACCGGTCGCCGGCGTGGTGTTCGTCCTGGACGGCATCCTGATCGGCGCGGGCGACGGCGCGTACCTGGCGGTGACGACGCTCGTCGCGACGGTCGTCTTCCTGCCCGCGGCGATCGTCCTCTACTGGACGGGCACCGGGCTCACCGGCCTCTGGGCGGCGATCGGCCTGTGGATGCTGACCCGGATGCTCACCCTGGCCTTGCGCGCCCGCGGTGACCGCTGGATGGTCACGGGCGCCGTCCGCTAAGCGGGTGGGCCGGGGCCCAGGGCTGGGCGGCGAATTTCTTGAAGCGCACCCGCATCGGCCATCACACTCGCTACTATTCGAACATGTGTTCCACGCACGGCGAGCGGATGGCCCGGCTGACGCAGGCGATCGACGACCTGGCGGCGGAGGGCCTGGCCGGGCTGCCTCCCGAAACCCTGGTGGAGCGGGTCGCGGGCATCTGGTCGCTCGTCGAGGGCATCGATCCCGAGATCGCCCGCCGCCGGACGCGTTACACCACCCCCGAAACCTGACGTCCCGGCCCACGACCACCAGGGCGGCGGGGCTCAGGTCAGGTCGTCCAGGTTCGGGAGGATGGGCAGGATCCCTTCGTCTCCGGTTGCGTTGCCGGACTGCGGCGATCCCCCGTCCAGGCGCTTCGCCACCGCCCGGCGCAGGGCGGGCAGGCGGGCGTACAGGACGTCGCCGGGGCAGGCGGTCTTGTTGTAGTCGCGGTGCCCGACGATGGCTTTGGAAGGTTCCAGGTCATACGACCGGCAGAGCCACGCGCACACCTCCACCAGCGAGTTCCACAGGCGGCGCGGGACCGCCTTCGTCATGTACGTGCCCTCGTTCTCGATCCCGATCGTGTGCTCGTTGTGGTGCAGGACCTGCGCGCCGATGGCGAGGCCACCGTCGCGGATGGATTTGAGGCTCCTGTTCCGGCCCTCCATGACGATGCCACCGCGGCTGATGGTGAGCTGCTGGCCGGCGTCGTCCCAGCGGTTCCGGTCCATGTGGATGTCCTGGATGAGCCGGGACAGCGCGAAGGCGTGGGCGCGCGAACCGTCCTTGGAGTTCGGCGTGGCGGTGTGGTGCACGACGATGCGGTCGGGGCGGCGGCGGATCACCTTCGCGGGACGGCGCGGCGCGCGCGCGTTCCATTGCGCGCGGGTGAACACGCGCGGGGCGTCCGCCGTGAAGAGGATGCTCTCGTCCGCTTCTGAGAGTTCGCCCGGCCCCGCGGCTCCTCGCCCGGTACGCCCGGCGGAAAGATCGGCAGCCATGGCCTCATTCTGGACGGAAGGCGCCGCGGACAGCATCTCCAGCAAACCGGCCCCCACGACGCCCCCGATGAGCGAGCGCCGCGTCACCGGCGAGCGGCGCGTCCCCCACGAAGGATCGCCTTCGCCGCCGACCGCGTCCGCGCCGGTCTCCGCGCCTTCCTCCGAAAATGCGTTCACCACCGTCCCCCCTTCATCCCGCAAGGTCCTACTTACGGAACGTAGTTGGACGGTTGCACGTAGACCAGCACAGGGCGGTTCGCGGACGTTTCACATGAAACGCGGAGAAGCACGACGACCCCCGCGCCCGGAGGGACGCGGGGGCCGTGGACGTGGGCCGTTCGGTGGACACCCGCCGGACGTGCCGCGGGCGCCTACCGGGACGTGCGTCAGGCCTCGACGACGTTGACGTCGATCGTGGCGTTGACGTCGCTGTGCAGGCGCACGCTGACGCGGTGCGTGCCGATCGTCTTGATCGGGTTCCCGATCTCGATGCGGCGCCGGTCCAGGTCGGGACCGTCGGCGGCGCGAACCGCCTCGGCGATGTCGGCGGCGGTCACGGCGCCGAACAGGCGGCCGCCGCTGCCGGTGCGGGTGCGCAGCGTCACCCGCAGCGCCTTGAGCTGCCCGGCGACCTCCTTGGCGTGCTCGACGGTCGCGATCTCGCGGGCCGAACGCGCCTTCTTGATCGACTCGATCTCCTTCTCGGCGCCCCGGGTCCACCTGATCGCGAACCCGCGGGGGACGAGGTAGTTGCGGCCGTAGCCGTCGCGGACCTCGATGACGTCACCGGGCTCGCCGAGCCCGGAGACCTGCTGGGTCAGGATGAGCTTCATCGTCTTTCCCCCTGCCTCAGCGCGCGGTGCTGGTGTACGGCAGCAGCGCCATCTCGCGGGCGTTCTTGATCGCCGTGGCGACGTCCCGCTGGTGCTGGGTGCAGTTGCCGGTCACCCGCCGGGCGCGGATCTTGCCGCGGTCGGAGATGAACTTCCGCAGCAGCCCGGTGTCCTTGTAGTCGACGTAGGAGATCTTCTCCTGGCAGAAAACGCAAACCTTCTTCTTCGGCTTGCGGGGAGGTGGCTTCGCCATCGTGGTGCTCCTTTGGGAGAGCCCCGCTCACGCGGGAATGGACGTTGTCATTGATCTTGCTGGTCGAGCCCGGAGCGGCGATGCGCCCCGGAGCCCGAAGGCCCGAAGGTCCTGATCTTCCGAAGGCCCTGACGTTCCGGTGTACCGATGTTCCGGCCGGTTGGTGCGGCCGACCGGAACGGTCCGGCGGTCGGAGCGGTCGGTGATGACCGGCCGGCGGCTAGAAGGGCGGGTCGTCGGAGTACCCGCC
>NZ_SMJX01000216.1 GCF_004348535.1 Actinomadura sp. KC216
GGCTGGAGCTGGCCCGCCGCCGCGCCGCGATCGTCCAGGCCGTCCGGGCGCTGACCGACCTGGAGTTCGTCAACGGCGGCGGCACCGGCAGCGTCGAGACGACCGCCGCCGAACGCGCGATCACCGAGGTCGCCGCGGGCTCCGGCCTCTACCAGCCGCACCTGTTCGACCAGTACTCCAACTTCACCGGGCGCCCCGCCGCGCTGTTCGCGCTCCCCGTCGTCCGGCGCCCCGCCCCCGGCGTCGCGACCTGCCTCGGCGGCGGCTACCTCGCCTCCGGCCCCGGCGACGCCGTCCGCCTCCCGCAGCCGTACCTGCCCACCGGCCTGCGCTACGACCGCGAAGAGGGCGCGGGCGAGGTGCAGACCCCCCTCCTCGGCCACGCCGCCGACCTCCTCTCCGTCGGCGACCGCGTCTGGTTCCGCCACACCAAGGCCGGAGAACTCTGCGAACGCTTCGCCGCCCTCCACCTGATCGACAACGACAAGATCGTCCGAACCGTCCCCACCTACAGAGGCGAGGGCCAAACCTTCCTGTGAAGGGGGGCGACCCCCTTCGACCCCCGTCACGGCGCAGGCGATCCTCACGCCGCCGTTGCGGCCTGTCGTGCCCGTCACGGGCGTGCGCGGCGTCGCTCCGGTCGCCTGCGCCGCCGGGTCGTGCGACCTCCGGCGCTGGGCGCCTCCGGCCGCACGACCCGTGGCCCCGGCTGAGGTCCCGTCCAAAAAGGTCGGTTGAGGTCTAGGTTGGGGGCATGAGCGATGCTCCCATGATCAGTGTTCGCGGCGAGGCGGTGCTGGAGGCCGAACCGGAGATCGCGCGGCTGTCGGTGCACGTCCAGTCGCAGGAGTCCGACCGGCGTGCCGCCCTCGACCGGCTCACCGAGCGCAACCAGCGCTGCCTCGACCTGGTCAGGTCCTACGGCGAGGCCGTGGAGAGGGTGGAGACGGGCGGGCTGTCGATCACGCCGCTGCTGAAGCAGAAGCGGCGCGAGGGCGACGTCCGCGCCTACCGCGGCACGGTCTGGATCAAGATCACGGTCGGCGACTTCGGGATCCTCGGCGAGCTGGTCACCCGGCTCGGCGACATGGAGCGCACCTACGTGGACGGGCCGGAGTGGGAGCTGCGGCGCGAGAGCGAGGTGTACGGGCGGGCGGCGCGGCAGGCCGCGCACGAGGCCGTCGAGCGCGCCCGCGGCTACGCCGAGGCGCTCGGCTCCCGGCTCACCGGGCTGGTCGAGCTGTCGGACGAGGGCCTCGGCCGCCAGGAGCCGAGGCCCGTCATGATGGCCGCGTACGGGGGCGTGGCCCCGGAGGAGCCCGAGCCGATCGACCTGGAGCCCGCGACGCAGATCGTCCGCGCCACCGTGGAGGCCCGCTTCACCGTGACCCAGCCCGACCTCGACGCGTCCCGCTGAACGGGCAGGGCCCGGCTCCCGTACTCCATGATGTGGGAGGACCGGACTGCGGGGAGTTCCGCATCGGCCTCGGCGTGTACGCCCTGGGACGGCTGCCGGGCGCCGAGGCGGACGAGCTGTCGGCGCATCTGCGCGGCTGCCCGCCGTGCCGCGCCGAGCTCGCCGAGCTGCGCGGCGTCGCGGAGCTGCTCCGCCGCACCATCGCGCACAAGACCATCGTCCCGGCACGCAAAGGCGCCGGCCGCGTCATGCGGACCGGCGCCTCCGGGACGAGGTTCAGCGGCGCTTGCGCCTACGGTTCCAGAGGATCAGGGCGGTCACGGTGACGGCGGCGCCGATGCCCGCCGCCACCAGGCGCTTGTCGATCCCGCCGGACTCCTCGTCGTCGGACTTCTCGGCCGGTCGCACCACCGAGCCGACCGCCCGCGCGACCTGACCGGCCTCCTCCTTCAGCCGCTCGGTGCCCCGCTGCGCGACGTTCTTCGGATTGACCCGGGCGGCGAGCTCGTCGATGGTGCGGGCGAAGCTCTGGCGGGTGAGCTGGAGCTCCCGTTCCAGCGCGTCCGGGTCGCGGGCCCTGTCAGCCATGCCGTGTCCTTATCGTGTCGGGCGAATCCATGACCAGCGAAGTGATCCGAACAGTGTGGCAGGTCTTCCCGCCGGGCGTCCGCCACACCCCAGCCGGTACCGTTGGACGCACCATCCGAGCGAAAGGCGGACAGCGTGTCCGAGCGGCTGCAGCCAGGGGACGTCGCCCCCGAGTTCGAGCTTCCCGACGCCGACGGCGAACCGGTGTCGCTGGCCTCGCTGCGCGGGCGGCGCGCGATCCTGTACTTCTACCCGGCGGCCCTGACGCCCGGGTGCACCAAGGAGGCGGTCGACTTCCAGGGCAGCCTCGGCGACCTGGAGTCCGCGGGCGTCGCGGTCGTGGGAATCTCCCCCGACAAGCCGGCCAAGCTCGCCAAGTTCCGGGAGAAGGAGGGCCTGACCTTCCCGCTGCTGTCGGACGCCGGCACCGAGACCCTCCAGGCGTACGGCGCGTACGGCGAGAAGAAGCTGTACGGCCGTGTCGTCGTCGGCGTCATCCGCTCCACCTTCATCATCGACCCCGACGGCAAGATCGAGAAGGCGTACTACAACGTCCGGGCCACCGGCCACGTAGACCGCCTACGCCGCGACCTGGACCTCTGACCCAGTCCAACCCACCTTGGACGGAACCTAAGCCGGGGTTACGGGTCGTGCGGCCGGAGGCGCCCAGCGCCGGAGGTCGCACGACCCGCCGGTCGAGGGGCCGTTTCGCGAGACGCGCCAGCGGCTCGGGAAACGGTCCGTCGACCGTGACGGGGGTTCCAGGGGGTCGCCCCCTGGGCAAATACAGTGCGGGCGGGGGGATTCGAACCCCCACGGTGTCGCCACCAACAGGACCTAAACCTGCCGCGTATACCTGATTTCGCCACGCCCGCCGGTGCTTCCGGGAAGCGCGTTCAGCTTAGCGTTCTGATCGGCTGACCCGGCAACGTCATTCTCCGGTCGGACGCTCGCGTCAATGCCGAGTGATGGACTGATCACCTGTCCGACCAGGTAAGGGACGCACCCCCACCGGAATTGCGGACAGGCGTTCCAAGATTCCACCAGGGTATTTGCGGAACGCCCTCGGCAGGCGGTCGCGGGCGGCCTAGGCTTGATGAGTCCGTCCGCCCGCACAGTCGGTGACGCCATGACCACATGCTCGGCGGTACCGCCGTGAACGACTCCTTCACGCACCGCGTGCTCCCCTACGACGGCATGGACCAGCTCCTCGACGGCGCCCTGCCCTTCCTCCGGGACGGTGTGGAGGCCGGTGACCGCGTTCTCGCGGTCTGCGGGACCGCGCGGGAGATGCTGCTGCGCGAGGCCCTCGGGCCCGCCGCCGCGGCGGTCGAGTTCGCCGACGCGTCCGAGTGGTACGCGCACCCGTCCCGGACGCTGGCCGACTGCCTCAGCGACGCCGACGACACCGCCGGGACGGGGCGGCGGCTGCGCGTGCTCGGCGACCCGGTGTGGGCGTCGCGGTCGCCGCTGGAGGTCGCCGAGTGGCAGCGTGCGGAGGCCGTCCTGAACGTCGCGTTCCGCGGCACCGGCGCGGCGCTGCTGTGCCCCTACGCGGCCACGCTGCCCGCGGGCGTCGTCGCGGCGGCACGCAAGACGCATCCCGAGACCGTGCGCGGCGCGCGGGCCATCGCCAACCCCGGGTTCGTCGACCCGTGGGCCTTCTGCGAGCAGTGCGACCGCGAGCCGCTGCCCCCGCCGCCGCCCGGCGCCGACACCTTCAAGATCGACCGGCCCGACCTGTTCTGGCTGCGCGCCTACGTGTCGGAGTACGCCCGGCTGACACCGCTGCCCGAGGACGGCGTCCAGCGGCTCCTCGTCGCGGTCACCGAGGTCGTCACCAACGCGCTGCGGCACGGCGAGCCGCCGATCGTGCTGCGCATGTGGACGGACGATTCCGAAGGCGAGCCCGCCTTCGTCTGCGAGGTCACCGACGGGGGCACGTGGCCGCCGGGCAGCGGCTACGGGCTGATCCCGCCGCGCCCGCGGGCCGCCAAGTCCGACGGGCGGTTCGGGCTGTGGGCGGTGCGGCTGCTGTGCTCGGTCGTCCAGATCCGGACGGGCGACCACGGCAGCGTCGTCCGCCTGCGGCTGACCTTGCCTTCCTCCGCCGACGTGGACGGAGCGTGAGGAACTCCATGCGTTGGGCTTCCAAAACGCCGACGGCGGCGTACGCTGAACCAATCACCGACCTGGATGGGCAGGCCATGGACACACCCTGGTTCGCCAAGCGCCCCGTCAGCGGCGTCCGGCCCGGAGATCACGGCTGGCTGGCCTACAGCGGTTCCGAGGAGCGCGACCGGGTCATCGGGCCCTTCGTCCAGGAGGGCCTGCAGACGAACGAGAAGGTCGTGTACGTCACCGACGCGCCGCCCGAGCGGCTCCCCGGCCTCGGCGAACGGCACCGGATCGACGTGGACGCCTACCGCAGGACCGGCCAGCTCCGGGTGATCTCACGCCAGGACGCCTGCCTCGACCGCTACGGCGGTTTCGCGCCCGCCAGGATGGTCGACACCCTCGGCCGCGAGGTCGACGAGGCGTTCGACCAGGGCTTCCGCGCCGTCCGCATCACCACCGACTACAGCTGGCTGCTGACCGAGCCGCGCTCCGACCTCGGCCAGATGCTGGGCTGCGAGCACCGGGTCGGCGACGCCGTCTCGCCGAGCACCATGGCCATGGCGATCTGCCAGATCGACCAGCACGCGTGCCGGCGTGAAGAGCTCATCGCCCTCCGCGACACACACGAGGTTCTCGTGGAAGTGAACCCCGAATTCGATGACGGGATCCTGAAGATAGTGCGCACTTTCGAACCCGATGGCCTGCGCGTCGAAGGAGAGCTCGACGCCGCCCGGCACGCCGTGTTCGCCGAGCAGCTCACCCAGGTCAGCAAGGAGCGCCGCCGCGTCCACCTGGACCTGTCCCGGCTCGCGTTCATCGACCTCGGCGGCCTGCACCTGATGGCGCGGCACGCCACCGTCCTGCCGGCGGGCGAGCCGCTGGTGCTCGACCGCCTGGCGCCCGGCGTGGAGAGCGTCATCGAGATGGTCGGCTGGCACCGGCTGCCGGGCCTCACCCGCGGCGACGACGGATCGCTCTCCGGCTCGAAGGGGGTCGGCCGATGACCATAGAGCACAGGGCCTTCCTGTACCGCGACGTCGAGGAGTTCCTGGACGTCACCATCCCGTTCCTCAAGTCCGGGCTGGAGCGCGACCAGGCCGTGATCGCCGTGGCCCGCGAACCCAACCTGATCGCCCTGCGGGACGTGCTCGCGGCCGACGCCCCGCCGATCCAGTACTTCGACTCCGCCGACTTCTACCGGCATCCCGTCCACACCCTGCGCGACTACCAGAACGTCGTGAAGGAGAGCTTGCCGCGCACCGTCTGCGCGCTCGCCGAGCCCGTCTGGGACGGCTGGGACGAGCGGCAGACCCTGGAGTGGATCCGCTACGAGTCCCTCATCAACGTCGTGTTCGACGGCTCCGGCGCCCGCGCGCTCTGCCCCTACGACACCGGGACGCTGCCGCCCCGGGTCGTCGCGGAGGCGCGGCGCACCCATCCGTGGATGGTGTCCCCCGGGCGCACCGAACGCAGCGGCGAGTACGTCGACCCGGTGACGTTCGGCTCCCGCTGCGACCGCGGGCTGCGCTTCGACCGCCCGCGCGACGCCGACTACCTGCCCATCGACGGCGACGACCTGCACGCGCTGCGGGCCTTCGTCGGCGACCGCGCCGTCAAGCACGGCCTCGCCCCGCAGCGGGCGCAGAACCTCGTCACCGCCGCGAACGAGGTCGCCGCGAACGCGCTGCAGCACGGCACGCCCCCGATCGGGCTCTGGGTGTGGCAGGACGGCACCGACCTCATCTGCGAGATCGGCGACAACGGCTTCTGGCGCCCCGGCCCGAGCCCGCTCACCGGCTTCATCCCGCCCGACTCGGCCCTCCAGCGCGGCTTCGGCCTCTGGACCGTCCGCCTCCTGGTCGACCTGATGGAACTCCGCGCCGGCTGGGACGGCACCTTCGTCCGCCTGCGCGTCCGTTAGGCGAGAGCGTCGGGGATCAGGGCCGCCAGGGCGCGGAAGGCCCTGCCTCGGTGGCTGATGGCGTCCTTTTCCTCCGGGGGCATCTCGGCGGTGGTGCGGGTCTCGCCCTCGGGGACGAAGACCGGGTCGTAGCCGAAACCGCCCGTCCCGCGGGGTTCGCGGATCACGGTGCCGCGCAGCCGGCCCTCGACGGCGTGCTCCACGCCGCCCGGGACGACCAGGACGGCCGCGCACACGAACGCCCCGCCGCGCTGGTCGTCGGGCACGTCGGCGATCTGGTCGAGGACGAGCCGCAGGTTCGCGGCGTCGCGGTCGCCGGTGGCGGCGCCGAAGCGTCCCGACCAGCGGGCGGACAGGACGCCCGGCATGCCGTTCAGCGCGTCCACGCACAGGCCCGAGTCGTCGGCGACGGCGGGCAGGCCGGTGAACGCGGAGATCGCGCGGGCCTTCAGCAGCGCGTTGCCCTCGAACGTCAGCTCCGTCTCCGCCACGTCGGGCGCGCCGGGGAAGTCGTCGAGGCCGGCGATGTCGAGGTCGCCGAGGATGCGTTCCAGCTCCGCGACCTTGCCCTGGTTGTGGGTCGCGAGGACGATCCTCGTCATCGGGCGAGGGCCTCGGCCTGGAGCCGGGTCAGCTCGGCGCAGCCGGCGGAGGCGAGGTCGAGCAGCGCGTCCAGCTCGGAGCGGTCGAACGGGGCGCGCTCCGCGGTGCCCTGCACCTCGGCGAAGCGGCCGTCGCCCGTGCACACCACGTTCATGTCGGTGTTGGCGGCGCCGTCCTCCTCGTAGCAGAGGTCGAGGCGGGGCTCGCCGTCCACGACGCCGACGCTGACCGCCGCCACGGACGTGATGAGCGGGTCGCCGCGCAGCAGCTTGCGGCCCCGCATCCAGGAGACGGCGTCGGCGAGCGCCACGTACGCGCCGGTGATCGCGGCGGTGCGGGTGCCGCCGTCGGCCTGGAGGACGTCGCAGTCGAGCTGGACGGTGTTCTCCCCGAGCGCCTTGAAGTCGACGCACGCGCGGATGGACCGCCCGATCAGCCGGGAGATCTCGTGGGTGCGGCCGCCGATCCGGCCCCGGACGGCCTCGCGGTCGTTGCGGGTGTTGGTGGCGCGGGGCAGCATCGCGTACTCGGCGGTGACCCAGCCGAGGCCGCTGTCGCGCCGCCAGCGGGGCACCGAGTCCTGCACGGACGCGGCGCACAGCACCCGGGTCGCGCCGAACTCGATCAGCACCGACCCCTCCGCGTGGTCGAGCCATCCGCGCTGGATGCGGACGGGACGGAGCTGGTCGTAAGCGCGATCATCGGGGCGAGCCATGCGGAACACCCTAGCGGGATTCAGAGGGTGTACTGGGCGCCCACACGGGCCAGCTCGATGGGGCCGTCGTAGCCGCTGGCCTTGGCCTCCTTGAACGAGACGTCCGCATCGTTCCACGGCACCAGATGGGTGAGGACGAGCCGTCCCGTCCCGGCGCGGGCGGCGTGCTCGCCGGCCTCGCGGGCGGTCAGGTGGAGCGCGGCGGGCAGGCCCGGCTTGTCGAGGAAGGACGCCTCGCAGAGGAACAGGTCGGCGCCGCTCGCGAGCTCGACCAGCGTGTCCGACGCGCCCGTGTCGCCGGAGTAGGCGAGGGTCTTGCCGCCGTACTCGATGCGGAACGCGTACGCCTCCACCGGGTGCGGCATCAGCGCGGTCGTCACGCGGAACGGGCCGATGTCGTAGGGGCCGCGGCGCAGCGTCCGGAAGTCGAACGCCCCGGACATGCCGGGCTCGGGGTCCAGGTCGTAGGCCTTGGCCATGCGCGCGGCGGTGCCTTCCGGGCCGTGCACCGGGATCCGCGGCGCCGGGCCGCTCGGCCGGTACGTGCGCGCCACCCAGTAACCGCACAGGTCGAGGCAGTGATCGGCGTGCAGGTGCGAGATGCAGACGGCGTCGATCTCGTACAGCGAGCGGAAGCGCTGCAGCGACCCGAGCGCGCCGTTGCCGAGATCGAGCACCAGCGCGTAGCCGTCCGCCTCGATCAGGTAGCTGGACGCGGGGCTGTCCGGCCCGGGAAAGCTCCCCGAGCAGCCGATCACTGTGACCCGCACGCTCACTCCTCCTTCGGGTCCCCGAGGAATCAGGTGGTCAGAGAGCCGGCACCCGGTTGACGTCGGTGGCGGTCCGGTCGGCACCCGCCACCAGTGTGACCCGGTCGTCCGCGGGATTCGAGGTGCCGCCGCCGGGCGTCGCCGATCCCGATGGGAGCGTCGGGAGGCCGTCCCCCCGCGATGGGTCTGACATGGTGCACAAGGCTAAGCGACGCGGCCGCGCGCGGGCGCGACATGCGTTGGACATCACATCGCCATGCGGCGGAAAACCGTCCAGCTCACGCGGCGCGCGCCTGATGCGGTCGCGGGCCGGGCCGAAACGCCGGTGATTCGGCTCACGCCCGGTGCGCGGACCAGCGGCCGCGCGGATCAGCGGTCGCGGGGGGCGCGGGCGAGCTGGCGGCTCTGCGCGACGAGCCGTCCGGTGGAGTCCCAGACCTCGACGTCCTCGTCGAACCAGCCGTCGGAAAGGACGCGCCCGCTGCCGTGCAGGGCGAGCCAGCCCGGCGCGGGAACGGCCCGCATGTGCCAGGTCAGCTCGACGGTCGGCGCCCAGCCCCGCGCGCCGAGGTTCAGCACGACGGGCGGCAGCGCGTCCACGGCGAGCGCGAGCGCGTAGGCGTCGGGCCGGTGGCCGTCGCGGAGCCGGAACCAGCCGCGGATCTCTGGCCGCCCGCTGGGGCGCCCGTCGAGCCAGCCCATCATGGACCGGTCGAAGCGCATGTCGACCTGGTCGGCGAAGCCGCCGCCGGTCGGCGGCCGGGGTTCGGTGCACTCCTCCAGCGGCGGCAGGCCGGTCGGCGCGGTGCCGGTCCAGGCGAGTCCGGCGGCGGGGTCCAGAGTGGCCGTGGTGATCAGCGCGTCCGCCGCGGTGCGGCCGTCCTGGACGAGCGAGACCCGGAAGGTGGCCGCCGTGCGCCCCTCCTTGCGCGGCTCGACGATCACCTCGGCGGGGCCGGGCACGGCGACGCGGTGGAAGGTCACCGCGGTCGAGACGGGGTGCGCGTGCGGGGACGCGGCGACGGCGGCGCGGTCCAGGACGGCCATGAGGTAACCGCCGTTGAGCGCCTCGCCGATGAGGTAACCCGCGTCCAGGACGGCGCCGTACCGCCCCTCGCCCGCCGGTTCGACCGCGGTCGCCGCACCGAACCCGCTCACCCCGCACCCTCCCAAACTTCTAGAATGACGTTCGAGAACGCACTCTACCGCGAGGGGCGGGGCAGCGCGGCTCAGGCCCAGAGCTGGCCTTCGAGGCGGGCCTCGGCCTCCTCCAGGGTGCCGCCGTACGCGCCGGTGGACAGGTACTTCCAGCCGCCGTCCGCGACCACGAACGCGATGTCGGCGCGCTCGCCCGCCTTGACCGCCTTGGCCGCCATCCCGATCGCGGCGTGCAGCGCGCCGCCGGTGGAGATGCCCGCGAAGATGCCCTCCTGCTGGAGCAGCTCGCGGGTGCGGCGCAGCGCGTCCCCCGAGGTGACGGAGAACCGGGTGGTCAGGACGGAGTCGTCGTACAGCTCGGGGATGAAGCCCTCGTCGATGTTGCGCAGCCCGTACACCAGGTCGCCGTACCGGGGCTCCGCCGCGACGATCTTGACGTCCGGCACCCGCTCGCGCAGGAACCGGCCGACGCCCATCAGCGTGCCCGTGGTGCCGAGCCCCGCGACGAAGTGCGTCACGGTCGGGAGGTCCTCCAGGATCTCGGGGCCGGTCGTCTCGTAGTGCGCGAGCGCGTTGGCCTCGTTGCCGTACTGGTAGAGCATCACCCAGTCGGGGTTCTCCTCCGCCAGCCCCTTCGCGACCCGGACGGCCTCGTTCGACCCGCCCGCCGCCGGCGAGAAGATGATCCGGGCGCCCCACATCTCCAGGAGCTGGCGGCGCTCCGCGGACGTGTTCTCCGGCATCACGCAGATCATCTTGTAGCCGCGCAGCGTGGCGACCATGGCGAGGGAGATGCCGGTGTTGCCGGACGTCGGCTCCAGGATCGTGCAGCCGGGCGTCAGCAGCCCCTCCTTCTCCGCCTTCTCGATCATGTAGAAGGCGGGCCGGTCCTTGACCGAGCCGGTGGGGTTGCGGTCCTCAAGCTTGGCCCAGATCCGCACGTCGGCGGACGGAGAGAGCCGCGGCAGCCCGACCAGCGGGGTGCGGCCGAGCGAGTCCAGCAGCGAGTCGAAGCGCATGTGTCTGCTCTGTTCTGTCGGCTCGGTCTCGCGGGCGCGGGGTCAGCCGCCGGCCACGGCGGGCAGGATCGTGACGTTGTCGCCGTCGGAGACCTCGGTCTCCAGGCCGCCGAGAAAGCGCACGTCCTCGTCGTTGAGGTAGACGTTGACGAACTTGCGCAGGCCCTTGCCGTCGACCAGCCGGTCGCGCAGGCCGGGGTGGCGCGCGTCCAGGTCGGTGAACAGCTCGTCCAGCGTGCCGCCCTTGCCTTCGACGGCCTTGGCGCCGTCGGTGAGGTTGCGCAGGATCGTGGGGATCCGGACCTCGATCGCCATCGGGTGGTCTCCTTCTACGTCGTACGGGGCTCCCCGCCCTCTAACCTGCTCACAACCGGGCGGGCAGCGGGATGATTCCGGGCATGTTGGGGCGTGTTCGGGCCTCTCCCGGGGCGGGATCGGCGCGTCAGCGACAGTCGTAGACGACCTCGGCGCGCGAGTGCCCGAACAGGAAGCTCTGTACGGGTGGGACGGCGGAGGAGCCGGTGCGGCGCCGCGCGCCGGCCGAACCCTGCTTACCCGTCCACATGACGCCCAGTTTACCGGGCGCGTTCCGGACGACCCTCGCTGCCATCCCCGCCGCCGTCAGCCGTAGGAGTCGACGATCGTGACCTCTTCCTCGGTCACTTCGCCGTCCACGATCCGGTACGAGCGGAACTCGTGTTCGTCCGCGTCGCGGGTGGAGACGAGCACGTAGTGGGCGTTCGGCTCGGCGGCGTAGGAGATGTCGGTGCGGGACGGGTACGCCTCGGTCGAGGTGTGCGAGTGGTAGATCACCACGGGCTCCTCGTCCCGGTCGTCCATCTCCCGCCACACCTTGAGCTGCTCCTGGGAGTCGAACCGGTAGAACGTCGGGGAGCGCTCGGCGTTCGTCATCGCGATGTACCGGACGGGACGGTCCGAGCCGAGGGGACCGGCGATGACGCCGCAGGCCTCGTCAGGGTGGTCGGCGCGCGCATGCGCGACGATCTTGTCGACCAGGGCCCGTTCGATCGTCAGCATGATCCGAAGGCTACCCGGCCCCGCCCCCGTCCGTGCTACTCGAAACTAGTCCGAAACCGTCCGGGCCAAACGGTCACCACAGGACGCGGACCAGGCTCTCCTGCAGCGACGTGAGCCAGTCGTAGGCGGCGAACATGGGGGCGCGCGGGTCGTCCGGGGACATGTTCTCCGCCTCCTCGTACCACTCCTCGGTGATGTCCAGCCGGGTGCCGAGCGCCAGCCGGACGTCGTTGAGGGCCCGCAGCCACGCCTGCGCCTGCTTCTCGTCCAGGACGATCTCGGACTCGGGACCGGCCAGCGAGGCCAGCACGATCCCGGCCGCCTCCCGCTTGCCGTCGCGCAGGCCCATCTCGGTGTAGCGGCGGAACTCCGTCGCGGACGTGCCGTCGTCGCGGTAGGCGTCGGGGAACAGCCGCGCCAGGACGGGGTCGTCCGGCGTGGTGGCGTTCTCGGCGATGCCCATGGACGCGAGCTCGTCGTCCTTGCCGGGCGCCTCGCCGATCAGCGCGAGGAGCTGCTCCATGAGGGCGCGCAGGAGCGCGACCTCCTCGGGCTCCAGCCGCATCCGGACGGCGCCGTCGCGTGTCTTCTTCACATGGCTCATCCGGGCTCAGTCGTCCCGCTTGACGGTGGCCCACAGGCCGTAGGAATGGAGGATCTCCACGTCGCGCTCCATCTCCTCGCGGGTGCCGTTCGCGACCACGGCGCGGCCCTTGTGGTGGACGTCGAGCATCAGCTTCTCGGCCTTGGCCTTGGGATATGCGAAGACGGCCTGGAACACGTACGTGACGTACGACATCAGGTTGATCGGATCGTTCCAGACGATGGCCAGCCATGGCCGGTCGGCGCTGACGTCCTCGTCGGCGTCCGGTCGCTCCAGTTCGACGGGCGCGGGCGCCGTGCTCATGGCGCTCATTCCGCTCGCCTCCCTCTCTGCGTGAAGTCGGTGGCCCACCGCACCCGATGCTATGCGCCGCTGCCGGCGGATGTGGCGGGGTACCGGTGTGGCGGGCTGCACGACCATGGTGCCCACAGCGGGCCGTAAGGTTCCACCTGTGGACCTAGACGACGGTACTGCCCTGCTCACCGACCGGTACGAGCTGACCATGCTCCAGGCCGCGCTGCGCAGCGGGACGGCCGGCCGGCGCGCCGTGTTCGAGGTGTTCGCGCGGAGCCTGCCCGCGGGCCGCCGCTACGGCGTCATCGCCGGGACGGGACGCCTCCTCGACGCGATCGGGCGGTTCCGTTTCGACGCCGCCGAGCTGGACTACCTGACCTCCAACGGCATCGTGGACGAGCCCACCGCGCAATGGCTGGAGAAGTATCGCTTCACCGGGAACGTCTGGGGTTATGCCGAGGGCGACTGCTATTTCCCGGAATCGCCGATCCTGGTGGTGGAGGGGACGTTCGCGGAGGCCGTCCTGCTGGAGACCGTTGCGCTGTCGATCCTCAACCACGACTGCGCGATCGCGTCGGCCGCGTCGCGGATGGTGCAGGCGGCGCAGGACCGCCCGATCATCGAGATGGGGTCGCGGCGGACGCACGAGCGCGCCGCCGTGGCGTCCGCCCGCGCCGCCTACATCGCGGGGTTCGCCACCACGTCCAACCTGGAGGCGGGGCGGCTCTACGGGGTGCCGACCGCCGGGACGAGCGCGCATTCGTTCACGCTCCTGCACGACAGCGAGCGGCACGCGTTCAAGGCCCAGCTCGCCGCGCTCGGCGAGAGCACCACGCTGCTCATCGACACCTACGACGTGGAGCGGGCGGTGCGCACGGCGGTGGAGCTCGCCGGGCCGTCGCTCGGGGCCGTCCGCATCGACAGCGGTGACCTCGGGGTGGTGGCGCGGCGCGTCCGCGACCAGCTCGACTCGCTCGGCGCGCACGGCACCCGCATCGTGGTCACCGGCGACCTGGACGAGTTCGGCATCGCCGCCCTCGCCGCCGCGCCGGTGGACGGCTACGGCGTCGGGACGTCCCTCGTGACCGGCTCCGGCGCGCCCACGGCGTCGCTCGTCTACAAGCTCGTCGCCCGCTCGGACGGCCCCGACGACGACGCGCCCATGCGCCCGGTCGCCAAGCGCTCCACCGGCAAGCCGAGCCGCGGCGGGCGCAAGACCGCCGTCCGCCGCATCGACGGCCACGGCGCCGCCTACGCCGAGACCGTCTCCACCGGCGAGCCGACGCCCGGCCCGCGCGACCGCGTCCTGCAGATACCACTGGTGCGGGACGGCGAGATCGTCGGGCGCGAACCCCTCGCCGAGGCCAGGGAGCGCCACGCGCGCGCGATCGCCGAACTGCCGCCGACGGCGACGCAGCTCTCCAGGGGCGAGCCCGCGGTCCCCACCGAGTTCGTCAACGGCGGCCCGCGCCACTGAGGAACATCCGGGCGGAGCTGGGGTACGGTCCCCATTGAGCCCTTTTCATCCTGCGACGGGCCGAGAATGCCACGTCTCACAAGAGAGCGGATGAATCGGACTTTTCGGTCGGGGTGCCTCGTACAGGGAGCGGTCATGGGCAAGAAGGCTCTGATCATCGTCGATGTGCAGAACGACTTCTGCGAGGGCGGCTCCCTCGCGGTCACCGGCGGGGCGGACGTGGCCACGGCCATCTCCGGGTACATGGCGGGGCACCGGCCCGAGTACGCGCACATCGTCGCCACCCGCGACTTCCACCTCGACCCGGGCGACCACTTCTCCGCCGAGCCCGACTTCGTCGACACGTGGCCGCCGCACTGCGTGATCGGCACGCCGGGCGCCGACTTCCACCCCAACCTGGCGCTCGCGCCGATCGAGGCCGTCTTCAGCAAGGGCCGCGAGACCGCCGCCTACAGCGGCTTCGAGGGCGTGTCCGACGACGAGACGCCCCTCGCCGACTGGCTCGCCGCCCGCGGCGTGGACGCCGTCGACATCGCGGGCATCGCCACCGACCACTGCGTCCGCGCCACCGCCGTGGACGCGGCCCGCGCGGGCCTGCGCACCGCCGTCCTGCTCGACCTCACCGCCGGGGTCAGCAAGGCGACCGTCGACCGCGCGCTGGACGAGCTCGCCCAGGAGGGGATCGTCATGTCCGGGGCCCCCGTCGTGGCGTCCTGACCATGGCAC
>NZ_SMJX01000217.1 GCF_004348535.1 Actinomadura sp. KC216
CCGTTCCCTGAGCCGCTGGTCCGGGACGGTGTGACCCGCCCGGGCAGGGCGGTCATCAACGCCGGTCCGTGCCCTGAGTAGGCTCGTTTCCTATGAAGGAGCCGCGGATCCTGTTCGTCCACGCCCATCCGGACGACGAGTCCATCGGGACCGGGGCGACCATGGCCAAGTACGCCGCCGAGGGCGCCCACGTCTGTCTCGTCACGTGCACGCTGGGCGAGGAGGGCGAGGTCATCCCGGAGGACCTGCGCCACCTGGCCTCCGACAAGGAGGACCGCCTCGGCGAGCACCGGATCGGTGAGCTCGCGGCGGCGTGCGCGGCGCTCGGCGTGAGCGACCACCGCTTCCTCGGCGGCCCGGGCCGCTGGCGCGACTCGGGGATGATGGGCGCGCCCACCAACGACGACCCGCGCTGCTTCTGGCGCGCCGACGTCGACACCGCGGCGGCCGACCTCGTCACCGTGATCCGGGACGTCCGGCCGCAGGTGATCGTCACCTATGACGAGCGCGGCAACTACGGCCACCCCGACCACATCCAGGCGCACCGCGTCGCATGGCGGGCGTTCGAGCTGGCCGCCGACCCCGCCCACGAGGACGGCGCCGAGCCGTGGCGGGTCGCGAAGTTCTACGCCTACGCCACGCCGCGGACCGTCCTCGCCCGCGCGATCGCCGTGATGCGGGAGGCGAAGCTGCCGTTCGCGCGCGTCGCCGGGCTGGACGACCTCGGGTCCGGCGTGCCCGACGGGCAGGTCACCACGGTCGTGGACGCCCGCGCGCACCTGCCCGCCAAGCTCGCCGCCCTGCGCGCCTACCGCACCCAGATCGTCGTGGCGCCCGAGCAGGCCGGGCCGTTCTTCGCGCTGTCGAACAACCTCGGCCAGCAGGCGTTCGGCACCGAGTACTTCATCCTCCAGGCCGGGAAGCCGGGCCCGGTCGGCCCCGGGCGCCGCGAGCGCGACCTGTTCGCCGGGCTGGAAGACCCGCCCGGCTGAGCGTCTCGATACCCTGAAGCCCGTGGACGAAGACGACGACGACACGCGGGTGAGCCTCGCCAAGCAGGGCCTTCCCGCGAACGGCGCGGGCCCGGGCGGCGCGGCCGGCCCGGGCGAGGCGGGGGCGGGCGAGGCGCCGGGAAGCCCGGTCCCGCCCGCGGGGGAGGACTCGCTCGACGCCGTCGTGTCCGGTGCCGCCTACGCGGTGCTCGGGCTGTTCGGTGCCGTGTACGGGCTGATCGGCTCGTTCGTCCAGGACTGGACGGTCGAGCGGGTGCCGGTCGCGTCGATCGTCCTCGTCCTGGTGCTGTTCGCCGCGGTGCGGCTCGCGGGCTGGGGGACCGGCGGCCGGACGGGCCCCGTCATCATCGCGCTCACCTGGCTGATCGTCGTCTTCGTCCTGTCGAACGAGGGCCCCGGCGGCGATCTCGTCATGCCGACGGAGCTGAGCGGCAAGACCAACTACGCCGGGTACGTCTACATCATCGGCGGGCTGGCGGCGGCCGTCCTCGCGATCCTGCGCGTCCGCCCCGCCGGGCCGTCCGGGCAGTGGCTCCTCGGCCGAGGGGGCCGCACCGACCGGTAGAGCGTTCCGGCCCGCCGCTCAGGTGGCGGCGTGCGCCGGTTTCGCGTCCGCGCCCGTGGGCGGCCCGGACCGGTGCCCGCGCAGCGCCAGGCAGGCCACGGCGCTGAGGAACATCACGCCGATCGGCAGGATCATCGCCGGCTTCATCGCGTGCACGAACCCGTGCGAGAACACCTGCGCGGCCAGGTCGTGGATGCGGTGCGCCACGTTCGGCGGGATGCCGGTCAGGATCTGCTGCTTCGCCCCGCTCTGCCCGGCGCCGACCTCCAGTCCGCCCTTCGCCGCCTCCGCGAACCCGCGCACGAATCCCGGGCGCACATCGGGCGGCAGGGCGGAGGAGCGGGCGGTCGCCTCGTCCCGCAGCGACGACGCGAGCCGGTTCTGCAGCAGCGCGCCGACCGCCGCCGCGCCGAGCACCGACCCGACCTGCCGGATCGTGTTGTTGACCCCGGACGCGGCGCCCGCGAGGCGCGGCGGGACGTGCCGGGTCGCCTCGGTGGCCATCGGCGCGAACACGCAGCCGATGCCGGTCCCCGCCACGGCGAGCGGGGCGATGAACGCCGCCCAGCCGCTGCCGACCTCGGCGACGGCCACGACCCAGAGCATCCCGGCGGCGTAGAGGATGAGCCCCGCCATCAGGATGTACTTGCCGCCGATGCGGTCGGACAGCCGCCCGGCGACGGGCGCCAGGAACATCGACATCACCGACGACGGCGCCAGCACGAGCCCCGCCTTGAGGGCGCTGAACCCCAGCACCGACTGCAGGTAGATCGTCAGCGGCAGGACCATGCCGATCATGCCGACCGAGACGGCCGCGCCGACGATGCTGAGGATCGTGAAGTTGCGGTCCCTGAACAGGGAGAACGGGACGAGCGGCTCCTCGTCCTGCCGGGTGCGCTGGTGCGCGGCGAACACCAGGAACAGGACGGCGCCCGCGGCGATCAGCCCCCAGATGACGGCGTTCCACTCGAACTTCTGGCCCTCGGTGAGCGCGAACGTCACGCAGAACAGGGCGGCGGACGCGAGCAGCACCCCGGTCAGGTCGAACCTGTGCCGGACGCCCGGCGTGTGGCCGGGCAGGATCGGCACGGCCATGGCCAGCACGAGCGCGCCGATCGGCAGGTTCACGAAGAAGATCCACCGCCAGTCGAGATGGGTGACCAGCAGCCCGCCGAGCGTGGGCCCGGCGATCGTGGACACCCCCGCCACCGCGCCCCAGACGCCGAGCGCGGTGCCGCGCCGGTCCGGCGGGAACACCCCGATGATGATCGACATGGTCTGCGGCATCAGCAGCGCGGCGCCGAGACCCTGGACGGCGCGGGCGGCGATGAGCTGCGCCGGGTCCTGTGCGATCCCGCACACCAGGCTGGCCAGCGTGAACAGCGCCACACCGGTGATGAACAGGTTCTTCTTGCCCCACAGGTCGCCGAGCCGGCCCGCGGTGATCAGCAGCACGGCCAGCACCAGGATGTAGGCGTTGATGATCCACAGGACCTGGTCGAGCGAGGCGTCCAGCTTCTCGGTGATGCTCGGGATCGCGATGTTCACGATCGTCAGGTCGAGCAGCGTCATGAAGAAGCCGAGCGAGAGCGTCAGCAGGATCGCCCAGGGATGTCCGCGCCATCTGCTCATGAACGACCCCCCGTGGAAACTCCGGCCTTCGGGCCGGGGCTCCCACTCGCCCTTCGGCGGGCGTGTCGCCGGCGGTCCGGTGCCCGGTCAGACTAATCCATGGGGACGACATCGATCACGTCGGACTATGTCCGAACATGTCGCCTGGCTCCCGGCCCGTCGGCGGGGGATCAGCGGACGGCGTCGACCGTGTTGCCCGCGCCGCTGCGGGCCACGTACTCGCCGACCCGGTCGTTCCGGACGGCCGTGAACAGCTCCCGCGCGCCCGCGTCGTCTAGGAGCACGACGCTCTGCTCGCCCCGCCGGTCCGTCCCCGCGACCGGGGTGGTCAGGTACTCCCGGGTCGACGTCCGCAGCAGCCGGTTCGCCAGCCCGCGCAGTGTGCCGGATGTCACGGAGTCGTCCACGGTCACCGACCGCGTCGCCGCCCGGATGAACCGGTCGATCTTGATCGGGTTGCGGGTGCCGAGCGCCTTCTCCGCCAGGGCGTGCAGGAACGCCTGCTGCCGCTTGATCCGGTCGAGGTCGCCGTCCGGGAGGTTCCAGCGCTGCCGGACGAAGTCCAGCGCCTCGACGCCGTCCAGGTGCTGGCGGCCCGCCTGCCAGGTGCGCTCGTGCTTCGGATCGTAGGTCGTCTTGGTGACGGTGACGTCCACGCCGCCGAGCGCGTCGGTCATCTGCACGAAGCCGCCGAAGTCGAGCGCCGCGTAGTGGTCGACGCGGACGCCCGTGAGCTGCTCCACCGTCCTGATCAGCAGCGCGGGCCCACCGAACGCGAACGCGGCGTTGATCTTCGTCGTGCCGTGCCCGGGGACGGGCACCCACCCGTCCCGCGGGATCGCGATCACCGACACCCGGTCGCCGCGCCCGGACAGGTGCACCAGCATGATCGCGTCGGCCCGCGCGCCCATCGAGGGGATGTCCGCACGCCGGTCGGACCCGATCAGCAGCCAGTTCTCGCCGCCCCCGCCGGGCGCGGGCCGCCCGCCCCGCGACGGCAGCGCCCCGGCGATGCGCCGCACGTCCCCGTCGTAGGTGCGCTGCAGCAGGTAGAGGCCGCCTCCGACGAGCAGCAGGAGGCCCAGCGCCACCGCACCGCACCCGATGATGACCTGGCGCCTACTCCTGTTCCGCAGCATCCGCCCAGCCTGCACGCCGGGCCGGGCCCGCCGCCCGCGCCGGGCGGATGGAGGGGCGAGTCTTTGACGAGATTCGGGTTTGCTCTGACCAACGGGCCGGACACTAGCCCTTGAGGGCGACCTCCAGCTGGTCGAGGGCCCAGTCGAGGTCTTCGCGCTCGATGGTGAGCGGTGGGGCGAGGCGGAGCGTCGTCTCGTGCGTCTCCTTGACGAGGACGCCGAGCTCCATGAGGCGCTCGCTGACCGGACGGGCCTTGCCGTGGAGCTCCACGCCCGCCCACAGGCCGCGCCCGCGGACCTCGCGGGCGATGTCGGCGGGCAGCCGGCCGAGGCGCTCGTGCATGTGCGCGCCGAGCGTCCTGGACCGTTCCTGGTACTCGCCCGTCTTCAGCATCGCGACGACCTCACGGCCGATGGCGCAGGCGAGCGGGTTGCCGCCGAACGTGGAGCCGTGCTGGCCAGGCCGGAACACGCCGAGGATGTCGGCGTCCGCGACGACCGCGGAGACCGGCAGGATCCCGCCGCCGAGGGCCTTGCCGAGGATGTAGACGTCCGGGATGACGTCCTCGTGCTCGCAGGCGAAGGTGGCGCCAGTGCGGCCGAGGCCCGACTGGATCTCGTCCGCGATCATCAGGGTGCCGTTCGCGGTGCACAGGTCCCGCACCGCGCGCAGGAACCCGCTGGGCGGGACGTTCACGCCCGCCTCGCCCTGGATCGGCTCGATCAGCACGCCGACGGTCGAGCCGTCCATCGCGGCCTTCAGCGCCTCGACGTCGCCGTACGGGACGGTGCGGAAGCCGGGCGTGTAGGGGCCGTAGGAGTCCTTGGCGTCGGCGTCGGTGGAGAAGCTGACGATCGTGGTGGTGCGGCCGTGGAAGTTGCCCTCGAACGTGACGATGTTCGCCTGGTCCGCCGGGACGCCCTTGACCTCGTAGCCCCACTTGCGGGCGGTCTTCAGGGCGGTCTCGACGCCCTCGGCGCCGCTGTTCATCGGCAGCACCATGTCCTTGCCGCACAGCTCGGCGAGCTCGGTGACGAACGGCCCGAAGTTGTCGTGGTCGAACGCGCGGCTCACCAGCGTGACGCGGTCCATCTGCCGCTTGGCGGCCTCGGTGAGGCGCGGGTTCCGGTGCCCGAAGTTCACCGCGGAGTAGGCGGCCAGCATGTCGAGGTAGCGGTGCCCCTCGACGTCGGTGAGCCACACGCCCTCGGCCTCGGCGATCACGATCGGGAGCGGATGGTAGTTGTGGGCGCTGTGCTCGTCGGACAGCGCCCGCAGCTCGGCGGACCGCGCGGGCGGCTTCTGGGTCGGCGTCACGACGCTCCTTCACGGCTCGGCCCGGCCGGTCGGGGCCCGGGCATGGCTGGAACACCGGACGGCGGTCCGGTACCTGGAGGGAAGGGGCCGGGCGGGTCGGGTGGCCGCCGGTCCGATATCCAGCGTATGTTCGGGATCGACCGTCGACCAATGACGAAAACCGACTTCGGGGGTGTTATTTGTTGCGTCTTGACGAGCTGGACCGTCGAATCGTTGCACGGCTCCTGGAGGACGGGCGGGCCTCGTACGCGCAGATCGGGGACAAGGTCGGGCTGTCGGCTCCGGCGGTGAAGCGGCGCGTCGACCGGCTCCGCGCGGACGGCGTCATCACCGGCTTCGCGGCCGTCGTCGACCCGGCGGCGCTCGGCTGGACGACCGAGGCGTTCATCGAGATCTTCTGCACGGGTGCGACGTCCCCGGAGGAGATCTACTCAAGCGTCCGGGGGCATCCGGAGGTCGTGGCGGCGTACACGATCAGCGGCGACGCCAGCGCCCTGGTGCACGTGCGGGCCCGTGACATCCAGCACCTGGAGCAGGCGCTCGAACGGCTGCGGCGCGAGGACAACATCACGGCGACGAAGACGGCGATCGTCCTCTCCCGGCTGATCGGCCGCCCCATCGACGCGCCGTCGCGGTGAGCCGCCGAGCGTCCGGCATGATCGCCTCGACCGGGCTGGCACATCCCGGCCAGACCGGCGTCCGGTGCCCTGACCTGGACGAATTGTCCGACATGCCATGCCTTACGTCACAAGATCGGCTAAGTCGGCCATAGCCGGGCGTATCCCCCTCTCTTTACCTTCTCCCCGCAACCCACCTGAGGCAGGGGAGACATGCGCGCCAAGAACATGCTGGTGGTTCCCGCGGCGGCGATCGGGCTGGTCGTGGGGCTCGCCGCCCTACCGGCCGCCGCCGCGCCGCCGAGTCCGCCCATCCCGAAACCCACCGCCAACCCGTGGCAGATGCGGCACTGGCCGCAGACGCAGCCGTGGCAGCGCGCCCAGCCGTCCCCGCACAGCTTCGCGCACGGCGCCCCGCGTCCGATCGACCCGCAGAACTTCGAGATGCCCGAGACGATGACCTGGGACGACTACAAGAAGATCCCGGGCACCAACTGGGCCGACCCGTCGAAGAAGGGCTCGGTCAAGACCTTCAACGGCGCCGTCGTGCTGGTCGACTACGCCAACCAGCCGTTCGTGGTGACGCAGCCGAAGAACTCCACGATCTTCGGCAATCCGGTCGGCGTCGGGGACGTCCCGCGCGACAAGGTCGCCAAGTTCTACGAGGACTTCCTCAACAAGCCGAACGAGCTCAACCGCGGCCACACCCTCCACGAGTACTGGATGGAGGACTCCGGCGGCCGGTTCGGCGTGAACCTCACCGGGTTCGGCGCCTACCAGATGCCCGCCAAGGACCACGAGTACGGCGTGGACGGCATGCAGGGCGGGACGGGCTGCCCCGCCGGCGACACGTGCAACCGCGACCTCCGCAAGGACGCGCGGGCCGCCTGGATCGCCGACGTCGGCGAGGAGACGGCGAAGAAGTTCGACTTCGTGTTCTTCCTCAGCGCCGGGCAGGACGAGTCGTCCACCTGGCAGGAGTTCGGGGAGATGAAGTTCGGCACGAAGGAGAACGTGCCCGCAGAATGGGGTCCGGGCGACCCGGGCCTGACGAACTGGGTGCGCACCCGGTACATCCCCTGGACGTCCTGGCAGGCGGGCTCCACCATCTGGCCGAACGCCATCTTCGGCGAGTCGTCCACGCAGGCGGAGAGCTCCGGCATGTCGGTCTTCGCCCACGAGTTCAGCCACATCCTCGGCATCGCCGACAACTACAACAACCCGTACAGCAACCCGCCGCGCCGCGCCTACAGCGGCATCTGGGACATGCTCAGCCGCGGCACGTTCAACGGGCCCGGCGGCCCCCACAGCCGGTGGACGATCCCGGCGACCGGCGGCGGCTCCATGGGCGCCCAGCACATGCTGCGCAACAAGCTGAAGCTCGAAATGGTCGACCCGAACCACGTGCTTCAACTCGACCGGGAGGGGCTGGCCTCGTCCGGCACGGTCGTCGCGCGGGTGACGGCCCGGGCCGTCGTGCCCGGCAAGGGCGGCCTGACCGGCATCAACCTCAAGCTCGGCGCCGGCGGCGACAAGAGCCCGAAGTGCGACCCCAAGACCGACCCCCTGTGCGACGAGGGCGGCTACGACAACTACACGCTTGAAGTCGTCGACCGGATGGGCACCGACTCCTTCACCCCGGACTCCGGCGTCCTGCTCGCGAAGACCAAGGACAAGGACGACGCCCCGTTCATCTGGGTGAAGGACGCCAACCCGCAGGACATCGACAAGGTCGACTTCGTCCTGCCGGACGGCACCCCGAAGAAGATGACGATCGGTGACTACCGGCAGCTGTCCGACGCCCTGTTCCACGCGGGGACGAACTCCGGCAGCGAGTACGAGTACGTCGACGAGGCCAACCGGCTGCACTTCTACGTCCTCGACCTGGAGCGCGACCGCAAGGGCGTCCTGTCGTACACGGTCGCGATCCGGTCGCTGGACGGCGCCGGCCCGCAGCGTCGCGGCGTCCAGCTCGGCAACGGCCAGGCCCGGCCGACCGGCTCCGGCTGGATGAAGTGCACGGTGACGCTCCAGAACAAGGGCAACGGCGGCACCGGCTACTACGGCTCCGACGTGTTCCGGCTCAAGGCCGGCGTGCCGGGCGGCGGCTGGACGACCTGGCTGCCGAACGAGCTGGCCACCGCCAAGGCGAAGGGCGCCACCCAGGTCGACGTGTGGGCCAAGCCCGAGCCGGGCCCCTACCACCGGCGGGCGTCCCTGCAGCTGACGGCGATCTCCGAGAGCGACCCGTCGAAGTCCGACACCGGGACGTGCAAGCTCGCTAGATAGGGGGATTTACCGGACGGGGCGGCCTCCGGGCCGTCCCGTCCGCCGTTTCCGTGTTTGCCGCCTCGTGGGCGACGCCTGGGGCGGGCCGGTGGTTCACTCGCGCGACGTAATGGTGCGCGAAAACTAAGTTGCATCTTCCAAGGTCATCCGTTCACCGGGGCCGGCCCCAAGCCGGGTTACGTTGCGGAATGTGACCATCACTCAGCGTACAGTGACCATCCCTCGCCGCCGCCGGGACGGTGCGGCGGCCGTGGTGGCCGTCCCGTTGGCCGCGCTCGCGGCGAGCCTCGTCCAGGTGCCGCCCGCGCAGGCGTCCGCGCCGCCCGCGTTTTCGTCGGCGGCCGTGGCGGCCCCGAATCTCCGTGACTTCGATCTGCGCCGTGGCTCCGACCGCGGCGGCCCGCTCCGCGCGCTCGGCGGCAGGCTGGAACGCAGCAGCGTCGACGAGCTGCTCAACGCGTCCGGTCAGCGTCGGCTCGGCCGCGGCTGCGGGAAGCCGGCGGCCGTGCCCGCCCGCTCCCTCGTGTACTGCTTCGACCGGGCGGACAGCGCGACCGGGAAATGGGTCCCGCAGGGCGTCACGAGCATCTCGGACGCGGTGGCGGGCGAGCGGACGCCGGGCGGCGGCAGGCCCCTGCTCGTGTCCTGGCACGACGGCGGCAAGGTCAGGCTGACGTTCGTCAACCCCGCCAAGCGCACGTACCGGCACGTCCTGCTCGTCTACCCAACGATGAAGGGCGGGCGGCCGACCTACACCGACGTTGACGTCCACGCAGGAGGCATCGCCTGGTACGGCCCCAAGCTATACGTGGCGGACACGCGCCACGGCGTCCGCGAATTCGACGTGCGGCAGATATTCGACCTGGGCAAGAGCAAGGCGGGCTCGACGGGCCACGCGGGGCGGGTCGGGCTGCACGGCAAGAAGTACTACGGCCACGGCCACCGCTACGTGATGGCACAGACGGGCAGCTGGCATTTCGCCCGCGGCAGCAGCGGCGGGAAATGCCGGGGCTCGGGCCCGCTGCGCATGTCATGGGTCGCCATCGACCGCACGACGTGGCGGCACGTCCTCATCGCGGGCGAGTACTGCAAGCCGAAGGCGCCGCGCGGGCGCGTGGTCACCTGGCCGCTGTGGGGGCTGTCCGGGTCGGGCACCGTCCGCGCCGACTGGGCCGCCGGCCTGCCGGGCGACAGGATCCAGGGCGGCGTCAGGACGAAGGGCCGCTGGTGGTTCACCCAGGGCAGGGGCCAGAAGCGCGGACGTCTCCTCACGACGTCCATGGACTGGATGGAGTGGGGCCGCGTCAGCCACCGCACCATCTCGCACGGCCCCGAGGACCTGTCCTGCTACCGCGGCCAGCACCGCATCTGGACGATCGCCGAGCACGCTCGCAAGCGCGCCCTGTGGAGCTTCCCGGCCGACTCCTGCTCCTGACCGCCTGACGGTCGGACCGCCACGGACCGGGTCGGCGCGGTGAGCTCCCCGCGCCGACCCTCCGGCCTCCTGTTCAGGCGTTCACCTTCGGACGCGGCCGGGCTTCGGCGGACGTGACCGTCCGGTCGCGGGTGTGGGCGAGAGCGACCGCACCCAGTGCCAGCACGCCCAGAACGGCCCCGATCCACGCCGTGGACGCGAGCCCGGCGCCCGCGTCGATCGCGCGCCCGCCGAGCCACGGACCGGCCGTGATCCCGACGTTGAACGCGACGACGTTCCCGGCCGCGACCAGCGTCGCCGAGCCTTCGACGATCCCGAACGCCCGCGAGTTGAGCGTGGGATTCGTCCCGAACCCGACCAGGCCCAGCAGGAACACCAGCGCCACCGTCGGCGCGGGCGACTCGGCGACCAGCGCCAGCCCCACCGACACCAGGACGAGCCCGCCGAACCCCGCGTACAGGGTCGGGACGCCCCGCGCGTCGGCCGTCCGCCCGCCGGCCGTGATGCCGATGAGCGCGCCCGCCCCGTACAGGGCCAGCACCGCGGGCACCCACGCCTCCGCGATGCGGGTCGTCTCCTCCAGCAGGGCGCCCAGATAGCTGAACGTGACCATGAGCCCGCTCGTGGCCAGGGCGATCGTCCCGTACAGCAGCCACAGCCTGGGGACGGCGACCGCGCGCAACTCGTCCCGCATACGCGGGGCCTCGCGTTCCGAGCGCCCGGCGGGGACCGTCGCCGCCACCCCCGCCATCGCGGCCACCGACATCGCCGCGACCGCCCAGAACGCCGCCCGCCAGCCGAGATGCTGCCCGATGACCGTCCCGGCCGGGAGCCCCACGATCGCCGCGACCGTGAGCCCGCCCGCGACGATCCCCATCGCCCGCCCGCGCGCGTTCGCCGGGACGAGCCCGATCGCCGTCGCCGCCGCCACCGCCCAGAACCCGGCATAGACGAACGCGCCGACGACCCGCGTCGCGAACAGCACCCAGTAGTCGGACGTCAGCGCGCCGATCACGTGGGTCACGGCGAACGCGGCGAGGAACGCCAGCAGGGCGCGCCGGTGCGGCCAGCGCAGCGTCAGGACGGCGAGCACCGGCGCACCGGCGAGCATCCCGATCGCGAACGCCGAGATCAGCAGCCCTGCCTGCGGGACGGACACGCCGAGATCGTCCGCCATGCCGGGCAGCAGCCCCGCCAGCATCAGCTCCGAGGTCCCCTGCGCG
Source organism: Actinomadura sp. KC216 (assembly GCF_004348535.1). GTDB lineage: Bacteria > Actinomycetota > Actinomycetes > Streptosporangiales > Streptosporangiaceae > Spirillospora. The sequence continues at coordinate 11,232 of NZ_SMJX01000217.1, forward strand.
AAGATCGCCATCCCGAGCACGAAGACGGCCAGTGGCATCGGTTCTCGCCTCCCTGTATTGGACGGTTCAGTTCAAAATTCGGTCGTGGAAAAGGCGGGCCGAGGCCCGCCGGGTCGGCTCAGATGGCGTCCATGGCCGTGTCGGCGATCGAGGTCAGCGTGCTCCTGCCGGCGCCACCGCGCGCCACGACCCGCATGCCGCTGACCGTCGAGACGATGAAGTGCGCCAGCGCCCGCGCGTCCTTGCTCCGGTCGATCTCCCCGGTCCGCATGCCTTCCTTGACGGCGGCGGTCAGCGCCGTCAGCCGCCGCCGCTCGTCCCGCGCGATCCGCTCGGCGATCGCCTCGTCGCGCGGCGCCATCTCCACCATCGTGTTGACGACCAGGCATCCGGCCGGATCGCCCGGCTCGGGCTCGACGGCCCATTCCAGGATCGTCCGCAGGCGCTCGCGCACCGGGCGGCCCCCGTCCTCCAAGACCTGGATGATGTTGGACGTCTTGATGTCCATGTAGCGGGCGAGGGCCTTCTCGAACAGGTCGTGCTTGCTCTTGAAGGTGTTGTAGATGCTGCTGCGTCCGAGGCCGGTGGCGTTGCACAGCTCCTGCGTGGACGTCGCTTCGTAGCCGTCCGCCCAGAACGCCCGCATGGCGGCCTCGACCGCCCGCTCCTCCTCGAACTTCCTCGGCCGCGCCATGCGCTCAAGGTAACACGTTCTGGACCGTCCGATCCAATACGCCTCAGGTGGGCATCTGCAGCCGGACACTCCGCCAGCGGCCACTGCGCGCCAGCACGCCATACCCCTGCGGGAGCGGCCCGCGCAGGTCGGAGGGCAGGCCCCACAGATCGGCTTCCCAGCAGTCCGTGCTTCCCGTCAGCAGCACCGAAGCGTCGGCGAGACGCAGCGCCTGGACCAGAGGATCCGCGGGCTCGCCCTCGCTGGTCTGCGAACGGGAGACCACCAGATGGAGCCCCGCCCCGAAACGCGGGCCGAGAAGGGGAAGGAGCCGTGAAAGCGGGTCGTCCTTGGGCGACCACCTGCGGTTCCTCACGAACAGATAGAACTCGCGACCCCACCCGGCGGCACCATGCCGATTAAGCCCCTGGACGGCCTCCCGGAGATGGCGGCCGATCTCCACGGCGCGCGAGTCGTCGCCTCCTCCCGAATCCGTTTCCTCGGGCTCCCAGGAAATGCGGTCGTTGCCCTCCAGGGTGTTGATCAGCGCGTCGGTGTGGGTTTCGATCTCCCGGTGCAGGTACTGGAGCAGCCTCGTCCGTCCCGAGCCGGGCGGGCCGGAGATCAGCAGATGCCGACCGGCGGTGAAATCCACCAGAACGGGCTCTCCGGTGTCGGCCTCCACGCCGATGGGAATCCGCGTGTGCACGACCGGTTCGGGCCGTTCCTCGTACTCGGCCATTGTGTCGCTGAGCCGCGCACGGAGTTCGGCGAGCCCGTCATTGCGGAGTTGGAGTTCCAACCTGGTCCTCGCGCGTTCGAGGAAGTCATCGAGGGCGGATGCGGAGGGCTCTGCCGCCACCATGAACGGGCGCGGGGCCTCGCCTCCTACCAGGAGGTACGCCGTCCGCTCGTCCGCGAAGGGAAGGTTCGCCTGTCCGAGGACGCGCTGAAGTTCGGCGGGCGGCAGGAGGCTCGCCGCGATCCGCCATTCGAGGAGCGGCCGAAACCGATCCCACATCGTGGTGTTCTCCACGCTGGTCGAGGACAGCAGCAGTTGAACACCGAGGGCCTTGCCCCGCTGGGCGAGTGCGAGGAGCCCTTCGCCCACCTCACGCCTGCTGGACGGAAAGGTCAGCGAAATGTCCGCCACCACGAGCAGCCGCGGCGGGCTCACGGGCGGTCTCGGCGCGTCCGGGGAGAGGAGCTCCTCCACCATGCTTTCGGGCGCTCCCTCTGCGGCCCGCGCATCGAGCTCATCCGTGAGAAATCTGAGGAACTCCTGGAGCTTCTCGGGTCGGCCCAGCAATTCGTCCTCGGAGTAGACGACATGCGGCAGCGCGATGGGATCCCCGAGTGGATGCTCGCCCAGTCCCGCGAAGGCGATGATGACTTCCGAGGGAGAGGAAGTCGCGGCGAGCGCGAGCGCAATGGCCCGGACGACCCGTTGCCGAGCCGCGGTCTCGCCCACGACCAGCCCATGCGGAAGACCCGACGAAAGATCGAGCGGGTGCAGGCTGACGGCGTTTCCATCAGCGTCATAGCCGATGGCCGGTTCCCGGGGCTCGGACGCGGGACGATCCCAACTCTCCTCGAATCTTCCGTTCGGGCCGCCGTTCAGTCTCAGCACGTCGGTTTCCGGGGCGATGTCAGGTCGCGGCGCCATGTGGGTCGGAGCCGGGCTTGTCGGGGGCTCCGTCCGCCACGGGAGCCTGCTTGCCCGAGGACCGCGCTGACGCATCCGTTCCACGATGGGATCGCTCACATCGAGAGAGATCCGTGCGGTCCGGAGGCTGAAATGGGTTTTCTGTTCGGTTCGGAGGGAGGCGAAGTTGACGCCATCCTCCGCTGCGGGGAAATCGGCACGCCATCCAGTGAGCTGGGCCAGGCGCGGCGACAGTGGAGAAGCTTCCGGAGAGGAGAGGATGAACAGGATTCCCTGAGCTGGTCCTGCTTCGCAGAGGCTGACGATGGGTTCGAGCATGTCGTGCCGCGCCTCAAAGAGCGGCTCCGCATTGTCGAGGATCACGATCAGGGCGGGCAGCGGGTCGAGCGACCGCCCGTTGGCGATAGCAGCCTGGTAGTCATCCCACGTTGCGACCTCGGCCGCCTGGAGGATGGTCTCGCGGCGCCTTCGCTCGGTTTCCAGTACCCACGGCAATTGGCTCATCAGCGATGAGTCCGTTGATGTCGTGTGTACCGCTGTGGCGACGTGGGGGAGGCTCCCCAGGCCGACGAAGGAAGCACCGCCAGAGAAATCGACGAATGAGAAGGTGACCGTGCTCGGCGAATAGGTGAGGGCGAGGCTGAGCACGATTGTCCGGAGCAGGGCGTCGCGATCGGCTCTCGGACCGAAGATCAGCCCGAGCCGGTTGCCCGTACCGTGGCGGAGTATGTCGATCCAGACCGTTTCGTCGTTGCCGTCCACGCCGATGAGGGTCGGATGCGGGGGGCGGTGGTCCCAGTCGTCGCCGAGCAGTTCGTCGACGGGGGTGTCGAGGAGGTCCAGGAGGT
>NZ_SMJX01000218.1 GCF_004348535.1 Actinomadura sp. KC216
CGTCCTTGGCCGCGTCCGGGGAGTCGGCGTCGATGGTGACCGACACGCCGTCGTACTCGATCCGCACCACCGGACGCGACGATCGCCGTGACCCGACCCAGGACACCACGGCGACGACGAGGCTGCTGAGCGCGATGCCGTTGCTCAGCACGACGTTCACCAGTTCGAGCCCGCCGCCCATGTCGCCGGGCTGCGAAGGTGCGGGGACGACCGTCACCTTCGCGTCCCGGCGGACGTCCGCGTCCTGCGACAGCCACCGGTACAGGGAGGTCAGCTCGTCCCCGTCCGGCGGTCCCTCCACGCTGAGCCAAGCCTGCACGCCGCCCCGCCTCTCCCCTGTCGGCCACTACATCACCGACGTGCAGGCTCGCTCCCAGGTTCACAGGGTGCGGCGCGTCAGCGGCTCAGGTTCTGGTAGCGGCGGACGGCGAGGGGGAGGAAGACCGCCGTGATGACGATCGGCCAGACGATCGACATCAGCATGGCGTGCTGCTCGATCCAGGTGTCGCCGACGGCGGCCGGGTTGCCGAACAGCTCGCGGCACGCCGTCACGGTCGCGGAGACCGGGTTCCACATCGCGATCGTGCCGAGCCAGTCCGGCATGAGGGACGGCGCCACGAACGCGCTGGAGATCATCGCGAAGGGGAAGGCGATCGCGAACAGGCTTCCGGCCGCCTCCTCGTTGGGGACCAGCAGGCCCAGCAGGACGCCGATCCAGATCAGCGCGAAGCGCAGCAGCAGGAGGAGCCCGAACCCGGCGAGGGTGTCGAGCAGGCCGCCGCTGGAGCGCCAGCCGATCGCGAGCGCCGTCAGCCCCAGCACGACGAGGTCGAGGGACGCGCCGATCAGGTCGCCGACGCCGCGCCCGGTGACGACGGCGGACGGCGACATCGGCATCGACCGGAACCGGTCGGTGACGCCGCGGGAGCTGTCGTACACGACGGCGTACGCGGTGTTCATGAATCCCATCGCCATCGTCATGCCGAACATGCCCGGCATCAGGAACTCGCGGTAGTCGCCGCCGCCCGGGACGGACATCGCGCTGCCGAACACGTAGCCGAACAGCAGGACGGAGACGATCGGGAACCCGAGCTGCCAGGCGATGTTGCTCGGCTGCCGGACGTAGTGGGTCAGGCCGCGCAGGACGATCGTCCAGCAGTCGGCCGCCGCCCAGTAGAGCCGCGCGCCGAGCGCGTCGTCATCGGCGGTGGTCTTGGCCTGGACGGTCACGATGTCACCTTCTCCTTCTTGTTCGCCTTCTCCTTGCCCTTGTCCGATGGTTCGCTCTCGGCGCGGTGGCCGGTGAGGCGCAGGAACACCTCGTCGAGGGTGGGGCGGCGCAGCGCGATGTCCTCGACGCCGATGCCGTCGTCCTGGAGCGTCCGGGCGACCTCGGTCAGCGCGGCCACCCGTTCGGTGACGGGCGCGTGCACGCGCGCCGCCGCCTCCTCGACCTCCGGTTGGGCGGACGCGACGCGCGCGACGATCGCCCCCGCGGCGGACAGGTTCGCCGGGTCGCTGACCACGACCTCGATCCGGTCGCCGCCGATGAGGCGCTTCAGCGACTCGGGCGGGCCGTCCGCGATGACCTTGCCGCGGTCGAGGACGGCGATGCGCCCGGCGAGCTGGTCGGCCTCGTCCAGGTACTGCGTGGTCAGCAGGACGGTCGTGCCCTGCGCGACGAGCGAGCGGACCGAGTCCCAGACCTCGTTGCGGCCGCGCGGGTCGAGGCCGGTGGTCGGCTCGTCCAGGAACAGGACGTCCGGCGCGAGGATCATGCTGGCCGCGAGGTCGAGGCGGCGGCGCATCCCGCCGCTGTACTCCTTGATGCCCTTGTCGGCGGCGTCCATCAGGTCGAAGCGGGCCAGCAGCTCTTCGGCGCGCTCGGCGGCGCGCTTCTTGCCCAGGTGGAACAGGCGGCCGAACATGCGCAGGTTCTGCCGTCCGGTCAGGACCTCGTCCAGCGCCGCGTGCTGGCCCGCGAGCCCGATCCGGCGGCGCACGTGCCGGGGCCGGGTGGCGACGTCCAGCCCGGCGACCTCGGCGCGGCCGCCGTCCAGCCGGACGAGCGTGGTCAGGATGCGCACGGCGGTCGTCTTCCCCGCGCCGTTCGGGCCGAGCAGCCCGTAGACCATGCCGCTCGGCACGGCGAGGTCGAAGCCGTCCAGTGCCCTTTTCTCTCCATAGTTCTTGCGGACCCCCTCGGCGAGGATCGCGTTGTCCGGCATGCCGCCTCCCATTTCGCGTATGCCCTACGCAAATTAGCGTACACTATACTCGAAGTCGAGCAGAACCCACGCGATAGCGTCATGTCCCGGGCAGCGGCGGGCGGCGCCGCACACGGGAAGAGCAGGACGCACGATGGCAACGGAGCACGGCGACGAGCGCGACCTCGGACGCAGCCTGAAGCTGCTGTGGGGCGACCGGGCCCGCCCGGCGCGCGGCCGCCCGCCCGGGCTCAGCGTCGACCGGATCGTCGCGGCGGCCGTCGAGGTCGCCGACGGGATCGCCCTCACCGAGGGGCTCGAAGCGCTGTCGATGCGCCGCGTCGCGACCCATCTGGGCGTCGGGACGATGTCGCTGTACCGCTACGTCCCGGGCAAGAGCGAGCTGCTGGACCTCATGCTCGACTACGTCGTCACGCCCTCCGCCGCGCATGAGTGCGGGGGCGAGGTGGAGGCGGGCGGCTGGCGCGAGGTCATGGCCGCCGACGCCCGCGGCCACTGGCGGCTCTGCATGGACCATCCCTGGTACCCGTTCGTGGACCAGAGCCGTCCGCTCCTCGGTCCCAACACCCTGCGCGGGCTCGACAGCCTCATGGGCCGGATGCGCGCCTTCGGCCCCGACGACCGGACGCTGATGATGATGATCGGCATCCAGTACGACTTCGTCCACGCCCTGGCGCGCAGCCACATCAGCGAGCTGCGCGCCGAGGCGCGGACGGGCCTCAGCAGCGAGGAGTTCTGGGAGCAGCAGTCGCCGACGCTGATACGCGTCCTGAGCAGCGGCGCCTTCCCGACCATGGCCGATCTCGACGAGAAGACCTTCGACTTCTCCTACGAGCAGCTCTTCGAGTTCGGCATGGCGCGCCTCCACGACGGCTTCGCGCTCCTCCTCGACGCGCCGTCACACTAGGTCGGCTCAGCCCGGGACGGGGAACGCGACGGGGCTGCGATGCCCGTCGCGGTCGACGGCGCGGATGCCGAAGAACGCGTTGTCCTTGGACAGGTCGATCCTGACCCCGGTGACGTTCCCGACGGGGATGACGTGCGTCCAGTCGGGGCTGGTCGTCTCCCGCCACACGACCTCGTACCCGGCGAGGTCGGGTTCGGTGCCGCGGTCCCAGACCAGCTCGGTGTCGTTGGTGAGCTCGCTGGTGCGGACGCGGGCGTTCTTCGGCGTCCCGGGCGCCTGCGCGAGCGACCACAGCGCGGCGGCGTTCACCTTGGCGACGCGGGCGATGTAGGCGAAGTCGCAGAACTCGGGCAGGTCGCCGTACTGCTTGCCGTCCTCGACGCGGACGTCCTGGTGCTGGTGGGCGAAGTCCTCGTGGGGCTCGGTGAAGCGGGCGGCCGGGTAGTCCTGCTCCAGGTAGCCGATGTGGTCGCCGCCGCGCAGGTAGCGGTCGCGGCGGTAGATGATCCGGACGCGCATGCCGGTCGCGTCGTTGTCGGCGACGGACGAGACGAACCGGGCGAGCTGCCGGGACGCGGAGTCGTTCTCGCCGCCGACCGCGCGCCGCACATCGCCCTCGCCCGGTGACTCGGCGGTGGGCACGCCCTCGGCGAACAGGCGCAGCGAACGGGGGTCGCGGGTGCCGTCGTCGGCGGTGCTGCTGCCGACGATGTCGTTGGTGAACATGCCCTGCACGTCGGCGTTGGCCGTCCTGTACTGCTTCGCCTGGTACCTGGCCCCGTAGAGGCCCTGCTCCTCGCCCGCCACGGCGGTGAAGACGAGGGTGGCCTCCGGGCGGCGCTTCGCCATCACCCGGGCCAGCTCCATGACGACCGCCACGCCGGACGCGTCGTCGTCGGCCCCGGGCGCGTCCGCGGTGGCGTTCATGACGTCGGTGACGCGCGAGTCGTAGTGGCCGGACACCACGTAGATCCGGTCCGGGCTCGCCGAGCCGCGCAGCGTCGCGACCACGTTGGTGATGCGGGTCGCGACCGGGATGCGCGGCCCCGGCTCCTGGACGTAGGACTGCAGCTCGGCGGTCATCCGCCCGCCGGACGCGGCGGCGTACCGCTTCATCTCCGCGAGGATCCAGTCGCGGGCGGCTCCGATGCCGCGCTCGGGATCGTCCTGGGCGGACAGCGTGTGCCGGGTACCGAAACTGACCAGCTTCCGGACGTTGGCCTCCACGCGGTCTTGGTCGATCTCGCGGAGCAGGGCGCGCAGCTCGGCGTCCGGCCGCTGGCCGGTGACGGGCTTGCCGGGCCCGTCCGGCCAGGTCCGCTCCTTCGCCGCCGCCCCGGCGGGCGCGGCGGTCAGCGCGACACCGGCCCCGGCGCTCGCGGTGACGGCGGCGGCCGCCGTGGACAGGGACAGGAACGTCCTGCGGCTGGACGTGGCAGGCGCGGTGGACGTGGCAGGCGCGGTGGACGTGGCAGGCGTCGGATCGGCGGAGGATGAACGATCAGCGGGGGATGCGTTAGTGACCACGCATCGATCTTTCTCCGAATTCCGGCGGTGTCCAGGCCCAGACGCGACAGTCATCACCTCGCCCGGGTGTGGACAATTGCGATGATCACCGCCGGGATAGATTCGGCCCCATGGCCTTCATCCACAACACCACGATGACCCCCGGCAAGCTGGACCTGCTCGCGGCATGGCTGCCCGGACGGCCGTGGTACGCGGGCTCGCCGGACGGGCCCGAGCTGTCCAGGGCCGGAGGCTTCCGGCTCGACGACCCGGACGGCGAGGTCGGGATCGAGTTCATGGTGGTCACGGACACCTCCGGCGGCGCCCCCGTCGCCTACCACGTCCCGGCCACCTACCGCGGCGCGCCGCTCGACGGGGCCGAGGACGCGCTCATCGGCACGTCCGAGCACGGCGTGCTCGGACGCCGCTGGGTGTACGACGCCACCCGCGACCCGGTGGCCGTCGGCCAGATCCTCGCCCTGCTCCAGGGCCGGGCCGAGCCGCAGCACCAGAGCCAGAGCGACACTCCCGACCCGTCCGTCATCAGCGACTTCACCGCCGGCAAGGCCGCGTCTATGGCCGCGCTGACCTCCACCGAGGACACCCCGGACGGCACGGACATCGCGGTGCAGACCGAGCCTCACGGCGCACTGACCATCCGGATCGTGCGCGTTCTCCGCAAGGATCAGGAGACGACGACGCCCAAGGCCCTGGGCTCCGTCACGGCCCAATGGCACTCATCGAACGGCGAGCAGAACCGCGGCCTGTTCGCCGTCCTCAATCCCTGATCGCCTACAGGTCAGGCGCCGGCCTTCGCGTATTCGCCGATGCCGCCGCCGAAGTCGAAGGCTATGCACGGCTCGTCCCCGACGACCCACGCGTCATGGCCGGGCGAGACGACGAACACGTCGCCGGGGCCGACCTCCCCTTCGGCTCCGTCCTCGGTGCGGATGCGCATCCGCCCATGGACGACGTAGCCGTTGTGGTGCACCTGGCAGAGGTCCGTCCCTGCGATCTGCTTGACCGACTCCGTCCAGCGCCAGCCGGGCTCGAACGTCGCCTTGCCGAACACCAGCCCGGAAAGGTTCACGAGTTCGAGGTGAGCCCTCGGCATGTCACGCCGGTCGTCCGGCTTGTCGATGCTCTTGATCTCCAACATGATGGGTCCCCCTTCACCATCATTTCCACGCTCGCACCGCCCCTGACCTGCGTCAAGACACCCGAAGCGGCCAAATGAGGGGGACGCGGCCGTTGGTACGATTCAACGTGGAGTATTTCTTCTACTGCCGTGACCGTCCCGGCAGCGGCCCCCTCCGTTCGGAACTGATCGAAGACCACTGGTCGTTCATGGACCGCTACGCCGAGACGATGATCGCGCGCGGCCCCACCCTCACCCCGGACGGCGAGGAGGCGACCGGCAGCCTGCACATCGTCGGCCTGCCCGATTCGGCCGCCGCGCAGGAATTCGCGTTCGACGAGCCCAACTACAAGGCCGGTGTCTACCGTGAGGTCCTCATCCGCCGGTGGCGGAACGTCCTCGGCCGCACGATGTGGCAGTTCACCGGTGCGGTTCCCGGATACCGGCGCTTCCTGATCCTCGCGCACGCCAAGCCGGAGGCGGCCGCGTCGCACGCTTCCCTGGACGAGGCGCATCGCGAACACCTCGATCGCGGCTACCGCGACCGCCTCATCGGCTACGGCCCGCTCTTCTCCGAAGACGGCACCGAATGGGCGGGCACCGCCCTGATGGCCGAACTCCCGGACCGGGCCGCCGCCGAGACCCTGATGGCGGACGACCCCTACTCCCGGAACGGCTTCTACGAGACCGTCGAGATCCACCACTGGGAATTCGGCGGTCGCAGATGATCCCGGCCCCACCGGCGCCGAAGCAGACCCGGCCGCGACGTATCGTCGCATCGTGATGCTGCTTTCGGTCAACATCGGCAAGCCCCGGACCAACCCCTGGAACCAGGACCCGACAACGGGCATCGACAAGCGGCCGGTCGACGGCCCGGTCATGGTCGCCGCTCCCGAACCCACCGCACCGGGAGCGGTCGGCCTGGCCGGCGACAGGACGTTCAGCCCCGGACACGGCGGCCCCGACCAGGCCGTCTACGCCTACGCGCGCGAAGACCTCGACTTCTGGCAGGACGAACTCGGCAGGGACCTGCCCGACGGCGTCTTCGGCGAGAACCTCACCACGACCGGGATCGACGTCAACGGCGCCCTGATCGGCGAGAGGTGGCGGCTGGGCTCCGCGGTCGTCCTGGAGGTGAGCTGCCCGCGGATCCCCTGCCGCACCTTCCAGGGGTGGCTGGACGAAGAGGGCTGGATCAAACGGTTCACCCAGGCGGCTCGTCCCGGCGCCTATCTGCGCGTGATCGAGCCAGGCGCGATCCGCCCAGGCGACGCCGTCGAGATGGTGTACCGGCCCGAGCACGACCTGACCGTGGCCGTCGCCTTCCGTGCCCTGACCGGCGAACCCGATCTGCTGCCGCGACTGCTGCCGATCGACGCCCTGCCAGAGCATTTGAAGGAAAGGGCCCGCCGCCGCACCGCCTGAAGGAGCGCGACGGGCCGGGGCCGGACGGTCTCAGTTCTTGGTGAAGTCGTCGAACTGGCCGGGCTCGTACGCGCCGCCCTTCATGCGCGTGATCACGCCCGTCCGGTTGGCCGCGTTGACCAGGGCGATCAGGGACACCAGCGCGGCGACCTGATCGTCGTCGTAGTGCTTGCACACCTCGGCCCAGGTCTCGTCCGACACGCCGTGGTGGGCGTCCGCGAGCCGGGTGCCCTCCTCGGCGAGCGCCAGCGCGGCCCGCTCCGCCTCGGTGAACACGGCGGACTCGCGCCAGGCGGCGACCAGGTTGAGCCGGACCGCGATCTCGCCGCCCGCCGCCGCCTCCTTGGTGTGGACGTCGACGCAGAAGCCGCAGCCGTTGATCTGGCTGGTGCGCAGCGACACCAGTTCCTGCGTGGACCTCGGCAGCGGCGACTGGTGGATCAGCAGCCCGGCGGCGGCGAACCGCTTGGAGAACTTGGCGCCGAAGTCGTTGGTCATCAGGTCGATACGGGTTTCCATGGCTTCTCCTCGTTCACGAGATCGGATGCCGCGCGGATCGTCCGCGCGGCGTCCTGACGCCATGGAGATGCCGGCCGCCCGATCCCTGTGACGTGCCTGGTCACGTGACGTGGATCACCGAACACGCATGTCACAGCACCATTGGGACCGGCGTCTTGTGCGCGTGGGACGACCGAGATCGAACGGGGAAGGAGCCGTCCATGAACGAGCCCGCAGAACCGCCCACCGGCGGCGACGGCCGTCCGGACGCCGCCACCGAGGCGTTCGTCGCCCACCGCAACCTGCTGTTCACCGTGGCCTACGAGCTGCTCGGCTCGGCCGCGGACGCGGAGGACGTCCTCCAGGAGACCTGGCTGCGCTGGACGACCGTCGACCTCGGCTCGGTGCGGGATCCGCGCGCCTACCTGGTCCGGATCACCACCCGCCAGGCGCTCACCCGGCTGCGGACGCTCGGCCGCCGCAAGGAGACCTATGTCGGCTCCTGGCTGCCGGAACCGCTGCTGACCTCGCCCGACGTGGCGGAGGACGTCGAGCTCGCCGAAAGCGTCTCGATGGCGATGATGCTGGTGCTGGAGACGCTCACGCCGCTGGAGCGGGCGGTGTTCGTGCTCCGCGAGGTGTTCGCCTTCGACTACGACGAGATCGCGGGCGCGGTGGAGAAGAACCCGGCCGCCGTCCGGCAGATCGCCCACCGGGCGCGCGCCCACGTCGCCGCGCGCCGCCCGCGCGGGGCGACCTCGCCGGACGAGACGCGGGACGCGTTCGAGGCGTTCCAGCGGGCGGTCGAGACGGGCGACGTGCAGAGCCTGCTCGACGTCCTCGCGCCGGACGTGGTCGTGATCGGGGACGGCGGCGGGGTCAAGCAGGCCGTGCTGCAGCCCGTCGTGGGCGCGGACAAGGTCGCCCGCCTGTTCACCGCGGGCCTCACCAGGGTCGGCGCCGTCATGACGGTCGAGCCTGTGCAGATCAACGGCGGCCCGGCCCTGCTCGTCCGGCTGGACGGGGAACTCGACGGGGTGCTCGCCATGCGGTTCGACGACGGCCTGGTCAGCGGCTGCTACTACGTGCGCAACCCCGAGAAGCTGTCGCGGGTGCAGCAGGAGACGCCGGTGACCCGCTGAGCCCTCAATGGCCGAAGCCCGGGAGCCCGACTCGGCCCCCGGGCACCTAACAGGCGACGGCTACGCGGGGATCTCCCTGATCACGCGCGAGCCCCAGGGGCACCAGGTCAGGCCGGGCAGGAACGCGCCGCCCGCCTCGTCGAGGTGCTCTTCGACGTAGGCGATGGACGCGTCGCAGACCTCGGTGGCGATCTCGAAGAACTGGATCGTCGACGGGTCGAGGTGGTAGCTCCAGCCCGGGTTGTACGACGCCGGCTGCTTAACGATCTTGCCCATGACCTGCGGGTTGTCGGTGGCGGACCCGCTGATCAGGTCGCGGGCGTGCTGGATCTCGGCGGGGTCGGTGAGCTTGATGACGGCCTCGTCCTCGCTCGCCATGTCGGTGAAGACGAAGTAGGCGGCGGTCGTCGGAGCGGCGTCGGCCGGACGGACGGCGGCTGCCATGACCAGCAGCGTGGATAAGGCCAGGACCACGGCTCCTGCGATCGCTCGCGGGCCCTTGTTCGTCATCTGGTACACGAGATACCTCCGGTAGGTCGTGAAGAGATCACGGGGTGCTACGACTTGATCATCACACGACGGGCGGCGTCCATCGTGCGCCACTCTGCCGGGCAGAACGGTGTACGCCCAGGGGCCCGTCCTGCCAGGCCCCTGGGCGAGTGAGTGCGATGCCGAGCCACGAACGGCTACGGCGCGGGGATCTCCCTGACCAGGCGGGACGTCCAGGGGCACCAGATCAGGCCGGGCAGGAACGCGCCGCCCGCCTCGTCCAGGTGGTCCTCGACGTAGGGGATGGTGGCGTCGCAGACCTCGATGGCGACGTCGAAGAAGTCGATCGTGTCAGGGTTGTAGTGGTAGCTCCAGCGCGGGTTGTAGTCCGCCTGGCGCTTGATGATCCGTCCGACGACGTGCGGCCTCTCGTCGGTCTCTCCGTTGACCAGCTCCCGGGCGTGCTGGATCTTGGCCGGGTCGGTGAGCTTGAGGACGGCCTCCTCGCGGGTGATGTCGGTGAACACGAAGTAGGCCGCCGTGTCGGCGTGGGCGGGCGTGGCGGTGGCGACCGTCAGCGGCGCGACGACGGCGACCGCGACGGCCGCGGCGAGCGCCCTGACACGGGTCTTCGCCTTCCGCAGCGCGGTGAGAGCAGTGAACCGATGCACGTTCCCTCCATAGGTTCGGTGGGCCGCCCGGTGCGACCCGACCGCTACTTACCCAGTGCATTCATTCAACTACGATCCGTGGCAACTTCTGGTCATTCGTTCGGTTGGGCTTGTGTCGCCGCTGGACATAATCAGGGGCACGTTCGCCCTCGCCTATCAGCAGGAGGAGTCGCCCATGTCCATCCGCCGGGTCATGCCCGATATCCGATCAGAGGCCATCGAAGAGAGCCGCGACTTCTACGGCCGCCTGGGGTTCGAGGAGGTCATGGACCACGGCTGGGTCGTGACGCTCGCCTCTCCGTCCAACCCCACGGCGCAGGTCACTTTCATGACCCATGACAAGACCGCGCCGGTCGTGCCCGACATGAGCGTCGAGGTGGACGACGTTGAGGCGGTCTACGCACTGATGCTGGAGCGCGGCGCGGAGATCGTCCACCCCTTGCAGGACGAGGAGTGGGGAGTGCGCCGGTTCTTCGTCCGCGACCCCAATGGCCGCGTGGTCAACGTGCTGACCCACCTTTGACTCCTCAGAGGTCGCATCGCGCACCCCCTAGAGCCGGGGAAGGAGGACGAAGGTGAACGCATGGCTCGTCTTGCGCGTGAGTGCGATCTCGCATTTGACGCGGCGCTCGATGGCGCTCCTGCTGAGCCCGAGCCCCCGCCCGATCAGCCGATCCGGCCGGAGCGGGACGGGAGCCTCGAACGCGACCTCGACGCACACCGGCCAGTCCGCGTCGAGCGGCGGCACCTCCGGAGCATCGAGATGCCACGCACCGTCCCAATCCAGGGTGAACCGGTTGCGGCGCGCGACCCGCGGGTCCAGGAGCACCCGCTCGACGAGACGGGGGTCATTGTCCTCGAACGCACGCAGCCGATCGACCGAGCGCACCGGAACACGTTCGTGAACCGCGATCTTCGTGGTCGCCCCACAGCGAACGCAGTCGGCGAGCAGCCACACGTCGAGGAGCTTCTTGTTGGCGTTGACGCGGAACATCCGCCTTTCAGCCGTGCTCGTCGTCGCCCCGCACTCCAGACACCGCAAAGACAACAAAGGCAGGCGGACACTCCGCACCGCCCAGGACAGCGCGAAACATTCATTATTGGGTTGTGAAGACACGATCTCTCTAAGCCCTGATACAAGGCCGCGCTCGGACGGCCAGGAACGCTAAAGAGCCGGGGCAGCCCGGCAGAGACCGACAGAGGTCGGCCTACAAAGCGCTGGTGATACGGGTCAGAGAGAAATAGCGGGCGTGTTCACGCGCGTGTCCTCACGATCTACGACGACGAACGCACCGTACCCACACGCCCACCCCCACCGTCAAACCGTTTTCCGGCGCGGCCCGCGTCGACCGGGAGGCGGGGGCGGCGCAACCCACCGCATGGCGTCAAAAGTTAAAGAGAACAGAACGTCAATTAACATTGACACTCTTATTGGCCAGAATTAGTCTGACAGAGCTTTTCCGGGCCCGCCAGGATCATCACGGCAATGCCGCGCCGCAGGCACGGCATTCGCCCTCGCCCAATCTGGAAGGCTGCCCAAGATGAACCCCGGACGCACGGTCCTCGCGGCGATGGCCGCGACGATCGCCCTGCCCGCCCTGGCCTCCACCGCCGCGGTCGCCGATCCCCCACCGAAGGGGGTGACCATCGATGTGGTGACGGTCAACGGCACAGGCTGCCCGATCGGGACGGTAGCGATCGCCCTTTCGGCAGACTCCAGCACCTTCACCATTACACGGAGCGGCATGCGCGCCGACGCGGGTGGCACCTCGAACCCGGCGGACGCTCGGAAGACCTGCCAGATCAACCTGAAGGTTCACGTTCCGCAGGGCTACTCCTACGGCATCAGGTCGTTCGGATACAGCGGCACCGCGCACCTGGAGCCCGGCGCCTCGGGCACCGTGAAGGTATCGACCTACTTCCAGGGCGAGCCGAAACCGGAAGCGAAGACAGTAACGCGTAATGGCCCATTCTCCGGCCCATGGCGAACCGTCATCATCGACGAGAACCCGAAGTACAGCCCGTGCGGCGAGCAGCGCAACTTCAACATCTCCGCCGGCGTGCACGTCGACCTCGGCACCTCCGACCCGTCCAAGCCCAGTTACATGACCCTGGACGGAAAAGAGGTCTACGAGTTCTCCTGGAAACGCTGCCCCATCACATGAGCCCGCTCATCGGTTCGGCAAGTTCTCCAGCCACGCCTTGACTTGTTGAGACTGGTCAAGCTCGGCTTGATGCACGCTCGGACGTGCCCTGGCCAGACGCTGACGGATCTCCAACGCCTCAGCGATGCTGCGAAGTGCTTCTTCCTGCCGTCCCAGTCTCCCCAGGTGTTTGGATCGGTTGTGCAGCGACCTGGCCAGGTCGGGGAGGAAGGCGTCGGGACGGGCTTCGACCAGAGCGCGATAGATCGTGACGGCCTCGCTGATCGCCTCCAACGCCTCCTCCCGCCGCCCCAGGTTCGACAAGTGGTTGGACTGGTTGTTCAGCGACATGGCCAGGTTGGGCAGGAAGGCATCCGGACGGGCCTCGACCAACCGCCGCCGGATCTCGACCGCTTGAGTGATGGCCTCCAACGCCTCCTCATGGCGCCCCAACTCCGACAAGCGGTTGGACTGGTTGTTCAACGACATGGCCAGATCGGGCAGGAAGGCATCCGGACGGGCCTCGACCAACCGCCGCCGGATCTCGACCGCTTGAGTGATGGCCTCCAACGCCTCCTCATGGCGCCCCAACTCCGACAAGCGGCCGGATTGGTTGTTCAACGACATGGCCAGATCGGGCAGGAAGGCATCCGGACGGGCCTCGACCAGAGCGCGATAGATCCTGACGGCCTCGCTGATCGCCTCCAACGCCTCCTCCCATCGCCCCAAGTCCGACAGGCTGCCGGATTGGTTGTTCAGCAACATGGCCAGGTCGCGCAGGAAGGCATCGGAGCGGGTTTCGGCCAGAGTGCGATAGGTCGTGACGGCTTCGGTGATAGCCTCCAACGCCTCCTCCCGTCGCCCCAGGTTGGACAAGCAGACGGATTGGGTGTTCAGCGAGATCGTCAGCTTGGGGAGGAACGCGTCGGGACGGGTTTCGGCCAGCTGTCGGCGGATCTGGACCGCTTGGGTGATCGCCTCTAACGCCTCCTCCCATCGCCCCAGTTGGGCGAGAGCCATCGCCAGGTTCCTGCTCGATGCGGCGACAGCCGCGGGATCGGCGTCGGCCGGCAGGAGTTCCCGCACCCGCTGGGTGGCCACCGCCTTCGCCGTCGCCAGCGCCACCGTGGAGTGAGGCATCTTCTTCGCTATGCCTTGAAGATCCTCCAGCTTGGCCGGAACGTCCTTCAGGACGCCTGCCAGCAGGTCACCGAGCCGGGTACCGGTCTGAGCCGCGACCACGATCGCCGCGTCCGCCAACCCCACCAGGTTCTGCCGCAACACCTGCTCGATCACCCCGGAGGCGCGCTCATGATGAGCACACGCACGCGTCAGCACCGTCAACGCCCGCACCGCCTCAGACGACGCCAGGCCGGAGAAACAGGCGCGCCGCAATAGCTCATGCGCGGCCAACTGATCGGTGGCATGCCGCTCAGCCAGCAGATCAGGACCCAGCCACTCCACGCGCCCGCCCTGGACCGGGTACAGCTGCCGCAGCCAGCCGACCACGGCCCCCACCCGCTCCTCGTCAGCACGCACGAGGTCCGGCACCCGCCGGACCACCGCCCGCAGGGACGACTCGTCCCCCTCCGGGTCTAGCAAGAGCACAGCGGCCGCCATGACCTGCTCCAGCACTGACAACCGCATGGCCAGCCCGGCCCGCCGGGCCGCCTTGTCCCACAATCGGCGCTCATGCCCGAGCAGCCGATCCAGCACCCCCAGATCGGCCGCCGCCCGTCCCCCGGACGTCCCTCGCTCGTCGTCCAGCACCGCCACCAGCGCCGTCGCATGCAGCATCAGCACCGGCATCGGCTCCGACGACTCCACGGTGAAACTCACCTGCGGGACGGGACGTCCCCGCGCCGCCGCGTAGAACGGCAACGCCTCCTCGATCACCTGAAGGCCATCGCGCCTGTCATCCAGTGCCGCCGCCAGTTCCATCACCGGGGTTCGCGCGGCCAGTTCGCGCGTCGCGTCCGATTCGGTGTCCAGCGAGGTCCACCACTCACCCGCCTGCCGGGCCAGCAAGAGGACCCGCAACCCGCGTGCACGTCCCGCCGCCTCCCGCGCCGCCACCTCGGTCAGCATCGCCGCCAGGCCAGGACGGGTCTCGGCGTAGTCGACCAGGAACAACACCCGCTGCCCGACCCGATCGGCCGCCTTCACCGCCGCCACTTCATCGCCGGGCCTGACCGGCTGACATTCCCATTCCTCGATCGGCAGTGACTCGGCCAGTTGCATGCCCAGGCGGGTCTTGCCC
>NZ_SMJX01000219.1 GCF_004348535.1 Actinomadura sp. KC216
CGCCCGGGGCGTTCATCCCTCCCCCCGCCGGTCCCGCCGCGGACCTGGCCCACGTGGGCTCCGCCGGCAGCAGGCCACCACGGAACTCCGACTCCGATGGCGACGCCGATGTCCGGCGACCATTTCGGCCACGACTCCGGCGAGGTGTTCTTCCCGCCTGCCATGGGATACCGACCCGGTTCACCGCCCGGACACCGACCACCCGGGTTCTCCGGCCCTCACCCATATCGAGCACCGAGCCGCCCCGTCCCTCCCCGGGAGTCCCTGCTGCCTCCGGAGATCGACGAGGCCTGGCGTTCGATCCCCTTGCCGGTTCGCACGCTTGGCGGAGGGTGTCTCGGCTTGTTCCTCCTGATGTTCCTGATGGGGGCGTGTTCTGCTTTGCTCGGTGGCTCGTCCGACAGCGGATACTGATCGTGGAGTTCTGTTGACGGCCGAGAAATCAATAGCACTACGGCTTTCCCGACGGTCGGGAGCGCGGGTCACGTGCTCCGTGGCGGTCTTCGTACCGCTGCAGTGCTTCGTCATCCGCGTGCGTAGCCGCACCTCCGCGGCGTCGCGCATGTGTCGGTCTTCGGGGCGGAGGCAGAGGCGAGGACCACGTGCAGATGTGGCAGTAGCGCCTCGCTGACCCGTGTCGCCGAGTCCCAGAGGTAGGACGGGCTGTGGTCCACGCCGTAGTGGCGGACGTTGCCGCCGACGGGTGCGGGCCGGGTCGTCGGGGTGGCGGTCGAAGTGGACGATCCGGGCCGAGTGGATCGGCGAGCCGACCGCGCTCACGCCCCGCTGCGTCAGGATGTCGACGTCGTGGACGCCGTGCGCGTTCAGGGCGAATCCGCCGTCGGACGTCCAGTTTCATTGCCTTGAACGCCGCCCGTCGGGATAGGGACGGCGAGGTACGCGGTGGGAGGGGGCGTCAGTCGGGGATGCGGACGGCCAGGAGGGCGACGTCGTCTTCGCCGCTGGGTTCCACGCGTTCCAGGAGCCTGTCGCACAGGTCGGGCAAGGGGAGCTGGGCGAGGTGGGAACCGTGGCGGCGGAGACTCGTGAGGCGGTCCGACAGGTCGGAGTCGCGGGTCTCGACGAGGCCGTCGGTGTAGAGCAGGAGGGTCGAGGACGGCGGGAGGACGCGGGTGCCGTCGGGGCGGGTTCCGGAGAGGTCGGGGTCGCCGAGCAGGATCCCGTGCTCCTCCAGGAAATGCGTGCCGCCGTCGCAGGTGATCAGCAGGGGTGGTGGATGGCCGGCGTTGCACCAGCGCAGGTGCCATCGTCCGTCCGGGTGTTCTTCGACGCGGCCGAACACGGCGGTGGCGAGTTCGGCGTCGCTGACGGCGGCCATGACGCCGTCCAGGCGTGCCAGCACCCGGCTGGGCGGCTCGGCCATGTCCCACGCCAGGGCCCTGAGCATGTTGCGGACCTGGGCCATGCGGGCCGCGGCGGGCAGGTCGTGGCCCTCGATGTCGCCGATGACCAGCCCGGTGGCGCCGTCGGGCAGCGTGAACGCGTCGTACCAGTCGCCGCCGACCCAGCTGACCTGGGTCGCGGGCACGTATCTGGCCTCCAGGCGCAGGTCGCCCGGCTGTGGCAGCGGCGTGAGCAGATTGCGCTGCATCGCCTCGGCCGTGTTGCGCTGCTCGGCGTACAGGCGGGCGTTGGCCAGGACCAGGCCGGTACGGCGCGCGACGTCCTCCACCACGAGTCTGTCGCCCGGCCCGTAGACCTGCCCGGGGCGCGAGTAGCCCAGCGTCAGCGCGCCGTAGGTCTCACCGCGGGCCGCCAGCGGGGCGATGATCGCGTTCTGGGCGTCCATGATCTCGAAGAGTTCGTGCTGGGCGGCGTCCAGCGGTTCGTCGGAGCGCGCGTCGCCCTTGCCGCTGACGACGAGCGCGCCGCCGCCGCGCAGCACCTGGGCCAGCGGTCCGCGCGGTATCCGCGGGAGGGGTGGAAGCGGTCCCTCAAGCCCGGCGATGTCGGCGGCGGACAGTTCGTGGTGCGTCGCGGCCACCCGCTCGACGCGGCCGTCGGGAACCAGCAGATCGACCTCGGCCCAGTCACCCAGCGCGGGCACCACGAGCCGGACCAGCCGCCGCAGCAGCTCCTCCTCGTTCAGCGTGGACGCCAGGACCGTCGTGATCTCGGCGACCAGCCTCAGCCGGGAGTTGGCCCGCTGCACCTGGGCCATCCGGTCGCGCCGCTCGCGTTCGACCGCGGCCCGGTCGGCGGCGTCCTGGAAGACGATGACCAGCCCTGCCACCGCGCCCGTCTCCGGTGGGGTCCCGGCCTGGTCGCCGGTGTAGATCGGCGCGGACGACCAGGAGCACACCACCATCCGCCCGTCGCGATGGGCGAACCGCTGGTCGTCCCCATGGTCGGGGACGCCGGTGCGCAGCACGTTCAGGAGGCGGCAGTCCCGTTCCGGCGGGACGTGCCCGTCTGCGTCCCGGTGCAGAAGCCGGTGCATCGGCCTTCCCAGCACCTCGTCGCGGGTGTAGCCGAGAAGTTGCTGCGCGCGCGGGTTCCACGCTGTGATCCGGCCGGACTCGTCGGTGGCGAGAACCCCGGAGTTCATCGCCTCCACGAGACGGTCATGAATCGTGCCCGGTCGATCGTCCACCTGCCCGGCCATCCTCACCCCCCGAATCGGACATCAAACTCATTCCCTTCGGTCCATCCCGAACACGTCAGCGCTGGTGATCGAAAGGCCGTTCCGGTGCGGGGGGCGTCGGCAGGGTCCGCCCGTGACGGGCCGGCGGTGCGGGTGAGGGTCTTGAGGACGCGGCGAGTGCGGGCTTCGGCGCGACCCGCCACGGCAGCCGGGGGCGGCTCAGGCGCTGGACGGGTCAGCGGCGGCCGGTGGGAATGCCGCAGGAGGCCAGGATCTCATGCGGCATCGTTTCACCGATCTCGGCCGCGCATCTGGCCAGAGCTTCCTCCGCCACCGGCGGCGCCGTTTCGGGAGGGATGACGAGAAGCAACGTCGAGGCGCGGCCGCAGGTGATCGCGACCATGTGGTCGAGGTGGGCCAGCCAGCCCACTCTGACCTCGCGTCCCAGAACGGTGATGCGCAGCGGGATGTCGTCCCAGTCGTTGAAGTCGATGGTCACGCGGGGGGTCACGTCCGGCGCGATGGTCAGGGCGGTCAGCAGTTCGGTGAGTTCGGCGGCGGTGTCGCGGGACCGCGGCCACCAGCCGCCGTTCATGACCCCGCGTTCGGCATGGCCGGGGGCCAGACGCAGGCGTGGCGCGGGCGGTGCGATGGGTTCGGACGCCGCGGTCAGGGCGATTGCGGGGGCAGGCCGTGCGGTGTCGCGGGCCATAAAGGGCCCCATTCTCGGTCCGTACGGAACCGGTTCGTGTGTCGTCGGGGACGTCGCCGGCATGGCGGCCTGCGCTCGAAAGGTCCCCGGCACCCGTTAGTCTACGTCACCGCACGTACGCGACCGGGCGTCTCAGGCGGATGGCCGTGTTCTCGGGGTGAGGGCGTAGACTTGTGGTGACGAGGGTTTTCTCGATGCGGGCGGCCAAGACCGCGTCCCCTGGTTTCTCGATTCTCGGTCCTTCTCGGGCCAGACAGGTCCGGCGCCATGACGCCGCAACACCATCCCGCCCAGCCGGCCGGCACCGGTCTCACCCGTGAACGGCTCTCCGACCACACCGTCATCGCCGTCAGCGGCGCACTCGACAGCGCCTCCACCCCGTTCCTACGGGAGCGCCTCCACGTCGCGCTGCGGGACCCCGGCATGTACGTGATCATCGACCTGTCGGGCGTGACGTCCTGCGACGCGTCCGGGCTGGCGATGCTCGTCGGCGCGCGCCGCCGGATGGAGGCGAACGGCACGCCCCTGACCCTCGCCCGCCCGCGCCCGCGAACGGCCAGGCTGCTGCGGTCCACCGGGCTGCTGCACGCTTTCAGCGGCCGTCCCCGCGTCGGCCCCGCGCGGGCCACCGGGCCCGATCCGCGATCGGCCGCGGCCTGACCGCGGGATGCGGGCCCCGGGGACGCTCGCCTGACCAGGCACGATGCCGGACCGGCGCACGGGCCGGCGCCCAGGGCCGAGCCGCGATCGGCCTCCGGCTGGACGAGGAGAGCGTGATGACGACATGAACGGCAACGATCCGGCCGCGACCGGCTGGTGGCCGCCGAGCCTGTCCCGCGGCGCGGACAACGGCCCGCGCGTGGCCGCGTCGTTCGACCTGATGGCGGCGGTCCTCGACGGGATCGCCCTGCCCGACCTGCTGATCCGCGTGGCCGACCGGGCCCGCGCCATCGCCGACGTTCCGCTGACGTTCATCGCGCTGCCCACCGAGGACGCGTTCACCTTGCGGATCGACATCGCGGTCGGGGCCGACAGCGACCGCGTCCGCGGGCTGACGGTGCGGCGCGGCCGTTCGATGCTCGGCCGGGCGTTCAGCTCCCGCCGGGCCCTGTCCGCGCGCATCGTGGCCGACCAGACGCTGAGCGCCCTGCCGGCCGGCCCGATCCTGATCCTGCCGCTCGACACCGGCGAGGCCACGCTCGGCGTGCTCGCCGCGCTCGGACGGCCGGGCGCGGAACCGTTCAGCCCGTCCGCCGCCCGCCAGCTGCTCCTGTTCGCCGACACCTCCGCCCGCCTGGTCCAGCTCGCCGAAGACCAGCGGACGGCCACCCCCCGGCCAGACCCCGCGGACGAGCGGATCATCACGCTCCACCCGCCGCTGCCCAGGCAAATGTGACACGACCCGAGGCGGGGTCCATGCTCGCTCCCGAGAACGTCGGCACCGGGCGCTATGGTGCGTTCTCATGAAGACACTCCACACCAGCCCTCCTGAGACGACCCGGGCGTGAGCCGCTACCGGGGTCCGGCCACACTGATCAGCAGTGACGGAGCCGAGGTCGAGGTTTACGTCGACCTGCGCGCCAAGCAGCGGGAGTGGTCCGGGACCGCGACCATCGGCGACTTCGACGCCACCGGTCTTCGCGACCGTACTCTGAGGCTGCCAGACGGCCGTGAAGCACAGGTCCAGCTCGGTGACTCGGCTGCCTGGTCCGACGTCATCGCGCTGGTCGGGAGTGGCCCGCCGCCCTTCTGAGCAGACCGCTCCGCCGGTGAGCCGGCGCCTGTCCGAGCAGCTCAGCGGCCGCGTCGGCCTGGACGAGCCGGCCGCCGACGCCTTCGCCGTGCTGCGCGACCTCGCCATGCTGCGCGGCCTCGACCTGCGCGGCGATCCTGCTCGGGCATTCGATGGGCGCTCTCGTCGCCGCCCGGGCGCCGCGCCCCGCGGCCCCCGTTCCCCGGGCGTCCACCGGGGTTTTCGTGACCGCCGTCACGTCGGCTGACCTAGCGCTATGACGGTCCGGATATAGCCCCGTCCGTAACCGGCATTGGGCATCGCCCGCTCCGGTGTGCTCAAGATATGGACACCCAAGATCCACGTTTCCGGAGGTCAGCTCATGAGCGTCTCACGTACGGTGATCACCGGCGGGCATGTGATCACGATGGACCCGGACCTCGGCGACCTGCCGGGCGGCGCCGTCCTGATCGAGGACGACCGGATCGCCGCGGTGGCGCGGGACGCGGCGGAGCTCCGGCATGTCGACGCCGAGACCGTCGACGCGTCCGGCGGGATCGTGCTCCCCGGCATGATCGACAGCCACCGGCACACCTGGATGGCGCTGATGCGGGCCGTCTCCGCCGACGAGTCGCTGCCGGAGTTCCTCGCCGGCACCTTCTACGGCACCGGCTCCTTCCTGGAGGCCGCGGATCTGGGCGCGGCGTCCACGGTCGGCGCGCTGGAGGCGCTGGACGCCGGGATCACGACGATCATGGACTGCAACGACTGCGTCAACACGCCCGAGCACGCCGACGCCAACGTCGACGCGCTGCAGGCCGCCGGGATCCGCGCCGTCTACAACTACGGGATGCAGGCGTACGAGTTCCCGCGCGCGTTCGCCTCGCACGACGACCGGCTCAAGGACGCGTCGCGCCTGCGCCGCGAGCGGCTGTCCGCCGACGACGCGCTGGTCACGATGGGGATGCTGCTCACCGACTTCGGCATCCTCCCGTTCGGCACGATCGCGGCGGAGATCCGGCTCGCCCGCGAGCTGGACGTGCTGCGCGCCTCGCACACCGCGGCGGCCACGACGTCCATCCTGCTGAAGGGGCTGCGCGAGCTCGCCGACCACGGCCTGCTGATCCCCGGGCACGTGCACATCCACTGCCCGGCGCTGGACGAGCAGGAATGGCGGCTGATGGCCCGGCACGACCAGCGGGTCACCATCGCGCCCGAGACCGAGATGCAGATGGGCATGGGGATCCCGCCCTTCCGCGCCGCGATGGACCACGGCCTGCGCCCCGGCGTGTCCACCGACATCGTGTGCGTCGGCTCGGGCGACCTGTTCTCCCAGATGCGCATCGGCCTCCAGATGCAGCGCATGCTCGACAACGCGAAGGTGCACGCCACCGGCACCATGCCTTGGACGATCGACCTCACGACCCGCCACGCGCTCGAATGGGCGACGGTCAACGGCGCGCACACCCTTGGTCTCCAGGACCGCGTCGGGTCGCTCACGGCCGGCAAGAAGGCCGACGTGATCGTCGTCAAGCCGCGGATGGACCTGGTGCGTCCGAGCCACATGGCGGGCACGGTCGTCCTGCAGTCCACGGCCGCCGACGTCGACACGGTCCTGGTGGACGGGGTCGTGCGCAAGCGCGGCGGCGAACTCGTCGGGCAGGACCTCGCGGCCGTCCGCGCGCGGGCGAACGCGGCGCTCGACCGGATCCACGAGGGCCACGCGAAGCTGCCGAAGCACGGCGCCGAAGAGCTCGCCGGCTGGTTCGGCGCGGCCGAGCGCATGGCCAGCCGCAACTTCAGCGACGCCTACGCCGACGGCCTCCCGGCCTGACCGGCGTCCGCCCCACCCATTGACCGGGAAGGAACCGAAACGTGCCCCCGACCAGGCGAGCCCGCCCTACCTCGGCCAGGGCGGCGGCCGCGCGATGATGAGCGCCCTCGGCCCGGCCGGCGCCCTCAGCGACCCGTCCGCGCCCGTCGACCGGCTGCTCCCGCGACTGGGAGTACACCGAGCGCCCGACCATCGAGCACGCCCAGCGTCCCGCGTGCGCGCGGCCCTGACCGTCCCGACCGGCGCTGGACGTTTCGCCGGAGCGTCCCGCGGCCAGTGAAAGGAAGACATGACCGACCTCAAGACCATCCGCGTCGCCGGCCACCCGATCACCTACCAGGACCAGGGCCCGGCGGACGCGCCGGTCGTCGTCCTGCTCAGCGGCTGGTGCCATGACCACCGGCTGTTCGACCGGCTCGTCCCCCACCTCGACGGCGACCTGCGCGTCCTGTGCGTGGACTGGCGGGGCCACGGCGAGGACCGCTCCCCCGTGGACGAGTTCGGCTACGCCGAACAGGCCGGTGACACCCTCGCCGTCCTCGACGCGCTGCGCGTGGACCGGTTCCTGCCCGTCTCGCACTCGCACGGCGGTTGGGCCAACCTGGAGATCGCCGAACGGGCCGGCACGTCCCGCGTGCCCCGCCTGATCGTCGTGGACTGGCTGATGACGCCGCCGGCTCCCGGCTTCGCCGCCGGGCTCGCCGCCATCCAGGACCCCGTCCGCTGGATCGAGGGCCGCCAGGGCCTGTACGACGTGTGGCTCAACGGGCACCGCCACGAACGCGTCCAACGCCACCTCGACGAGGAGATGTCCGGATTCGGCTTCGAGATGTGGGCCCGCTCCTGCCGCGTGATCGCCGGCGCCTACGCCGAGTTCGGCTCCCCCCTCCAGCGGATGGCCGGGCTGAGCGAGCACCGCCCGATCAAGCACTTGTTCTCCCAGCCGACCACCCGCTCCTACGAACAGGCGCACATCGACTTCCAGAGCGAGCACCCGTGGTTCGAGTACCGCACCCTGAACGGTCCGACCCACTTCCCCACGCTCGACTCCCCCGACAAGGTCGCGTCCGAAATCCGCGCCTACATCGACACCCCCTAGGACGAACTGCTCCCTTCACTCGGTCGGAAGGTCACTTGTCGTCGGGCTGGGGGCGGGTGCGGCGGCGGTGGCTGGTGTCGCAGAACGGGTAGGCGTGGCTGCGGCGGCAGGTGCAGAGGGCTACCAGGAAGCGGTCCGACGTCACCGTCGTGCCGTCGTCCAGGACGATCTCCACCGGGCCCTCGACCAGCAGCGGTCCGCCCGGGACGATCCGCACGCGCCTTTCCGGGTCAGGCCGCATGGCGTCCGCGTTCATGTTCCCGTCCTGCCGCCGTCCGGTCGGCGCGCACCACGACCAGGTCCTCGTGCCCCTGTCCGGGACGCAGCAGGCCGCGCGCCGTCAGGGACTCGGCCCGGCCGTGCATCACCGGGCCGAACGGTTCACGATGCCGCGCGATCACCTGCGCCCGCATCCCGGCCCGGCGGAGCGTGACCAGCGTGGTCGCCACCCCGCTCAGGGCCGAGTGGACCACGAGAAGCGTCCCCGTCGGGGTCAGGTGGCGCGGGGCCGCGTGGCAGATCCGGTCGAGGACGGCCCGGCCGGTCGGGCCGGCCTCCCAGGCGCGTGCCCGGCCGCGGGCCGCGGACGGGTCGGTGTCGCCGGGAACGTACGGGGGGTTGGCGACGATCACGTCGAACACCTCGCCCGCCACCGGCGCGAACAGGTCGCCGCGCAGGACGCGTACCGGGACGCCGCGCAGCAGCGCGTTGAGCCGCGCCGTCAGCACGGCCCGCGCGGACACGTCCACCGCGACGACCTCGCAGCCGGAACTCGCCGCGGCCACGGCGACCGCGCCGGACCCGGTGCCGAGCTCCAGCAACCGCGCGCCCGCTGGAACGCCTACCTGGCGCAGCGCCCCGGTCAGCAGGCGCGTGTCGCTCTGTGGCCGGTACACCCCGGGAGGACACAGGAGCATCACCGGCCCACCGTCCCCTCGTCGAGCGGGCGGCGCAGCGACGTGCCGCCCGAACGCCAGCGGTCCAGCACGTGGCGGCCGAACCGGTCTTCCAGCAGGACCGTGGCGCGCACTCCGAACACCACGTCGGACGCCAGCCGCGGCTCGTCGGCGAGGAGGCCGCCGATCACGTCGTGGCGGAGCACCTGCTCGTGGACGGCGTCCGCCTCGATGTGCTCGGTGTAGAACAGGCGGGCCCGCGGGCCGCCGTCCAGGCGTTCCAGGGCCCGCGCCATCCGGCGGGCGGACGGCGCCGTGGTGATCTCCGCGGCCGCGAAGTGCCCCACGAGCGCGCCCCGCAGCGATCGGCGGAGGCCGAACAGCGACATCATGGTGACCGTCGCCAGCGTCACCGCCGGGGCGGCGTCCACGTAGGCGCCGTAGGACGAGTCCAGGCCCAGGTCGTCGAGGAGGTCGGCGTAGAGGCCCTGGTGGATCATCTCCGGACGTCCGCCGCCGAACTCGTCGTTCTCCACCGCCATCAGCGCGGTCTTGGCGCGGCCGTGCAGCCGCGGGACGACGAACGCGTGCGGGTCGGCCTCCTTCAGGTGGTACACCGAGCGGTGCGCCGCGTGCTCCAGCAGTTGCCACCATTCCCCTTCGTCGCGGAGATGGTGGGTGACGCCGCTGCCGTCGACCGGTTCGGTCAGCAGTTCCTCCAGCGCTCCGTCCACGTCGTCGTCCGGCGTGGTGTCGCGGCGCAGGGCGTCCAGGAAGACCGCTTCCATGGCGCCGCGCAGCCGCAAGAGGTCCGTGTCCCATTCCCAGTCGGGGTCTACTCCGGCGAAACCTCGGTAGTGCAGCTCGTAACAGGTGTGCAGGGCCAGCTGCAGATCCTCCCCGTAAGGGTCGGCGGACGCCATGGCGCGCATCGCGTCGGCGAACAGCGAGGTCGCCAGGGGTGGGTCCGCGGCCAGCGCCTCCACCACCGCCCGCGACACCGGGCCGCGCGCTGCGGGCAGCGCCGGCGTCATCTCCCGCGTGAACTTCGCGGACCGCTCGGGCAGAGCGTGTCCAACGGTCATGTCTCCTCCGTGACCTAGGGGTGTCCGAAATCGGTACCCGCCCACATGCGTCCCATTCGCCCAATTCCTCCTCTATGGCAGCCCGGGCCCGCCCGGCTCAGCGGGCCCGGTGCCGGGCTCGCCCGGTTCCGGGAGGTAGTTGGCCAGGTGGTCGAGGAGGCGGTCGACCTCGATGAGCAGCGGGCCGCGGACCATCCAGGCGTCGGGCGGCGGCGTCCGCCGGCGTAGCCGGTCGTGGAGTTCCTGGTTGCGACGCCGGGCCGCCGCCAGGATCTGCGGCGGCTCCGGCGGGGCCGGGCCGAAGTGGCGGCCGCGGTAGGCGTTGACGACGGCGGCGGCGTGGTCGAGGACGTCGGCGTACAGGGCCAGGAAGGGCGGGCCGGCGCTGGGCATGCCGTCGGTGGCCGCGTCCGCCAGGGTCCGGCAGATGCCCTCGGTCTGCTTGACGACCACTTCCAGCGGCAGCAGGACCGGCGACAGGTCCGGCTCATGGCGCGGCTGCCTCAGCAGGTTGAGGTGGACGCTCTCCTGGCCGCGCCTGATCGCCGACCAGGCGTCCTCGACGCGGTAGTGCAGCCGGTCGGCGCGGCGCAGCCACAACCGGGCGTCGTCGGCGTTCCAGTCCTCGCGCAGCCCGGCCGCGACGTCTTCCAGGAGCGCGACGATCTCACCGGCGACGCCCGCGGTGGCGTCCCGGGCGTCGCGCAGGTGGACCGGCGGGAACACGACCGCGTTGAGGCCGATCCCGACCGCCGCGCCCAGCGCGGTCTCCCCCAGCCGGGTGACGATCTCGTCGACGCCCGGATGCCCGCTGGTCAGCACCAGCAGCGCCGACACCGCGGCGTTGACGCCCTGGTCGCCGAACTTGCGCCAGTTCGCCAGCGGCATCACCAGGACCAGCACGATCAGCAGCGCGACGGTCCGGTCGCCGGCGAGGGTGTAGGCGCCGGTGGCGGCGACCAGCCCGACCACCACGGCCAGCAACTGCTGGACGCCCTTGACCACCGAGCGGTACACGGTGGCGTCCACCATCAGGAGCGCCACCCACGCCGCGATGAACGGCAGCGGCGCCTCCAGCCACTGCCTGGCGATCACCCAGGCCACCACGGCCGCCACCGCCGCCTTGACCGACTGGACGGCCAGATCGCGTTCCCGTCCTGGACCGCGCACCACCTGGACCACGACGTGGCGTCCGTTGTCCAGGTGCCAGCGCAGCCGCCGGCCGGTCAACGCCGCCGCGCGGCTAATCGAGAGCATTGGGCCCGCCGGTCCACGACATGGCGGTGCACTTTTCCGGGTCCGGACGGCGAAAACCCGCCAGCGGTGAGAGCTATGCCATGCGCTAGCCGGGTCAGACGGGAGTCGCGACGCCAATACGTCTGCTTTTCTCACATCCGGCAGATACGGGCGAGGTCATCGCCGCGACCGGCGGAATGGCCACCACCCGCTGAGACCTACGACCCGGCGGCGGTTTCCGCGGCTCCCACCTCGCGGAACGCGTCCTTGACGGCCGCCGTGCGGAGTTGTTCCAGGACGGCGAGCTGGGCGTTCGCGCGTGCCTGAAGCGTCCGCAACCGCTCGGTGTCGAGCCTGGGTTCCTGGTCGGCGATGGTGAGCAGCGTCTGCCATCCGGCGCTCTTTCCTTGGACCGCCAGGACAAGGGCTTCCAATTCCACGACGTCGCTCAGTGGTGAGCGGCGGAGAAGGCCGCCGTTGAGCTTGAGGCGTCCTGCCTTTTCGGCCGTCCACACGGCCAGGCTCTTGTACCGGCGGGCAGGCAGCCCGAGCGACTTCAGGATCGCCAGCAGAGCGCCCCGGTCGGCGGCGATGTCGTCGGCGAGCCGCCTGAAGCGCTCCGCGTC
The DNA here is from genome assembly GCF_004348535.1 of Actinomadura sp. KC216. GTDB lineage: Bacteria > Actinomycetota > Actinomycetes > Streptosporangiales > Streptosporangiaceae > Spirillospora. The sequence goes on from NZ_SMJX01000219.1 coordinate 11,826, forward strand.
CTCCGAGTCGCGATGGCTTTGCGCGAACCTGCGGGCCAGGCCCACGCCACCGGCCGCCGCCGCAAGGTGGTCGTTCAGGTAGATGCCCAGAAACGTCCGGGAACGGGATTCGCCCATGCGCTGCCGATACCCGGACCCGCCGGGCTAAACGGCGACCGCGCGGCGGCGGAGAGCCGGGCGGCGGAGGGGCGGGCGGTTACCGGGGGCTCGATCGTTAGCGGCGCGGAATGCCGGGCATACGGTCCGTTCCGGACCCGAAGGAGGGGACGACATGGACGGCCGCAGCGCCTCCGCGCGCCATCCGGAGAGCCGGCAGCGAAAAGCGCGAACCGGCCCCGGGATGTACATGACCGATCCGCGGACCGCCCGGGACCGAACGCGATTCGAACGCGACGCGCTGCCGTACCTCGACCAGCTCTACGGGGCCGCGCTGCGGATGACCCGCAATCCGGCGGACGCCGAGGACCTCGTCCAAGAAGCCTTTGCCAAGGCTTACGCGTCCTTTCACCAGTACAAAGAAGGCACCAATCTGCGGGCGTGGCTGTACCGCATCCTGACCAACACCTTCATCAACGAGTACCGCAAGAAGCAGCGGCGGCCCGTCCAGTCGGCGAGCGAGGAGATCGAGGACTGGCAGCTGGCGGAAGCGGCCTCGCACAGTCCCGGCGGCCTGAAGTCGGCCGAGGCGTCCGCGCTCGAACGCCTCCCGGACACGGAGGTGAAGGACGCCCTCGGCGACCTGCCGGAGGAATTCCGCATCCCCGTCTACCTCGCCGACGTGGAGGGCTTCTCCTACAAGGAGATCGCGAGCATCCTCGACGTCCCGCTCGGAACGGTCATGTCCCGCCTGCACCGCGGACGCCGCCGGCTGCGGGGGCAACTGGAGGACTACGCCCGCGAGCACGGCTTCGCCACGTCCGCCTAGCGGACGTGGCGAGCCGCCGAGGGCGGCGATCGTCGTCCTCTCGGAACTACGCCCTCGGGTTGTCGCGGAGACTTTCGACGGGGTGGGGCCCCTCGGTCTCCAGGCGGTACTCGTCGCCGAACTTGTCGCGGTGCTCGTCGATGACCCGGTCGGACGGCGGGCGCTCGGCGTTGATCTTGTCCTGGTACTCCTCGAACCGGCGATGCGCCTCCTGGACGTAGCCGGTGCCGAGGGTGGTCCAGTCGATCTGGGTGGCCAGCAGCTCGCGGACGAGCTCCTTGTTCGGCTCGAAGGTGACCGGCTCGGGCAGCGCGGGGGCCAGGACCGACTCGGGGTCGCGGCCGTCGTGGCGGCGCATCAGGTCGCAGGCGATCCGCAGGTGCTCCAGCTCCATGTTCAGGTGCAGCTCCCAGATCCGCTTGACGCGCGGGTCGGACTCGGTCTGCATGAACGAGTAGTACAGGTAGCACTCGTTGTACTCGTGGTTGACCAGCCGCTCCCACCACGTCTCGCCCGGGTCGACCAGCGACTCGTAATGCGTGACGTGCTCCTCCTCCACCAGGCCGATCTCCTGATAGAGCTGCCGCGCGATCGGCTCCATGTACATCGGGCCGACGTTCATGTAGAAGTTCATCGTCTGCTGCTCGGCCGACATGATCGTCAGCGCGTGCAGCTTCGAGATCGGCGCCGCCGCCTCCCGGTCGTACGGCTCGCGGACGTTGTCGACGGGGTCGCGGTGGTGCAGCCGCGTCGGCCGTCCCGGCATGACCTCGGTGAGCTGGTCGACGATCTTCTCGGCCTTGCGGTGCTCGATCATCTCGTACAGGTTGGCGTACCGGTACAGGTGGTCGAAGTCCTCCAGCAGACCGAACTGGTAGGCCTGCTTGAGGTAGGGGTCGGGCTCCTGCCGCGCGACCCAGCCGGTCAGGTCGACGGCGACCTGCTCGTAGGCGATGGTCGTCTCCAGCACCGACGCCTGCCCGGGCAGCAGCCAGTTCACGACCTTCTGCTGTTGCTGCTCGATGTTGCGGACTCTCGCGAGCTGCTGCTTCACCTCGATGTCGGGGCAGACCCGGTTGAAGTGGTGGCTGAACATGATCGCCTCCACCTCGATGCCGTTCATCGTGATGATCCGGCATCGGGTGTAGGGATCGGAATGGTCGGGGTCGACGGGCGCGACGTCCAGCTGGCTCCAGTTGCGCAGTTGGTCGTCCAGCGGGATACCGCGGTGTTCGAGCGGGTTGAACGCCACCGGCTCGCCCTCCTTGTGGGTCGGATCGTCTCGGCGGATGCGCCCCTACCCCCGTATCTCGATTCCGCACACGCCTTTCAAATCGCGGACGGGATTTTTGCCGGCGCGCGATGTCCGGCTGGCTTAGCCGCCCGGACGGCGGGTAGTGGACGCGGCGTCGCGAACCCGCGAGTCCGCGGGCCGGCGCCGACCATGACGATCAGGAGGGCTCATGCAGACCACACCCACCGACGCCCGGACCACCGAGGACGTGATCGACCTGCTGCGCGCCCAGCACGGCCGGATCCGCGACCTGTTCGACCAGGTGATG
>NZ_SMJX01000021.1 GCF_004348535.1 Actinomadura sp. KC216
GTCGACGGCGTCAACATCCTCACCGGCGAGGATGTCGTGGACGACACCTGGGAGCCGGAGATGCAGGAGCTGACGACGTCGATCGAGCGGCTGGAGCGGTCGCGGCGCGTGGACGACGGCGTGGTCGAGGAGCGTCCCGAGTACGCGCACATCGTCGTGGACGAGGCGCAGGACCTCTCCCCCATGCAGTGGCGGATGCTCGGCCGCCGGGGCCGCCAGGCCAGCTGGACCATCGTCGAGGACCCGGCCCAGAGCGCCTGGGAGGACCTCGACGCCGCCCGCCAGGCCATGGAGGTCGCGCTCGGCGGCGAGCGTCCCGCGTCGCGGTCCCGGAGCCGCCGCGGGCGCCGCACCCCCGCCCGCAAGCCCGCGCCCGCCCGCATGCGGCACGAGTACGAGCTCACCACCAACTACCGCAACTCGACCGAGATCGCCGCCGTGTCCGCGCGGGTGCTGGCCTACGCGCTGCCCGAGGCCCGCCCGGCCCGCGCCGTCCGCACGTCCGGCATCGAGCCGGTGGGGCGGGTCGTCCCGGAGCCCGGCCTGCCGGCCGCCGCGCGGGACGCGGCCGAGGAGCTGCTGGGCCAGGTCGAGGGCACGATCGGCGTGATCGTCCCGCAGTCCCGCGACGAGTCCGGCACGCAGGCGTCCCTGTTCGACGAGCCCGTCACCGCCTGGACCGCCGCCGACCGCGACCGGCTCGCCGCGGGACTGCCGGACCGCGTCCAGGTCCTGGACGTCCTGGAGGCCAAGGGCCTGGAGTTCGACGCGGCGGTGATCGTCGCGCCCGAGACCGTCGCGGCGCAGTCCCCGCGCGGCCTGCGCGTCCTGTACGTGGCCGTGTCCCGGGCGACGCAGCGGCTCACCGTGCTGACCGCCGACCCGCAATGGCGCGACCGCCTCTTCGCGGACTGAGCCCTCCCGCGCCCGGGTTAGGCTGACGCTGCCCCATTCGCACGGGTGGATGGAGATCGATGAGCGGTCGGAATCCCGCGCCCAGGCGGAGTTACGGTGGCCGTTCCGCCGAGGAGCGGCGGGCCGAACGGCGGGAGCGCCTGCTGGCGGCCGGCCTCGACCTGTTCGGCACGCGCGGGTACGCGGCCACGTCCATCGAGCGGCTGTGCGCGACCGCGAGCGTGTCGACCCGCAACTTCTACGAGGAGTTCTCCGGCCGCGAGGAACTGCTCACCGCGCTGCACCGCACCATCAACGAGCGCGCCTCGCGCGCGCTCGCCACCGCGTTCGCCGAGGCCGCCGGCGCCGATCTCGTGACCCGGGTGGAGCGGGCGGTCCGCGCGTTCCTCACCGTCACCGCCAGCGACCCGCGCTGGGCGCGGATCGCGTTCGTCGAGGTCATCGGCGTGAGCGCGGGCCTGGAGCGGCACCGGCTGAGCTGGCACGGCCAGTGGGAGGACGCGCTGCTCGCGATGACGAGCGAGGCCGTCGGCCAGGGCGAGGCCGTCGACCGCGACTACCGGCTCACCGTGATCGCGATCATCGGCGCCGTCAACAACCTCGTCCACCACTGGTCCGCCCGCGACCAGGCCATCCCCCTCGACGAGATCACCGCCGAGATGACCCGCCTGATCGTCGCCGCCGTCACGCGCCCCTAGATGATCGGGGGCCGTCCCGTGCGGGTCATGCGCCACGCGGTGCGGTACGAGATGGGGCGGCGCGGGCCCGCCGGTTTGCGCCAGCCCTCCGTGAAGCCCTTGAACCAGGGCTTGAGCGCGCTCGGCTTGCGCTCGCGGAGCAGGGTCATGCCGACCCACACCGCGAGGTAGGTGAGGGCGAGGGGCCACGGGAGGTTGCGGCGGGCCAGCCAGACGCGGTTGCGGGCGTTGTACCGGTAGAACATGTCGTGCCGGGTCGGCAGGACGGCGGGGTGGAACATGACCGCCGAGGCGTCGTAGACGATCCGGTACCCGGCGTTGAGGATCTGCCAGGCGAGATCGGTCTCCTCGTGCGCGTAGAAGAAGTCTTCGGGGAGGCCGCCGCCGGCGTCGAACGCGGTGCGGCGGATCGCGCAGGCGCCGCCGAGGAACGTCGTGACGGCGGAGGAACGTTCCGGGTCACCGGCCCGCAGCCGCGGCACGTGGCGGCGCTCGCCGCGCCCGCCCTCGGGGTCGCGGACGCGGAACGAGATCACGCCGAGGTCGGGTTCGGCGGAGAACCGGTCGCGCAGGTAGGTGCCGAGGCGGGTGGAGCGGTACCAGCCGTCGTCGTCCAGGAACAGGACGACGTCGCCGCAGGACGCCGCCACGCCCCGGTTCCGCCCGGCGGGGATGCCGACGTTCTTCGGGAGGGCGAGGGTCTTGATGCGCTCGTCGTCGAACGGCGCGACGTCCGCGCGGTCGCCGACGGGGTCGACGCCGTTGCCGACGAGGACGACCTCGACGTCCACGTGCTCCTGCTCCAGGGCGCTGCGGACGGCGCGGGCCAGCTCGTCCGGACGGTTCCCCATGGTCAGCACCACGACGGACAACTTCACTTCAGCCTCCGCGAGGCCAGGATGCTGACCAGGTGCAGCACGGTCTGCAGGACGGCGACCGCGGCGACGGCGACCATCAGCACGCGCACCACGACGGGCCCGTCGGTTCCGAAGAGGGTGTCGAGCACGGCGGCGGCGAGGATCAGCAGCGACAGCTCCACCGCGCCGATGATGCGGTGGAAGCGCAGCATGGACGCGGCCTGCCGGGCGAGGGCCATGCGGGTGGAGCGGGGGCGCAGCGCCCGGTCGCCGCCGGACGGGTCGGCGGGCAGCCCCGACTTGGCCCGCGCGACGACGACGTTGTCGGTCTCCGCCTTGATCAGCGCGGCGCCGAGCGCGGCGACGAGGCCGAGCTCGGCCCAGCCGCCGTTCTCCCAGCCGCCCTGCGCCATGAAGCCGAGTCCGATGAGCAGCGACACCTCGGACAGATAGTGGCCGATGCGGTCGAGGAACACCCCGGCCACGGACGTCTGCCGCAGGTAGCGGGCGACCTCGCCGTCCACGCAGTCGAGCAGCAGGTAGACCTGGATGAGGACGGCGCCGGCGAGGGCCGTCCACAGCGGGGAGACGGGCAGCGACACCACGACACCGGCGGCGACGCCGCTCAGCATCATCAGGTAGGTGAGCTGGTTCGGGCTGAACCCGAGGCGCAGCGAGACCCACGCGACGTACGGGGACAGGTCGCGCATGTAGAGGCGTCCGGCCCAGTGCTCCTCGTTGCGCCGGTCCTTCAGGCCGGGCGGCTGCCCGTACCGGCGGATGTCGGCGACCGAGGCGCCCTTGCGATCCGGGCGGCGGTCGTGGCCCGCCGGTCCGCCGCCGGAGGGCTCGCTGCCGGAGGGCCGGGGGTCGCCGGAGGGTTCCGGGGAGCGGTTCCGGCCGGGGAGCTCAGCCTCCATGGGCCTGGACATACTCTTCCACCGCCTTGAGGGTCGCGCCCTTGTCGAGGCCGAGATATTCCAAGATCGTATAGCGGCCGGGGCGGGTCTGCGGGGCGTGGCAGACGGCCTCGGCGAACTGCTCGACCGACAGCCCGATGTCGGCGGGGAACCGCGGCAGGCCGTGCCGGTCGAGGCAGGTGAGGATCTCGGCCAGCCGGTCCGCGCCGGAGCCGAGATGGGTGGCGCGCAGGTGGTAGCAGAACGCGGCGCCGATCCCGGCCAGCTCGCCGTGGTTGGCGGTGCCGGGGAAGAGCTGGTCGATGGCGTGCAGGATCTCGTGGTCGCCGCCGCTCGCCGGGCGGGAGTCGCCGGCGAACGCCATCGCCATCCCGGACAGGACGAGGCTCTCCGCGAGGACGGTCAGGAACCGGTCCGACTCGATCGACGCGGGCTGGTGCAGCAGCGCCTCCGCGGCGGTGCGGGCCACGGTCAGCGCCATCCGGTCGACGCGCTCGCCGCATTCGTCGGCGGCGAGCAGCCAGTCGTCCACGGCGGAGAAGTTGCTCACCACGTCGCCGATCCCCGCGCGGACGAGGCGGGGCGGCGCGGCGTGCACGTAGTCGAGGTCGACGATCATCGCCAGCGGCATCACGACGCCGAACGAGCCCTTGCCCTTGTCGTGGACGAGCGAGGCCACCGGGGAGCAGATCCCGTCATGGGACAGGTTCGTCGCGACCGACACCATCGGGATGCCGGACAGCGTCGCCGCGTACTTGGTGGCGTCGATCGTCCGGCCGCCGCCGATCCCGACGACGGCCTCGTACGACCCGGCGCGCAGCCTGGCGCCCAGGCCGACGGCGGCGTCGACGCTGCCGTCCGCGACCCGGTACACCTCGCAGGCCGACAGGGTCTCGCGGACGTGCTCGGCGATCTGGTCGCCCTGCCCGGGGCCGACCGCGATCGCGACCCGCCCCTCGGTGACGATCCGCTTGTCGGCGAGCAGTTCGCCGAGGCCCGCGACGGCACCGCGCCGCACATCGATGGACAGCGGCGCGTTCAGCATCCGCGTCAGCAGGGGCATGAGCCTCCTCGCTCGGGTCGCGCTTGCGGTCAGTAGCCCTTGGCGATCCGGCGGGCCTTCTCCAGGTCGTCGTGGTTGTCGACCTCGACCCACTCGACGTCGCCGATCGGGGCGACGCCGATGCGCCCGCCCCGGTTCACGTGCTCCTGGTAGCCGTCCTCGTAGTAGAGGTCGGGGTCGCGCTCCCAGGTGGCCTTGAGAGCATCGGCGAGCGGCTCGGCGGCGGCGGGCTCGATGAGGGTCGCGCCGATGTACTCGCCGTTGGCGGTGGACGGGTCCATCAGCTTGGTGATGGTCTTCAGGTGCCCCTCACCGTCGAGGATGACCTTCATCTCCTCGTCGGCCAGAGTTTTCACATCGTCCACCGCCAGGAGGATGTCAGGCCCGCGGTGCGCCAATAGTGTCTTCTCCACGCTCACCGGATGGACCGTGTCCCCGTTCACCATGAGGACGCCCTTGGAGAAGTGTTCCCGAGCCAGCCACATGGAGTAGGCGTTGTTCCACTCCTCGGCCTTGTCGTTGTGGACGAGCGTGATGGACACGCCGTACCGCTCCTCCAGCCCGGCCTTGCGCTCCTCGACCGCGCCCGCGCGGTAGCCGACGACGATGACGACGTCGGTCAGCCCGACCTCGGCGAAGTTGCGGAGCGCGATGTCGAGGACGGTCGTCGCGCCGTCCGCGTTCTCGACCACGGGAACGAGGGCCTTGGGGAGGGTGTCGGTGTACGGCCGCAGCCTCCGGCCCGCGCCCGCCGCCAGCACCATGCCGATCATGCTTTGCCTCTCTCTTCATTGTGGGGGCCGCCCCCCACACCCCCGGACAACCGCTCCCACGGGTCGACGATCACAGGGGTGTCGCGGCCATGCCGCGTCCACGTGAGGACGCACTCACTGCCGAACAACACGCCAAGGTAGGCTGCCAGGGCCGCGTACGCGAACGGGAGGAACCCGGACAGGCCCGCGAGGGCCACGAGCAGCGTCCGGCCCTCCCAGCCGAGCCCGGCCAGGACGACCCACTCCTGCGGCCGGGCCCCCCGGCGGACACGGCACATGGTGTCGTAGTGATGGAGCGCGAGCACCGCGATCAGCACGTAGACGAGCGGTGCCGACACGGAGTGCGCGAACCCCAACACGGCCAGGTAACCATACTCGATCCCGCGGAAGATGGGCGGTGCGAGCCAGTCCAGCCGCCCGCTGTGCGGATGCGCGGAGGACGGCCCGATCAGCAGCAGGACGACGAGCGGGGCGAACAGCGCCGGGACCGGTCCGCCGTCCGCGCGCAGGGCCAGCAGGAGGCCCGTCGCGGCGGCGGCCAGGACGGCGGCCGGCAGCGGCGGGAGCCGTCCGGCGGCCATCCGGCCGAGCGCGCGGGACGTGGGGCCGTCGTCCCGGAAGGCCCACAGCGTCCTGGTGGTCTGCGCGGCCCTCATCGCACGAGGGACCTTGCCGTGCGTCCGGCGAGCGCGACGGTGGCGGCGGCCGAACCCCACGCGAGGAGCACGGCGAACGTCGGGCGGGCACCGGCGACGGCGGCCGTGACCGAGACGAGCGCGAGCCGCTCGCCGGGCGGCAGCCCGAGCCCCTTCCCGACCCGCCGCAGCACGCCGCTTGCGTTGGGGGTGCGCCGGCGGGTCGCCGCGTACGAGGCGTCCATCATGTCCCTGACGGACACCAGCGCCACCACACCCGCCGCGGCCCACCACAGGTTCACGCCGGGGAGGGCGGCTCCGGTCGCGCCTGCCGCCAGGCCCGCGTACACCGTGAACTCCCCGGCCCGGTCGAGGACGCCGTCCGGCCGGAAGGTCCCGCAGGCGAGCGACGCGCACAGCAGCAGCGCCCCGGCGATCAGGCCGCCGCGGGTGCCGTCGGAGAACCACACGGCGGCGAGCACGGCGAAGGCCAGCGAGATCGCCGATACGGTGTCCGGCGTGGTGGCAGGGGCGCTGCCGTCGTGCACGGCTTCCACCGCCTCCCGCCGGTCGATCGCCGGATGGTCCAGTAGCGTTAGCGTGACCGGCCGACAGCGCAGCGGCGCGAGGAGCATCGGGCCTCCGGCCGGTCGGGACAGCTAAGGGCAGAGTGCACAGCGTAGTGTCCCGATGACCGGGTGTCGTGGAAAATCGAGGAGAGATGGCGACGCGGACGGTTGCGGTGGTGCTCGCCGGCGGGGTCGGCGCGCGGCTGGGCGCCGGGCGCCCCAAGCAGCTCGTGGAGGTCGGCGGGCGGCCGATCCTGGCGCACGCGGTCGGCGCGTTCGACGCGCATCCCGGCATCGGCGAGGTGGTGGTCGTGATGGCGGCCGGGCACCTGCGGGCGGCGGCCGCGATCGCCGCGCCGTTCCGGAAGGCGGCGGCCGTGATCGAGGGCGGCGACACCCGGACCGCGTCGACGGTCGCGGCGCTGCGCGTGCTGGACGGCCGTCCCGACGACACCCGGGTCCTGTTCCACGACGCGGCCCGCCCGTTCGTGGACGCCCCGGTCATCGACCGCGTCCTGGACGCGCTGGACGCCCACGACGCCGTCGCGGTGGGCGTGCCCTCGTCCGACACTATCGTCGTCGTCGAGGACGGGCTGGTCGTCTCCATGCCGCCGCGCGAGACGATGAGCCGGTTCCAGACGCCGCAGGGGTTCCGGCTCGGCACGATCCGCAAGGCGTACGAGCTGGCGCTCGCCGACCCGGAGCTGCGCGCGACCGACGACTGCGGGATCGTGCACCGCTACCTGCCGGACGTCCCGATCCGGGTCGTCGCGGGCAGCGAGCGCAACCTCAAGGTCACCCAGCCCCTCGACGCCGTCGTCGCCGAGCATCTCGCCACCACCGAGGACATCCCTTGATCTTCGAGCGCACGCCCACGGTCATCGGCCACCGCGGTTACGGGTCGGGCGACCTCACGCCGCCGGGCGCGGCGGCGCCCGTCGCGGAGAACACGCTCCCGTCGCTGCTCGCCGCCGTGGAGGCGGGGCTGAGCTGGGTCGAGATCGACGTGACGCGGACGGCCGACGACGATCTCGTCCTGCGGCACGACCCCACGACGTCCGAGGGCGACTACGTGGTCGAGCTGGCGGCCACGGCGAGCGGGCTGCCCCGCCTCGCGGACGTCTTCGACGCGCTGCCTCCGGGCGTCGCCGTGGACGTGGACGTCAAGACCGTCCTGGAGGACGCGGTGGACGCCCCGTCCCGCCGCACCGGCGCGCTGCTGCCGCCGGTGCTGAAGCGGGAGGCGGAGCGGCGCAGGCTGCTCGTCACGTCGTTCGACCCGTCGCTGCTGGCGTTCCTGCGCGACGAGCTGCCCGGCGTCCCGCTGGGGCTGCTGGCGTGGCTGCGGTTCCCGCTGTGGCACGCCGTCCCGGCCGCGGCGGGCCTCGGGCTGGACGCCGTCGGCGTGCACACCGGGTCCTGCGGCATCGAGCATCCGGACACGCGGCTGCGCCCGCTGGAGCACTGCGTGGACGTCGCGCACAAGGCGGGGCTGGAGACCGTCGTCTGGTGCCCCACCGCCGAGACCGCGCCGGGCTACGCGGCGGCCGGGTTCGACGCGATGGTCGTCAACGACGTCCCCGGCGTGCTCGCGGCGCTCTGAATCTCAGCGGTTGCCGCCGTACATGCGGGTCCAGTCGCCCGGCTCGTCGTCATCGTCCGACCCGCTCCTGGAGGAGGACGGCGTGGGGCTCTCAGACGCAGGTGACGCAGGCGGCGCGGCCGGTAGCGGCGGCGGGTTGGACGCGGCGGGCGCCTGGCCGTACTGGGGCGTCCCCTGCCAGGGCGGCGAACTCTGCCCCGGAGCCTGCGGGGCCTGCGGCGGGTGCGGCCCTCCGATGACCGGCGGAACGCCGTGCATGGGGGGCGGTCCCATCGGCGCGGGCGGCGGCGCCCCGTACCGGGGCGCGGTCCTCGCCCCGGCGCGCGCCTGCCAGCGCGACGGCGCGACGGACGCCACCACGAGCGCGACGCCGAGCATGAGGAAGATGCCGAAGGGCCCGAGCGTGATGTATCCGTACTCGAGTTCCCGGGGGAGGGTGTCGCGCCCGCTGTGCTGGATGGTCCAGCGCGGAGCCAGGATCCAGAGCAGGCCGATGACCCCGTAGGCCGCGCCGGGGATCAGCGAGGCCAGCGGCGACACCCGCGACCCCGCCACCAGCCCGATGAGCACGGCGGCGACGAGGATCACGCCCCCGCCGATCCACCGGTCCTCGCCGCCGTTGCCGTAGAAGGTCCGTATGAAGAAGCCGAGCCGCGTCGTCCCGTACATCAGGCAGGCGGCGATGATCGGCGTCACGACCAGGCCGATCAGCGCACCTAGGCCGTGGCGTGCTCCGTTGGACATGGCCACCCTCCAAACCGGGTCGGCGGCGAGATCCCGCCAAACCTAACCCTGAGACGGCCGGGAAGGCACGCCGGTTCGGAGGCGATTTGAGAATTCCGCCCGCTATTGAACGGATTCGCCCGGTTTGACCGGTGATGGCTGGCCCAGCCGCGGCGGGCTCGTCAGGAAGCCGACGCCCCAGGTCACGTGCATGGTCGCGAACACCAGCGGCAGCCGCACCCAGGCGGACAGCGGCAGTCCGCGCCCCTCCACGACGGCCCCGCCGATCATCGCGGCGGCGTACCCGCCGGGCACGATCCAGCCGGGCCAGAAGCCGAACGCGCCCGCGACCGCGCCCGCGGCCATCGCGACCACGGCGATGGGCGGCGCCAGGTAGCGGAAGTTCAGCGTGCCCTGGTGCTCGCGCCCGACGACGCGCCGCCAGCGGCCCGTGTGGAAGTACTGCTTGGCGAGGGCCCGCAGGTTGGGGCGCGGGCGGTAGGTGACCCGCATCCGCGGCGTGAAGAACACCCGGCCGCCGGTCTGCCGGATGCGGTGGTTCATCTCCCAGTCCTGCGCGCGGGTGAACGTCTCGTCGTAGCCGCCGACCCGGTCGAGGGCGCTGCGGCGGAACGTCCCGAGGTAGACGGTCTCGACGTCGCCCGCCTCGCCGCCGGTGTGGAAGCGGGCGTTGCCGACGCCCAGCTTGGACGTCATCGCCCGCGCGACGGCCTTCTCGAACGCGGTGATGCCCTCGGCCGCCATGATCCCGCCGACGTTGTCGGCGCCGGTCTCCTCCATCGTCTCGACCCCGGCGCGGACGTAGTCGGCCGGGAGCAGCGAGTGCCCGTCCACCCGGACGATGATCGAGTACTGCGAGGCCTTGATCGCGATGTTGAGGCCCTGCGGGGTGCGGCCGGTCGGGTTCGCGACGACCAGCACCCGGGGGTCTTCGGCGGCGAGCTTGCGGGCGATCTCCTCGGTCCGGTCGCGGGACGGCCCGACCGCGAGGACGAGTTCGAGCTCGCCCGGGTAGTCCTGGGTCAGGATGCCGCGGACGGCGTCGGCAAGATGCCGCTGCTCGTTGAGGACCGGCATCACCACCGACACCGCCGGCCAGGTCCGTTCACCGGAATCGCTGCGGGGCTTCACTGCGTGCTGTGTTTCCTGCTTCGTTTCCTGCTGCGTGGCGCTCTGGGCATGGGGAGACGGGTTCATATCGGCTCGCGGGGCGCGGTGTGGGCAAGACGGCGCCACGTTACTGCACGGACACGAGGTCCAGGTAGCGAACGGACGGGTGTCCCCCACTTTAGAGTGGTGGGGATTCGCGGCAGAACGACGTCTTCGGGAGGCGGCGGGCGGCATGGCAGACGGGTACGACTCGGGTCGCGGCGCGGGCGACCCGCCGGACGCCGACCCGCTGGAGCGCTATTTCCGGCCGCGCCCCGGCGGGGCGGGGGCGGGGCCGGCACCTTCGGCGGACGGCGACATCGAGGGCGTGACCATCGAGGGGATGCCCGCACCCCGCGTCTCGGTGGAGGGCCCGCGCGGCCCGCGCCGGCCGGGACGCGGGCTGAGCCCGCGGGCGGCGATGAGCGCGCGGCGGCAGAAGCGGTTCCTGACACTGACCGGGGCGATGTCGGCGGTCGTCCTGCTCACCTCGGGCGGCGCGTGGGCGTTCCAGAACTACGTCACCGGCCTGATCGACGAGGTGTCGGTCGGCGGGCTCGGCCGCGGCAAGGACGCGCCGAAGGGCGCGATGACGATCCTGGTCGCCGGGGTCGACCGGCGCGACGGGCTGACGAAGGCGCAGCAGAAGGCGGCCAAGCTCGGGCACCAGCCCGGCGAGCGGTCCGACACGATGATGCTGGTCCACATCTCCCGCGACCACGACAGCGTGTCGGTGGTGAACCTGCCGCGCGACTCCTACGTCACGATCCCGGCGCACAGGTCGAACGGGTCGGAGGGGCCGAAGGGGGCGCGGATCCCGTCCCGTCCGGGCAAGCTGACCTGGGCGTACCAGTTCGGCGGGCCCGATCTCACGGTCAGCACCGTCAAGCGCGCGACGGGCGTGTCCATCGACCACTACGTCGAGGTGAACTTCTACGGGTTCGTGCGCATGGTGGACGCGCTCGGCGGCGTGGACGTGTGCACCGAGAAGCCGATCAACGACCCGAAGAGCGGGCTCCGGCTCCCCGCCGGGAAGTCGCACGTGGACGGGCTGCAGGCGCTCTCGTTCACCCGCGCCCGCTACACGCTGTCGGACGGCAGCGACCTCGGCCGCATCGACCGGCAGCAGCAGTTCATGGCCTCGATGATGAAGCAGGCGCTGTCGACGAAGACGCTCAGCGACCCGGTGAAGTCGACGCGGTTCCTGAAGGCGTCGCTGAAGTCGCTGCGCGTCGACTCGGAGCTGGCCGACAACCTGCCGAAGCTCGCCGAGCAGATGAAGGATCTGAAGACCGACGACCTGACGTTCGCGAAGATCCCGCTCGCCAATCCCGGGTACAACGCCGTCCTGTGGAACACGCCGGCGCCGCAGTCGGTCGTCCAGTGGGACCAGGGCAAGGCGCGCGACCTGTTCACCAGGATCCGGCGGGACCAGCCGCTCGACGAGCACACGAAGAAGCCGAGCGCGACGCCGACGCAGAAGCCCGAGGACCGGCTGACCGTGCCGCCGGACGACATCTCCGTCCGCGTCCTGAACGCGATCGGCACGCGGGGCCTGGCGACGAAGGCGGGCGGGCAACTGCGGGAGCTGGGCTTCCGCACCACGGTCGTGCCCGGCGTGGCGCGCCGCGGGCTGCAGACGACGCAGATCCAGTACGGCCCGGAGGGCGCGGAGGCCGCGAAGACCCTGGCCGCCGCCATCCCGAACGCCAAGCTGAAGCGGATCGACGCGCTCGGGTCGAGGCTGCAGGTCATGGTCGGCGCGAACTGGTCCGGGGTGGAGAAGGTCGAGGCGGGCGGCGCCGGTGCGTCGCCGAGCGCCGCTCCCACCGGCGGCATCGACACCGACACCGCCACCCAGAAACTCTGCGGCTGACCCTGATCTAGAATGGGTTTCTAGATCCGAAGGGAGCCCTATGACCGACGACGTGCCCGCCGAGTCGTTCTACGAGCCGCTCGGCGGCGGGCGGTTCGCCGGCACCCCGGCGACGGCCGGCCCCTGGTCCCCCGAACTCCAGCACGGCGGACCGGTGGCGGGCCTGATGGGGCGGGCCTTCGAGCGGCACGAGCCCGTCCCCGGGACGCGGGTCGCGCGGGTGACGGTCGAGATCCTCAGCCCCGTGCCGGTGGCGGCGCTGGACGTCGCGGTCCGCGTCGTCCGGCCCGGCAGGCGCATCGCCTACCTCGAAGGGGAGATGAGCCACGAGGGCCGTACGGTCGTGCGGGCGAGCGCCTGGCGGATCATGGAGGCGCCGTACCGTCTGGAGCCCGTCGTCCACGCGCCCGCGCCGCCGCCCCTCCCGGACCTCACTCCCCCGTTCGAGCAGTGGCACGACCTGCACGTCCACGGCTATCTCTCGGCGATGGAATGGCGTCCGGTCGCGGGCTCCTTCGGCGAGCCGGGCCCCGGCACGGCGTGGGCGCGGTCCCGGATCCCGCTGGTGGCGGGCGAGGCGGACACGCCGCTGGTGCGCGCGCTGACGCTGTCCGACAGCGCGTCCGGCGTCGGCAGCCAACTCGACCTCGGCAAATGGCTCATCATTAACACGGACCTGACGGTGGCGCTGCACCGCGACCCCGCGGGCGAGTGGCTGTGCCTGGACGCGTCGCTGGACGCGAGCCCCGGCGGAAGCGCGCTGTGCGTCGCGACGATGGCCGATTCGTCCGGGGAATTCGGGCGCGTCCTGCAAACACTTCTTGTCGACGAACGGCCGTTTGCGTAGAAAACCCGCGGCGACACGCCGCATCGCTCCGTGTTCTGGATCGAACACTGTGGGTAACAATCGATGGTGACAGAGAGTAGTCACTCGTCAGGAGCTCACAGAATGTCGACAAGCAAATTCGGCCTGCTCACGACGACCGCCGCGCTGGCGCTCACCGCCTCCATAGGCACCGCAAGCGCCGCCCTCGCCGCACCGCCGCCGTCCCCGCCGGACGCCGGCAACGCGTCCAACTCCGAGCCCGCGCCGGATGCGGAAGCGGCAGCACCAGGCGTCCAGACACAACCGAACGACCAAAGTCCGCCGGCGGCGCAGACACCGCCGGACGCACAGAACCAACCCGAAGCGCAAAACCAGCCGAACGCCCAGGCGCCGGACCTGGAGGAAGCCGCTGCGCCTGGCAGGCCGGCCGTCCAGCCCGTCAAGCCCCGCACGAAGCCGGCCGCCAAGCCCGCGGCGAAGCCCGCCGCCAAGCCGGCCGCCGAGCCCGTCGCCAAGGACGGCACCAATCTCGAGGCGTGTGCGGACGCGCGGTGCGAGGTCCAGGTCAAGGACGGCCAGGAGATCGCGTTCGACCGGAAGTTCGGCGTCGGGCCGATCCGCGTCGACGTCCAGGGAAGCCAGGTGACCTTCACCACGAGGAGGGGTGGCTCGTACTCGAGGTCGTCCACCGACGCGTCCACACCGGGCTCGATGACCTCCTACAACGGCCTGACCCTGAGCCCGCGCATGGCGAAGGACGGCAGCATCATCCTCAAGATCTCCCACGCCTGACCGGGGAGACGGGGAAGCAACACCACAGGGTGGTGGCCGCGGGCCACCACCCTGTCGGCTGTCGCCGTACCATTCGGGCAGGTGCACCGCTCCCGTTTACCGGCCAGTACACTGCCGCGGTCGATGCACTGACCCGCCCGCAGCGGGCACCTGTTCAAAGAGGCCGCTAGTCGGCGACAGCGAAATGCGAGAGGAGCAGGCCCTTGTCCTACCGGCTGACGGTCATCGGAATCGGGTACCTCGGCGCCACCCACGCGGCCTGCATGGCCGACCTCGGCTTCGAGGTGCTGGGGCTCGACGTGGACGAGGAGCGCATCGCCCGCCTCGCGGCCGGTGACCTGCCGTTCTACGAGCCCGGGCTGGAGCCGGTGCTGCGCCGGGGGCTGGAGAGCGGGCGGCTGCGGTTCACCTCGTCGTACGCGGAGGCGGCGGAGTTCGGCGACGTCCACTTCCTGTGCGTCGGCACCCCGCAGAAGGCCGGGGAGTACGCGGCCGACCTCTCCTACGTGGACGCCGCCATCTCGTCGCTGGCGCCGCTGCTGCACCGGCCGTGCCTGATCGTCGGCAAGTCGACCGTGCCGGTCGGGACGGCCGCGCGGCTCGCCGAGACGCTCGCGAAGACGGCCCCGGCCGGGGGCGACGCCGTCCTGGCGTGGAATCCCGAGTTCCTGCGGGAGGGCTTCGCCGTCCACGACACCCTGCACCCGGACCGGATCGTCGCCGGGCTGCCCGCCGACCAGGGCGCCGCCGAGCACGCCGAGAAGGCGCTCCGCGAGGTCTACCGGGCGATGCTCGCCGCCGGCACCCCGTTCATCACCAGCGACTACGCGACCGCGGAGCTGGTGAAGGTGTCGGCCAACGCGTTCCTCGCCACCAAGATCTCCTTCATCAACGCGATGGCGGAGGTGTGCGAGGCCGCGCACGCCGACGTGACGAAGCTGTCGGAGGCGCTGTCCTACGACGACCGCATCGGCGGCAAGTTCCTCGGCCCGGGCCTCGGGTTCGGCGGCGGCTGCCTGCCGAAGGACATCCGCGCGTTCATGGCGCGCGCGGGCGAGCTCGGCGCCGACCAGGCGCTCACGTTCCTGCGCGAGGTCGACGAGATCAACATCCGGCGCCGGATCCGGATGGTGGACCTCGCCCGCCGGCTGCTCGGCGGCTCGTTCGCCGGGCGGACGGTCGGCGTGCTCGGCGCCGCGTTCAAGCCGAACTCCGACGACGTCCGCGACTCGCCCGCGCTGGACGTGGCGGCCTCGATCCGCGCCCAAGGCGCGCGGGTGACGGTGTACGACCCGCAGGCGATGCGGAACGCGCGCCGGGCCCAGCCGAGCCTGGAGTACGGCGACTCGGCCCTGTCCGCGGCGCGCGACGCCCATGTCGTGCTGCTGCTGACCGAGTGGGCGGAGTTCCGGGACATGGACCCGACCGCGCTCGCCGAGGTCGTCGCCGAACGCAACATCGTGGACGGGCGCAACGCGCTCGACCCCGAGCGGTGGCGCGCCGCCGGCTGGAACTACCGGGCCCTGGGACGTCCCTGAAAACCCCTGGTAGGGAAGTAAAGGCGCAGGAAGGCCGTTGTCGTGGACATGGTTGATCCCTTCGCCGACCAGGACGTGATCCGGCGGCTGCTGAACGAGTCGAAGACGTGGGCGTTCGTCGGGCTCGGCGACAACCCCGAACGCGAGGTCTACACCCAGGCGCGGCTGCTGCAGGAGCGCGGCAAGCGGATCATTCCCGTCCACCCGGCGGCGCAGGAGGTGCACGGCGAGCGGGGGTACGCGTCGCTGGCCGAGATCCCGGACGCCTCGGAGGTGGACGTCGTCGGCGTCTACCGGCGCACCGAGCACGCCGGGCAGGCGGTGGACGAGGCGATCGCGGCGGGCGCGAAGGCGGTGTGGCTGCCGCTCCAGGTGATCGACGAGGCGGCGGCGCGGCGCGCGAGGGACGCCGGGCTGGACGTCGTCATGAACCGGTGCCCGGCCGTCGAGTGGGCCCTGCGCCGCTGACCTGCGACCCTGCGGCCTTGCAGCCTGCGCCGCTGGCCTGCGCACCTGTGACGCGGGCGGCGCTCCGGGACGCTCAGATCCCTTCTCTGAGCCGTACGCCCTTCGCCTTGGCCTGCCCGTAGAGATCCCGCTGGAAGACCGTCATCTTGGCGCGCAGATCCTCGTCGGACGCGGCCAGGATCCGGACGGCGAGGAGCCCGGCGTTGCGGGCGCCGCCGACCGAGACGGTCGCGACCGGCACCCCGGCGGGCATCTGGACGATCGACAGCAGCGAGTCCATCCCGTCGAGGTACTTCAGCGGGACGGGCACGCCGATCACCGGCAGCGGTGTCACCGAGGCGAGCATGCCCGGCAGGTGCGCCGCGCCGCCCGCGCCCGCGATGATCACGCGTAGGCCGCGGCCCGCCGCGTCCTCGCCGTAGGCGATCATGTCGTGCGGCATCCGGTGCGCGGACACGACGTCCGCCTCGTACGGGACGCCGAACTCGGCGAGCGCCTCGGCCGCGTCCCGCATCACCGGCCAGTCCGAGTCGCTGCCCATCACCACGCCGACCAGCGGCCGCGGCTCCGTCATCGCCGTTCCTCCCGCTCCTTCATCTCGGTGCCCCACCGCAGGTAGGCGGCGGCGTGGCGGGCGCGCTCGCGGACGTCCGCGAGATCGTCGCCGAGCGCGGTCACATGGCCGATCTTGCGGCCGGGACGCGACTGCTTGCCGTACATGTGCACCTTGACGGCCGGGTCGTGCGCCATCACGTGGATGTAGCGGGAATAGACGTCCGGGTCGTCGCCGCCGAGAACGTTGGCCATGACCGTGTACGGGGCGGTGGGCTCGGTGGACCCGAGCGGCAGGTCGAGGACGGCGCGCAGATGCTGCTCGAACTGCGAGGTCCGGGCGCCCTCGATCGTCCAGTGCCCGGAGTTGTGCGGGCGCATCGCCAGCTCGTTGACGAGCAGGCCCTCCGGGGTCTCGAACAGCTCGACGGCGAGGAGGCCGACGACGTCCAGCTCGGCGGCGACGGCCAGCGCGAGGCGCTGCGCCTCGGCGGCCACGCCGGCGGCGAGGCCGGGCGCGGGCGAGATCACCTCGACGCAGATCCCGCCCTCCTGGACGGTCTCCACGATCGGGTACGCGGCGCCCTGCCCGTACGGGGAGCGCGCGACGAGCGCGGCCAGCTCCCGCGTGAACGGCACGTGCTCCTCGACCATCAGGTCGACGCCCTGGGACACCAGCTCGCCGATCAGCTCGGCGCCCGCGCCGTCGAGGGCGTCCAGCACCCAGACGCCCTTGCCGTCGTAGCCGCCGCGGGTGGCTTTGATCACAAGGGGGAGGCCGTGATCGCGGGCGAAGCGCTCCAGCGTCTCCAGCGGCGCGGACCCCGGCACGTGCGCGTACGCCGGGCACGGGACGTCCATGGCGGTGAGCCGCTCGCGCATGACGAGCTTGTCCTGCGCGTGGGCGAGCGCGGCCGACCCGGGGCGGCACGGGACCCCGGAGGACTCCACCTTCTGGATGTGCGGTCCCGGGACGTGCTCGTGGTCGAAGGTCACGACGTCGCAGCCCTGGGCGAACGATAGAAGATCGTCGAGGGACCGGTCGTCGCCGATCCGGGCGTCGGAGACGACCTTGGCCGCCGAATCGTCGGCCGACCCGGCGAGCACGCGCAGCGACACGCCGAGGGCGATCGCGGCCTGCTGGGTCATCCGGGCCAGCTGGCCCCCGCCCGCCATGCCCACCACGGGCCCCACCACGGGTTTCGCTGGATTCGTCACGTCAGAAAGGCTATCGGCCGGACGATGCGAACGAACCGCCCAGCCCCCGCGTCGAAAGCGGTGTGTGTGGAGGTCGGGGTTATGGGCATGGAACGCTCGGACGGCGTGAAACGTTCATGTTCCGACGTCCCACGGGCCGCATGCGTCTATCCTCGTGATGCTCCCGCAGTAGCCGCCGCGCAGGCCGCGGCGTACAGACGAAGTCCGGAAGGACGGTTCCCCTTCGTGAGCCTGGTCGCCAAGATCCATCGGCAGTTCGCGCACCTCGTGCGGGAGCTCGCCAAGTTCGGCAGCGTGGGCGCGATCGCGTTCGTCATCACCGTCGTGATCGGAAACGCCCTGAACACCGGGCTCGGGGTGGGGCCGCTGACGTCCAACGGCGTGGCGACGATCGTCGCGACGACGTTCTCCTACCTGGCCAACCGCTACTGGACGTTCCGGCACCGCGACCGCACCGGGCTCGGCCGCGAGTACGCCCTGTTCTTCGGCCTGAACGGCGTCGGGCTGGTCATCACGGAGCTGTTCATCGGGTTCACGCACTACGTCCTGAAGCTGGACGGCCCGATCTCCTACAACGCCTCCCTCGTCGTCGGGACGGGCGTGGCGACGCTGTTCCGCTTCTGGTCCTACAAGAAGTGGGTGTTCCTCCCGGCGACCGCGCCGCAGATCGACCCGGCGTCCGGGCTCCCGGAGGCACCGCCCGCCGACCCGGCCCCGGAGGGCCCGGGCGCGCACCGCGCGAACGGCGACCGCCCGGCGCCGTCCCCGCGGCTCGGCCACCCCCTCGACCGGGCCGCCGAGGACTACGCCGAGATATAGGCGGGCCGGCCGGGCGAGCCCCGCGATCACGCGGGCCCCATCACCACCCGCTCCGCAGCGAGGCGGGCCTCCGCGGCCTGGCGGAGGAAGACCCCGAACACGGCCGGACGCGACTGGATCAGTTCGAGCCGCCCGCCGTCCACGATCGCGAGGGAACGGGCCAGGTAGAGCCCGAGCCCGGTGCCCCGGCCGCCGCTGACGCTCCGCTCGAAGATCCGCGGCTCCAGCTCGGGCGGGATGCCGTTGCCCTCGTCGCCGACCTCGACGACCACACCGCTGGCGCCCGGCTTGGTGTGGATGGTCACCGTCCCGGCGCCGTGCATCAGCGAGTTGTCCAGGAGCGTCGCGACGATCTGGGAGAGGCCCTCGGGGTTGGTCATCCCGACGAGGCCCTGCTCGCCGACGATCCGCACGTCGCGCCCGTCCCGCCGGAAGATCGGCCGCCACTCCTCGACCTGCTGCGCGATGATCTCGTCGATCGGCGCGGCGACCGCGCCGCCGGTGCGGTCGTGCCGGGCGCGGGCGAGCAGCTGCTCGACCACCGCGACGAGCCGTTCGGCCTGCGTGACCGCGGCGGCGCCCTCCTCACGGACGACGTCGGGGTAGTCGGCCGCCTCGATCATCTCCTCCAGCCGCATGGACAGCGCGGTCAGCGGCGTGCGGAGCTGGTGGCTGGCGTCGGAGGCGAACTCGCGGCTGGAGGCGACCAGGTCGGCGATGCGGACCGCGCTGCGGTCTAACACCTCCGCGACCCGGTCGACCTCGGGGATGCCGTAGCGGCGGCGGCGCGGCCGGGCGTTGCCGGTGCCGAGCCGGTCGGCGGTCTCGGCGAGGTCGATCAGCGGCAGCGTCAGCTTGCGGGCCTGGACCATCGCCAGGCCGACGGTGACGGCGACGCCGAGCAGCGCGAGGCTGGCGATGAGCAGCATCAGCCGCAGCGCGTCGGCGCGGACCTCCGCCTCGGGCCGCGACACCCGGACGCGCACCGCGCCGTCCGTCTGCGTGCCGGTGAGGACGGGCCCGCGCCGCGGTGGTCCCGCGGTGAGCGTCCGGCCGTCCGGCAGCGTGATCGAGATGTGCCGGCCCGGGTACTCCCGCGCGATCATCTCGCCGGTGACCGGCCGGCGCGTCTCCAGGCTGAAGCCGACGCCGCCGGCGATGGAGGACGCCTCGCGGTACAGCGACCGGCCGGCCTCCTCGTAGACGAGCTTGTGTGCGGCGTAGGCGAGGGGTATGCCGAGCGACAGGATCGCGACCACCGCCACCGCGAGCGTCGACAGGAGGAGTCGGCGCCTCATCAGGGGCTCCTTCGAGGGTGGGGCCGCGGACCGTGCGGCACGTCACCCCGGGGGCCTCTCGGGAAGGCCCCCGGCGTGCCGCACGCCCGCGGCGGCCGGTGCTAGTCGCCGCGCTCGAACCGGAAGCCGACGCCCCGCACCGTCGTGATGTAGCGGGGGCTGCCGGCGTCGTCGCCGAGCTTGCGGCGCAGCCAGGAAATGTGCATGTCGAGCGTCTTGGTGGAACCCCACCAGTTGGTGTCCCACACTTCGCGCATGATCTGTTCGCGGGTCACGACCTTGCCCGCGTCGCGGACGAGGACGCGCAGCAGGTCGAACTCCTTCGTGGTGAGCTGCAGCTCCTGGTCGCCCATCCAGGCGCGGCGCGACTCGGCGTCGATCCGCACCCCCTGGACGATCGGCGTCTCGGTGCTGCCCCGGCGCAGCAGCGCCCGCACCCGCGCGAGCAGCTCGGCCAGCCGGAACGGCTTGGTCACATAGTCGTCGGCGCCCGCGTCAAGACCGACGACGGTGTCGACCTCGTCGGCACGGGCGGTCAGGATCAGGATGGGCACGCCGTGCCCCTCGGCCCGCACCCTGCGGGCCACCTCAAGGCCGTCCAGCTCGGGAAGGCCGAGATCAAGGACGATCAGGTCAACCCCGCCGCCGAGCGCCCGCTCCAGCGCCTGCGGGCCGTCCGGGCTGACTTCGACGGTGTACCCCTCGCGACGCAGCGCGCGGGCGAGAGGCTCGGAGATGGACGTGTCGTCCTCGGCGAGCAGTACTGAGGTCATGAACCGATCGTATGACCATTCTTGAACATTGCCCCGCCGCCGCCGCGCTCTTGACCTGCGGTTTGCCACTCATAGTACATCCCCGATCACCACATATCCGGCGCAATCCGGATGCTCCCGGCATTCGGCCGCCCGGGCGTGGCGCGGGTCGCGGCGAGGACGGCGGCGGACGCGGCGGGCAGTTCGACGAACGCCGATTCGGAATCGCCGAATTCGTCGGCGTCCAGGCGAATAGCCGGATCCGAGGCGAGCAGCAGCCGGGGGCGCGGCGCCCCGGGCGGGGCGGCGGGGAGCACGACGGGCAGCCCGCCGAGGTTCGCCGCGACGCACACCCGGCCGCGCCGCATCAGCAGCCAGCGGGCGGTGTCGTCGTCCACCTCGACGGTCGTCTCGGTGAGCCGGGGCTCGTTCAGCTCGGGCCAGGCCCGGCGCAGAGCGAGGAGCGCACGATGCCATTCGAGGAGGTCGCGATGGGGCGGGCGGTCGGGTTCGCTCCAGTCGAGGACGGAGCGCCGGAAGGTTTCCACAGCCTGTGGATCGGGGACCGGGCCCGCCCAGCCGTGCCGGGCGAATTCGCGGCGGCGCCCCTCGCTGACGGCGCGCGCAAGGTCCGCGTCCTGGTGGTCGGTGAAATAGCACCACGGGGTGGACGCACCCCATTCCTCGCCCATGAACAGCATCGGCGTGAACGGCGCGAGCAGGACGAGCGCCGCGCCCACCTTGAGCATCGACGGGGATATCCCGGACGACTCCAGGACGGTTCCGATCCGGTCGCCCGCCGCCCGATTCCCCACCTGGTCGTGGTTCTGCA
Organism: Actinomadura sp. KC216; assembly: GCF_004348535.1. Classification (GTDB taxonomy): domain Bacteria; phylum Actinomycetota; class Actinomycetes; order Streptosporangiales; family Streptosporangiaceae; genus Spirillospora. Next base: position 20,898 of record NZ_SMJX01000021.1, read on the forward strand.
GGAAGCCCAGAAACCGGTGCGCGGGCGTCTTCTGGACGTCGACCGGGCGCCCATGGCGCCGCCCCCGGTACGCCGACCAGTTCCCGTCGTGGACGAAGACGTTCGTCAGTGCTTTCTTGAGCGTCTCTAAGGGCCCGAAGTCGCAGTAGTAGCCCTGGCGTTCGCCGGTCAGCGCGGCGTGCAGCGCGTGGTGGAAATCGTCGCTCCACTGGGCGTCAAGGCCGTATCCGCCCGCCTCCCTGGACGTCACCAGGCGCGGGTCGTTCAGGTCGGATTCGGCGATGAGGAACAGTTCCCGCCCGAGGTGCGCCGACAGGCACGCCACGGCGCACGACAGGTCTTCCAGGACGTGGACGGCGCTGTGGTCGGTGATGGCATGGACGGCGTCCAGGCGGAGCCCGTCGAAGTGGTAGTCGCGCAGCCACATCAGCGCGTTCTGCACGACGAAGTCGCGGACCCCGTCCGAGCCCTCCTGGTCGAAATTCACCGCGGCACCCCAGGGGGTCGGGTGGACGTCGGTGAAATACGGGCCGTAGGAGGCGAGGCGGTTACCGTCCGGGCCGAGGTGGTTGTAGACGACGTCCAGGACGACGGCGAGACCGCGCGCATGGGCGGCGTCCACGAAACGCTTCAACCCGTCGGGCCCGCCATACGGCTCGTGCGGCGCCCACAGGTGAACACCGTCGTAACCCCATCCGTGATGGCCCGGGAATGCGGCGACGGGCAGCAGCTCTACGGCATCTATGCCGAGCGCGACGAGATGGTCGAGTTGCTCGGCCGCCGCGTCGAACGTCCCTTCCGGGGTGAACGTGCCCACGTGCATTTCGTAGAGGACGCTTCCCGGGAGCGGCCGTCCGTGCCAGTGCTGATCCGTCCAAGCGAACCGTTCGTGGTCGTAGACGCGGCTCGGCCCATGGACGCCGTCCGGTTGCCAGGGAGAACGCGGGTCGGGGAGCACGTCGTCGGCGCCGTCCAGAGCGAAGCCGTAGTCCGTGCCGTGGGCGGCGTCCGGGATCTCGGTGCGCCACCAGCCGGAATCGGAGCCGTCCATGGGGTGGCGCCGGGTGCCGCCGGTCGCCGCGCCGGTCACGACGTCCACGCGGCGGGCGCGCGGCGCCCACACCTCGAACCGGGTGCTCACCGGTTCATCTCCCTGGGGACGAGCAGCGCGACGGGCAGGTGCTCGAAGACCTTGGCGGCGTCCAGGAACGGGCCCATGTGCGTGCAGCCGGTGAGGACGTCGCGCCAGCCCTGGCGGCGGACGTCCACCCGCGTCCTGTGGTCCCAGCCGCCGCGCCGTTCCAGGCCGACGGGCAGGCGGGTGGCGAGCGCGACGGCGTCGCCGCGGGCGAACCCGACGACATGCTCGGCGGCGGGCCCGCGGGAGGCGATCGGCTCGTGCCCGGCACCGCGGCCGAACCATTCGGGGTGCGCGCGGCGCAGCCGCAGCGTCCGCGACGTCACCAGCAGCTTCTCGTCGTCGACCTCCTTCGGCAGCCGCCCGGTGTCGAGGCGGAAGAGGTGTTCGCGGCGGCGCCCGAAGTCGACCGGCCGCCGGTTGTCGGGGTCGACCAGCGACAGCCCCGTCAGCTCGCAGCCCTGGTACACGTCCGGGACGCCCGGCATCGCCAGCTGGACGAGCTTCTGCCCGAGCGTGTTCACGCGCGCGTAGGGGGCGAGCTTCCTGACGAACGAGGTCATGTCGGTGACCAGGTCGGGATCGGCGAGGACGCCCCGCGCGTACTCCAGGACGGCCTCCTCGTAGGCGAGGTCCGCGTCGAGCCAGGAGGTGCGTGTCTTGGCCTCGCGCATCGCCTTGATGAGGAACTCCTCCAGCCGCCCTGGGGTGAGGGGCCAGGCGCCGACGAGCGTCTGCCAGAGGAGGTATTCGAGGTCCGGCTCCAGCGGGGACGGGGCGGAACCCCAGTTCCGCCAGCGTTCCACTGCCTCCGTCCACTCGCCGGGCAGTTCCGACAGCACGGACAGCCAGGCCCGCACGTCCTCCTCCCGCTTCGTGTCGTGCGTGGACAGCGTCGTCATCGTGGACGGCCAGTCGCGAGCCAGCCTCATGCAGTGCGCGTGGAAATCCTCGGGGCTGACGGAGAACCGGTCCGGGGCGCCGCCGACCTCGTTCAGCGCGGCCATCCGGTTCCACCGGTAGAACGCCGTGTCCTCGACGCCCTTGGCGGCGAGCGGGGCCGACGTCTGCTGGAACCGCACGATGAACTCGGCGTCGGTGCGCTCACCGCGCCCTAGGGCCAGCTCTACGACGGTCTCCAGGTCTGGGTGCAGTTCTTCTGGCAGATGCGCCCGTGCACGGCGAGCGGCCTCGGCGAGGACGTCCACGGCCTGCTGAGGAGCGTCCTCCCCAGGGACGACGTACGCGCGGTAGACGGGCATGGCGATGAGCAGCTCGACCAGGGCCCGCTCCAGACCGGGCCTCCGCTCGCCGCCCACGATCCGCCGCAGGACGCGCACCAGCCGGTCGATGTCCGGCTTCAGCCCGTGCGACGCGACATGGAGGCGGGCGTCGCGTTCGACCTCGCCGAAGTCGCGCGGGCCGCCCGTCAGCGCCACGTAGTACTCGGTGAGCGGCTTCTCGCCCGCCGGGTCGACGAACAGGCCGCCGACCATGCCGAGCGAGTCGTAGCCGGTGGTGCCCGCGCACGGCCAGTCCGGCGGCAGCCGCTCCTCCCCTTCGGTGATCTTCTCGACCAGCAGCCAGGCGCCCGGGGCCGCGTCCGCCAGCCGCCGCAGGTAGCCGCGCGGGTCGGCGAGGCCGTCCGGATGGTCGACGCGCAGCCCGTCCACCAGGCCCTCCTCGACCAGGCTCAGCAGCAGCGCGTGCGTGCGCTCGAACACCTCCGGGTCCTCCTGGCGGAGCCCGATGAGCCCGTCGATGTCGAAGAACCGCCGGTAGTTCGGCTCGCCTTCGCCGCCGAGGACGATCCTCCCGCCGCCTGACGCCCAGTCGATGTCGAACCACTTGGCGAACGGCGAGCCGGCCCCGTCCGCCCCCTCGGCGAGGACGGCGGCGAGCGGCAGGTTCAGGTCGGGCGGCGCGGGGATCGCCATGTGGTTCGGGACGATGTCCACCAGCACCTTCAGCCCGTGCGCCCGGAACCGGGCCGCCATCGCGCCGAACGCCTCGGGCCCGCCCAGCTCGTCCGAGAGCCGGGAATGGTCGATCACGTCGTAGCCGTGCGCGGACCCGGGCGCGGCTTGCAGGATCGGCGACAGGTACACGTGCGACACGCCGAGGGACGACAGGTAGGGGGCCAGGGCGGCGGCCTCGGCGAATCCGAACCGCCCTTCCGGCGTCCCGCGGAGCTGGAGCCGGTACGTCCCGGTCGGCGGCGCGGCGATCCCGTCCGGCCCGGGGACGGCTCTGCTGTCTTCGGTCAGGGTCTGTTCGTCCAGGTGGTCCTCGGACACGGTCTCCTCATCGGGGGGTTCGTCGCCGGGGAGCGGTTCCTCGGGAGCGGGTTCGGCGGGGATGGCGTCGATGGGCATGGGCATGGCGGGCATGGGTTCAGCCGCGGCGCAGGACCTGGATCGAGCGGGCACCGACCAGGACGGTCTCCCGGGCCTTCGCGGCGGGCGAGTCCGCCTCGGTGAGCAGGGGGTCGGCGGTGTCGAGGGCCTTCGTCCACAGCTCCCCGTAGGCGGCGGGCGGGAGCGTGAACGTCAGGTCCCCGTCGTGGGCGTTGAACAGGAGCAGGAACGAGTCGTCGCGGACCCTCCTGCCCCGCCGGTCGGGCTCGGAGATCGCGTCGCCGTTCAGGAACACGGCCAGGGACTTGTTGAACCCGGCCGACCAGTCCGTGCCCGCCATCTCCGCGCCTCCGGGGGTGAACCAGACGAGGTCGGGCAGGTCCTCCGATCGCGCCGCGGCGCGGGTCTTCGCCGTCCGCTGGTCGCCGCGGAAGAAGCGCCGCCGCCGGAACACCGGATGCTCGGTGCGCAGCCTGGACAGCCGCCGGACGAAGCCGAGGAGCGTGCCGTGCTCGTCGAGCGCGCGGTCCGTCCAGTCGATCCATGAGAGTTCGTTGTCCTGGCAGTAGGCGTTGTTGTTGCCGCGCTGCGTCCGGCCGATCTCGTCGCCGTGCAGCAGCATCGGGACGCCCTGCGACAGGAACAGCGTGGTCAGGAGGTTGCGTTTCTGCCGTTCGCGCAGCGCGACGATCTCCCGGTCGCCGGTCGGGCCCTCGTGGCCGCAGTTCCACGACCGGTTGTCGTCGGTCCCGTCCCGGCCGCCCTCGCCGTTGGCGTCGTTGTGCTTGCGGTCGTAGGAGACGAGGTCGTGCAGCGTGAAACCGTCGTGGCACGTCACGAAGTTGATCGACGCGTTCGGGCGGCGGCCGTCGTCGGCGTACAGGTCGGACGAGCCCGTCAGCCGGGACGCGAACTCCGGCATCGCGCCCGGCTCGCCGCGCCAGTAGTCGCGCATCGTGTCGCGGTACTTGCCGTTCCACTCCGTCCACAGCGGCGGGAAGTTGCCGACCTGGTAGCCGCCCTCCCCCACGTCCCACGGCTCGGCGATCAGCTTCACCTGCGAGACCACCGGGTCCTGCTGGACGAGGTCGAAGAACGCCGACAGCCGGTCCACCTCGTGCAGGTCGCGGGCCAGCGTCGCGGCGAGGTCGAAGCGGAACCCGTCGACGTGCATGTCCGTCACCCAGTACCGCAGCGAGTCCATGATCAGCTGCAGGACGTGCGGGCTGCGCATCAGCAGGCTGTTCCCGGTGCCCGTCGTGTCGGTGTAGAAGCGGGGGTCGTCGTCGGCGAGCCGGTAGTAGGCGGGGTTGTCGATGCCGCGGAACGACAGCGTCGGGCCGCGATGGTCGCCCTCGGCGGTGTGGTTGTAGACGACGTCCAGGATCACCTCGATCCCGGCCGCGTGCAGCGCCTTCACCATCGCCTTGAACTCCAGCACCTGCTCGCCCCGCCGCCCGGACGAGGCGTACCCGTCGTGCGGCGCGAAGAAGCCGATCGTGTTGTAGCCCCAGTAGTTGCGCAGGCCACGGTCCACAAGCGCGTGATCGTGGACGAACTGGTGCACCGGCATCAGCTCCACCGCCGTCACCCCGATCGACCGCAGATGATCGACGATCACCGGATGGGCGAGGCCCGCGTACGTGCCGCGCAGCTCGGGCGGGACGTCCGGATGCCGGGCGGTGAGGCCCTTCACATGCGCCTCGTAGATCACCGTCTCGTGGTACGGGATGCGCGGCGGCCGGTCGTCGCCCCAGTCGAAGTAGGGGCTGACCACCACCGACCGCATCGTGTGGGCCGCCGAGTCGGCGTCGTTACGGGACGACGGATCGCCCAGGTCGTAGCCGAAGCAGGACTCGTCCCAGTCGACGGCCCCCTCGACGGCCAGCGCGTACGGGTCGAGGAGCAGTTTCGCGGGGTTGCAGCGCAGCCCCCGGCGCGGCTCGTACGGGCCGTGCACCCGGAACCCGTAGCGGTGCCCCGGCATGACGCCGGGCAGGTACCCGTGCCAGACGAAGCCGTCCACCTCCGGGAGCGTGAGCCTGGTCTCCCGGCCCTCGCCGCCGGGCGCGGGCCGGTCGCCGCCGTCCGACGGGTCGCCGAACAGGCACAGCTCCACCCGCTCGGCGGCCTCGGAGTAGACGGCGAAGTTCGTGCCCGCCCCGTCGAACCGGGCGCCGAGGGGGTAGGCGTCGCCCGGCCAAACCTGAGCCACTGTCCCGCCCTCCGTCCCTGCGGCCCGCGAGTCTCGTGCGACGCGAGCCCGCACCGCGGCGCGCGCGTGGGAAGCCCTTCCCCGTGAGGGGTGGATCACACCGATCGGACGAGCTCTGGCCAGAACGGACTAACCTGAGCTACTTTAGGGGAGCCTAACCTTAATGAGGGTGCCCTAAGCTCGCCTGGTCAGGAGGGAGACGGGGGGCACGAACCGCACGAAGGGGTCCATCGGCCGAATGTACGTCTGCATCTGCAACGCCGTCACGGAGGACGACGTTCACGGCTGCATGGCGAGCGGATGCCGTACGGCCAAGGAGGTCAAGGCCGCCTGCGGCTTCAAGCCGGCGTGCGGGACGTGCACCAAGCGCATCCACACCATGGTCAGCGAGTACCGGACCGCCAGCGAGCTCGCGGACGCCCTGACCGGCGGCCCGGCCGACCTGGCGGCCGTCCCCGACCGGGGCCCCGAACCGATCATCGCCGAGACCGCCGAGACCCTCGAAGGGGGCGCCGCTTCGCAGACCGCGGCCTGAGCCTTCCGGGCCCCCGCACGGCCCGCCCGCGACGGGCGGACACGCGCCTTGCGGGGGGTTAGTGCTGTCCTGAAACCACCCACCATGGAAGCATGGGGGTCATGGAAGGCGACAGGGAAATCATCGCGCTGCTGAACGAGCAGCTCACCGCGGAACTGACGGCGATCAACCAGTACTTCCTGCATTCCAAGATGCAGGCGAACTGGGGCTACACCCGCATCGCCGAGCACACCCGCGACGAGTCCTTCGACGAGATGAAGCACGCGGAGCGGCTGACCGACCGGATCCTGTTCCTGGAGGGCCTGCCGAACTACCAGAAGCTCGGCACCCTGCGGATCGGGCAGACCGTCTTCGAGCAGCTGGAGGCGGACCTCGCCGTCGAGCTGGAGGCCGTGGCCCGGCTGCGGCCCGGCATCGAGCTGATGCGCTCGCGCGGCGACGTGACGTCCGCGCGGATCTTCGAGGACATCCTCGCCGACGAGGAAGAGCACATCGACTACCTGGAGACCGAGCTGAGCCTCGTCCAGGCGCTCGGCGAGCAGAACTACCTGCAGCGCCTCACCGACGCCCCCGGCGAGGACTCGATCAAGCCCGTCTGACCCCCCGCCAGGCCCGGCTAGGGTGCGTCGGGCGCCGCGGGCCCGGTGCCGGCGGCGCGGCGCAGCACGTACGGCTGGATGATGCCGAGCCCCTGGACCGGACGGCGCACCAGCCGCGTCACCTCGTACGCCCGGCTCGACTCCAGCCGCGCGGCCAGCTCGCCGTCGATCACGACGGAGCCGGGCCGGGCCATGGACGTGAGCCGGGCCGCGAGGTTCACCGTGGTGCCGAACAGATCGCCCATCAGCGGCACGACGGGCCCGTGCGCGACACCGACCCGCACGTCCGGGACCTCGGTCTCGTCCTGGATGGCCGCCGCGACCGTCAGCGCGATCTCCGCGCCGACCTCCGGTGTCTCCGCGCTGAACAGCACCTCGTCGCCGAGCGTCTTCACCAGGCGGCCGCCGCAGGAGGCGATGATGTCGGCGGCGGTCTCCTCGAACCACTCCACGATCCGGGCCAGCTCGATCTCCTCCAGCTCCCGGCTGACCTGCGTGAACGACACCATGTCCGCGAACCCGACGGTGGCCGGGGTGCGGCCCGCCGGGTCGCCGTTCTCGCGGGTCGCGGCGGCGGCGAGGGCGCGCGTCCCGGCCGCGGCGAGCTGCCGCCGCCAGGCGTGCACGACCAGCGGCTCGAACTCCCCGATGTGCTTCTCGGCCACGTCCACGATCGTCTGGACGGCCTCGGCGGACGGCGTGTCGTGCGGATCCTGCGTCAGCATGCTGTGCAGCAGGCTGACCTGCCACTCCGCGAGCCGGGTCATGGTCTGCCCGAACGCCCGGACGAGCCGGATCACGCCCTCCTCGTCGAGGACGCCGTCGTCCATCAGGCGGCGGATGCGGTCCAGGGCGGCGATGTCGCCCTCGGTGTAGGCGACGGTCTCGTCCGGCATCGACGGGTAGCCGAACGCGCGCCACACCCGTCCGGAGAACTCCCGGGAGACCCCGGCCAGGCGCACGGCGTCGACGCGGTTGTACCGCAGCTCGCCCCCGAGCAGGAGCTCTTCGATCTCCTTCGGATCGGGCATTCCGGCCGCCATCTTCCGCCCCTCAGCCGACCGCCGCCATGGGCCGCGGCGACGGCGTCGTGAATCGGTATCCGGACATATCGTCGCAGATCAGCAACCGCTTCATTGCGGGGACCGCCGATGCTCTTCGCCTGTTCACCGGACGTGCACCACGTCACCGGCGCTGATCGCGCGCTCCCCGCCAGGTCCGGCGACGACGAGCCGTCCCGCGCCGTCAACGTCGCGTGCCGTGCCGGTCAGGGACTCGTCACCGGGCAGCTCCACCCGCACCTCGCGGCCGAGGGTGGCGCACAGGTCCTTGTAGGCGGTGCGGAGCCCGCTGGTCTCCGGGTCGCCGTCGAGCGCCGTCCACTCCCGGTACCAGGTCGCGAACTCGCGCAGGATCGCCCGCAGCAGCGGCGCCCGATCACTCAGCGGCGCGCCCTCGATCGCGAGAGACGTGGCCGTCTCCACGGGCAATTCGTCTTCCCGAAGCCCCACATTCAGCCCCACACCGACAACGACGCCGTCCCCGGCCTTCTCCACCAGGATCCCGGCCAGCTTCCGGCCACCGGCGAGCAGGTCGTTGGGCCACTTGAGCCGGACGTCCACGGCCACGTCGCCGCCCCGCCCGTCCGCGCCCTCGCCGAGGAAACGCTCCCCGGTCTCCGACCAGGCCGTCATCCGGCGGACGGCGGTCGCGACGGCGACGCCGGTCAGCAGCGGCGCCCAGCCGAGCATCGGCACCGGCACCCGCGGGCGCAGCAGCATCGAGAACGTCAGCCCCGACCGCGCCGGGGCCGTCCAGGCCCGGCCGAGGCGCCCGCGGCCCGCCGTCTGCAGCTCGGTGACCAGGACGCTGCCCTCCGGCGCCCCCTCCGCGGCCCGCGCCGCGAGGTCGGCGTTGGTGGAGCCCGTCTCGGCCACGACCCGCACGTCCCGCCACAGCCCGCCGTCCCGGACGAGCGCGCGCCGCAGCGCCGCCTCGTGCAGCGGCGGCCGGTCGAGATCCCCATAAGGTGAGTCGCTCACCCGCCCCATCCAACCCCACGGCCACGACGATCGTTAGGGTGCCCGTCATGGATGGTGTGACGCTGCGGCGCGACGGGCATGTCGCGGAGATCGTGCTGGACCGGCCGGAGGCGCTCAACGCCCTCTCCACGGCGATGGCGCGGCGGCTCGCCGCGGTCTGCGCGGAGGTGGCGGCGGACGCGTCCGTCCGGGCGGTCGTGCTGAGCGCGGCCGGGGAGAAGGCGTTCTGCGTCGGCGCCGACCTCAAGGAGCGCAACGGGATGACCGACGCCGAATTCCTGGCGCAGCGGCCGGTGACGCGGGCGGCGTACAACGGCGTCCTGAACCTGCCGCAGCCGGTCGTCGCGGCCGTGCACGGGTACGCGCTCGGCGGCGGCTGCGAGTTCGCGCTGTCCGCCGACCTGATCGTCGCGGACGAGACGGCCGTGTTCGGGCTGCCGGAGGTGAGCGTCGGGCTCGTCCCCGCCGGCGGCGGGACGCAGCTCGCGCTGCGCCGCCTCGGCCCCGGCAAGGCCGCCGACCTGGTGTTCACCGGCCGCCGCCTCGGGGTCGACGAGGCCGTGGAGTACGGCCTCGCCGACCGGAAGGTGCCCGCCGGAACGGCCCGTGAGGAGGCCCTCGCGATCGCCGGCGCGATCGCGCAGAACTCCCCGGTGGCCGTCCGTGCCGCCAAGCGGGCCATGCGCCTCGGCGGCGGCGTGGGCCTGGAGGCGGGCCTCGACCTGGAGGAGAACGCCTGGCGGACCGTCGTGTTCTCCGCCGACCGCCGCGAGGGCATCGCGGCGTTCAACGAGAAGCGCAAGCCCGTCTGGCCGTCCTAGGCGGTGCTCCCGAGGCCGTCGCGCGGCCGCAGCCCGAACCAGACCAGCGCGACGGTCACGAGCGTCAGGGCCACGATCACGCCGAGCGCGAGGTGGATGCCGGCCAATCCCGTCCCCTGCGTCGCGGCGACCGCGCCCATGATGGGGATGCCGACGGTCAGCGCCACCTGCTGGGTCATCGAGGTCAGGCCCGTCGCCAGGCCCTGCTGCTCGTCCGGCAGGCCCGACGTCGCGGTCACCGTGAACGCGACGATGGCGCTGACATGCCCGAAGAACCCGATGAACAGGGCCGGGATCAGGACGGCCAGCGCCAGCCGGTCGGCCCCGAGGAAGATCAGCGGGACGGTCGCCAGCCCCTGCACGGCCAGGCCCGCGACGAGGACCCCGCGGCTGCCGAGGCGCCCGACGACCCGTCCGGCGATCACCCCGGCGGCCACGGACGCCAGCCCAGGGACACCGAAGACCAGCCCGGTGACCAGCGGCGAGAAGTCGAGGTGCCGCTGCAGGTAGAGGGTCATCAGGAAGATCATCGCGGGTTCCAAAGCGAAGATCATGAACCCGGCGTAGTTGCCCCATTTCACGGTGGCCCGCTTGAGGATGTGCACCGGGGCGAGCGGCGCGGGCGAGCGAAGCTCGATCACCCAGAACGCGGCCAGGAGCAGCACCCCGGCCCCGGCGGCCGGGACGCTCCGCTCGATCACCGCGTAGATCACGGCCAGCAGCCCACCGGACACGGTGACGGCCCCGGGCAGGTCGAGCCGCGTTCGTCCCGGGGCTCTGCTCTCATGGATCAGGACGGGCGTCGCCGCCAGGATGACCACGGCGACGGGGACGTTCACGAAGAACGCCGCTCGCCAGCTCAGCAGGCCGACGAGGGTCCCGCCGACCAGCGCGCCGACGGTGAAGCCGCCGGACAGCAGCGCCCCGTTCAGGCCGAGGACGCGCTCGCGCAGCGCGCCCTCGGTGAACGTGGTGGTGAGCAGCGACAGCGTCGCCGGGATCGACATCGCGGTGGCGAACCCCTGCAGCGCCCGCGCCGTCAGGAGCATCTCCGGATTGACGGCGAAGCCGCCGAGCAGCGAGGACCCGACCAGCAGGGCCATCCCGGCGACGAACAGCCTGCGGCGGCCGAACAGGTCCGCCAGGCGGCCGAACACGAGCGCGAAGCCCGCGGCGGGCAGCGCGTACGCCGAGGTGATCCAGGGCAGGCCGGTCAGCCCCAGCCCGACGCCCGCGCCGACCTCCGGCAGCGCGACGTTCAGGATCGAGAAGTCGACGGCCATCGTGAACCCCGCGCCCAGCAGGACGAGCAGCACCATCCGCTGCCTGCCCGTGAACCGCGGCGGCGCGAGCCTCGTACCGGCCGCTCCGCCCGTGAGGGCGGCGCCGCCCGTGGGGGCGCCGCCCGCCGGCGCGGCGCTCGTGTCGGCGGCGGTCATGTGCCGGAGCCGAGGTCGTCGGAGTACCCGGCCGCCAGCCGGGGCCACTGGGACGCGGGACGTCCGCCGATGCGGAAGAACCCGCCGTCGATCGAGCCGTCGTGCGGCCAGCCCTCGGGAGAGTCCTCCCACTCCTCCTGGCGCCCGTAGACGGTCATGTCCATGAGCGGGTAGCTGTTGTCGAGGGCCTCGACACCGCGGCCGTTCGTCCAGTAGGTCTCGAAGACGCGGTCGCCGTCGCGGAGGTAGGCGACCAGGTGGAACATGCCGACCTGGCGTCCGACCAGCAGGGTCTCGGCGGAGTCCTGGGCGGAGTACCAGGGCATGGTCCAGCCCATGAAGTCCCGGTACCGGACGCTCTCCTCGTACGGCCCCTGGCAGAGCGTCGCGTAGGTGATGCCCGCGGCGTGCAGGTAGGACAGCTCGCGGACCTTGCCGTTGTAGTACGTGCAGCCCTCGCACTGCTCGGCGGCGGGACGGCCCTCGTACCACATCATGTAGTAGGCGATCAGCATCCGGCGCCCCTCGAACGCGTCCAGGAGCGTGACCGGCCCGTCCGGTCCGACCAGCGGCGTGGTGGCGTCCACCTCCACCATGGGCAGGCGGCGCCGGGCGGCCGCGATGGCGTCGCCCGCGCGCGTGTGCGCCTTCTCCCGCACCCGCAGCTCGTCCAGCCGGGCCTGGAAGGTGGCACGGTCGGTGATCTCGGGCATCGGCGGTGTCTTCTCGGTGCTCATCGGGGTTTCCTCCCTCTCAGTTGGACTTTCGCCCCACCGACGAAGGACACCCGCCCGGGATCGACATCCCCGGCAAAAATTTCGTTCAGAGTTCGCGAAGGCGCCCCGCGAGGAAGCGGCGGTCGGCCTCGGTAGGCGCGAGCTTCAGCGCCTCCTCATACGCACCCTTGGCCTCCGCGACGCGCCCGTCCCGGCGCAGCAGGTCGGCGCGGGTGGCGGGCAGCAGGTGATAGCCCTCCAGCCGCCCGGACGCCGCCACCTCGTCGACCAACTTCAACCCAGCCGGTATGCCGTCCGCCATGGCAACGGCCACGGCACGGTTCAGCTCCACAACAGGAGACGGCGCCACCCGCCCCAGTTCCTTGTACAGGTTCGCGATCTGCGTCCAGTCCGTGCTCGCCGCATCCGGCGCGGTCGCGTGACAGGCCGCAATGGTGGCCTGCAACTGATAGTTCCCAGCCCGCCGCATGGCCAGCGCCCGGTCGAGCACCGCGACTCCCTCAGCGATCAGCTCCCGGTCCCACCGTGACCGGTCCTGGTGCTCCAGCGTGACCAGCACGCCACCGTCCTTGCGCGTCGCGCGCCGGGCCTCGTGCAGCAGCATCAGCGCGAGCAGCCCGCCCGGCTCCGGCTCCCCCGGCATCAGCCGGACGAGAACGCGGGTGAGCCTGATGGCCTCGGCCGTCAGCGCCCGCCGCTCGTCCTCCTCGTCGTAGCCCTCATTGAAGATCAGGTAGAGCACCGCGAGAACGGCCGCGAGCCGCTGCGGCAGCAGATGGGCGGGCGGGACCCGGTACGGAATCCCCGCCTCCTTGATCTTGCGTTTGGCCCGGACGAGCCGCTGCGCCATCGCAGGCTCCGCGGTCAGGAATGCCTTGGCGATCTCAGCGGTGCTCAGCCCGGCCAGCGTGCGCAGCGTGAGCGCGACCCGGGCCGGGAACGGCAGCGCCGGATGGCAGCAGGTGAAGATCAGCCGGAGCCGCTCGTCCGGGATGTCGTCCTCGGGCCCCTGGTCCGGCTCGCGGGCGAGCACGGCGAGCTGCCGAAGCTTCGCCGCGCCCGCCGCGTCCCGCCGCAGCCGATCGATCGCCCGGTTGCGGGCCGCCGTCGTCAGCCAGGCCCCCGGCCTGCGCGGCACACCGTCACGCGGCCAGCTCGCCAGAGCGAGGGCGAACGCGTCCTGCGCGCAGTCCTCGGCGAGGTCCCAGTCGCCCGTCATGCCGATGAGCGTCGCGACGACCTGGCCCCACTCGTCCCGGTACGCGGCGTCGACCGCGTCCCGGACCGGGTCGTTCATTCCCAGACGGGACGGATCTCGACCCCGCCCCGGCGCGCGTAGGGATGGCCGGCCGCGATCTCGATGGCCTCGTCCAGGTTCGCGCAGTCCACGATCACGACGCCGCCGACGAAGTCCTTGGTCTCGGCGAACGGCCCGTCCGACACGAGGGTCTCCCCCTGGCGGACGGTGACGGTGGTCGCGTCCACCACCGGCCGCAGCCGCACCCCGACGATCTCGGCCCCGCGCCGCCGCAGGTCGGCCTCCCAGGCCCGGTGCACCGGATCGGCCGCGAGCTCCTCGTTGCTCGGCGCGTCCTTCTCGTCATCGCAGATCAGCAGCACATACCTCATGCCTCCGATTCTCCACGACCCCACGCCGCGGGTCCCGGCCTTCGGGCGTCGCGTGCGCGCTCCGCACCCCGCTCGCCGCGATCCGCGGCTACCTCCAACTGTCGGGCAAGGGCATGCTGGACGGCCCGCAGCGCGACCGGGCGATGGCGCGCATGGCCGCCGAGACCGACCGGATGGCCCGCCTAGGGGACACCTGCTCGCTCTCGCCCGCCTAGACCAGACCCCCGAAATGCACGCCACCCCCGCACCCGGACGAACGATCAGGCGTTCAGCCCCAGCACGGTTAGCAACGCGGCGTCCACCGCACGCAGTTCGTCGAAGGACAGAGTGCCGACAGGCTTACCAAGCCGCTGCGGGTCGACGGCCGCTGTCTGCTCGGCCAGAACCCGTGCGGTCTTGCCCGCCACCTCCACCTCGGGGCGGAAGGATGCCGGGCGTGCGCTGGTGGATGTGGGCGCGACGAGCCAGGTGGACAGCGGCAGCAAGTCCGACTGCACCACGACCGCGTACCGGCGGCCTTGCTGCTCATGCCCCTTGGCCCCACGAGGGCTCTGGAATTCGTAGACGTCACCACGCACGCAGGCTCTCCATGTCCGTGAGGACGGCTGCGGCTTCGGCACGGTCATCCGGATCGGCCGCCAGGGCCTCGGCCTCAGCCCGGAGTTTGTGAGCACGGCGCCGCTGGGCCGCCTCCTGGATGGCTTCGCGAATGGCGGCGGACCGGTCGACACCATCCTCGGTGAGCTCATTCAGGGCCCGTTCGGTCTCCTCATCAGCCCTGATCGTGATAGTCGACATGAGGAAAGCGTAACACACTACGTAATACAGACCGTACTACGTCGCGTGAACCAGCGCTGGAAGCCGACAGCCGCGCTCGTCGCTCATCGCCCTACTGTCCCCAGGCATGTCAAAGCCCCGGCCACTTGGCCGGGGCATACTCATGGGGGTCAGATGTCCAGTTCGTCCCGCTTCACGCGGGCGACCAGGCGGGCGAAGCTCTCGGCGGAGAGCGTCAGGTGCCCGCTGGGAGGGGCCTTGCTGTCGCGCACGGCGACACCTTGGCCCAGATCGGCGACCTCCACGCAGTCGCCGCCGTTGCCGCTCCGGCGGCTCTTCCGCCAGACGGCGCGGGAGAGATCCACATTGGTCATGTCCCGCATCTCCTCAGTTCTGACTCACGCTAGGTCATCGGCCGCGCGAGTGATCATGGACAGCGACTCGTCGGGATCGAGCGCTTTGGCTATGAGGTAGTTGAACATCAGTGTATAGCGCTCGATTTCCGGCGCCTCCTCCAGATAGAGGCTGCCGGTCTGGTTCTCCAGGTAGACCACATCGGGGTCGCTGGCCTCCGGAAAGTTCAGAATCCTGAACGATCCCTCCATGGCGGGGTGCGCTCCTGCCTTGAACGGAAGGACTTGCACGCTCACGTGAGGCTGACGTGCGAGTTCCACAACGTGTCGTAGCTGGTCGCGCATCACTTCCTCAGACCCGACGACTCGCCGGATGACGGCTTCGTTCACTACCGCCCAGAAGCTCAGCGGGCTCTCTCCAGTCAGTCGCTCCTGACGGGTCAAGCGCACCTCGATCTTGTGCTCGATCTCATCCTCGTTGCCCGCCGCGGGTGCGGCGTGCAGGAACGCCCGGTAGTAGTCCGGGGTCTGCAGCAGACCAGGCATGAGCTCTGACTCATACGCCTGGCTCGAAGCCGCCTCGGCCTCCAGGCCCACGAAGAACTGGAACCAGCTGGGGATCGCTGAGCCGTAGGAGTGCCACCAACCGCGCTGCCGGGCCTCGCGAGCGAAGGCGAGCAACACCTCGCGCTTCTCGGCGTCCACACCGTAGAGGTCCAGCAACGCGCGCAGGTCAGTCGGGCGGATACGTCGCTCACCTGTCTCCCATCGGCTGATCGCCGACGAGCTGAAGTCGCCTTCGGACCGACTCACAACCTGCTCGATCGTCAGACCGCGTTCCTCACGCAGACGGCGCAGCTCGTAGCGCAACCGGCGACCGCGGACCGTCGGACTCGGACGTATCGGCACGAAGCCACCTCCGTTTTGGGGAATTGCCAATTGGGACTTGCCAAGAGCGTAGCCCAGGAGCCACGCTTGACGAAGTCATAGCTTGCCAGCATCACAGACCGCATGTATGCGGTTCTGGTGAGTTACGAACGTCATCGGACTGGCGGTGACGTGGCGGAAGGAGGCGGCCCTGGGCCGGTGCTTACCCCACCGCGCCCAGGGCCTTGCCCGACTGGAAGGAGTCGGACCAGTGAACGATGGTACGGGCACGCCGCTGGAGCGGTTGGCGGCGCAGCTGACGCGACGAGGCGTCCGTGTGGACGTGCCCGAGGGGACGCTCGTGGCGAGGTGGTCGTGATGGACTGCGAACGCGCCACCGTCAGGCTCGGCACCGGGCTCGACGTGAGGATCCCGGCGGCGCAGACGGCTCCGGGGGAAGTCCGGACGCTGGTGGAGTCGCGACTCGTCTCGTGGGGGCTGGTGGTCCTGCGCGACGACGTCACGCTGATCGCCAGCGAGCTGGTCACGAACGCGATCCGGCACACGTCCGGGCCGGAGATCCGCGTCCGGTTCACACGCGAGGCGCGCGGGGTGCTCCTGGAGGTGTGGGATTCCTCGGGCGTCCTGCCGATCCCGAAGCGGACGGCGGAGAACCTCGCCGGTGACCTGGCCCCGGACGCCGAGGCGCTGGAATGCGAGGACGGGCCGGGCGGCAGAGGTCTGCCGATCGTGGGCCTGTTGTCCTCGGAGTACGGGGTGAAGGCGACCGAACCGGCCGGCAAATGGGTCTGGTCGCGCGTGAGCGCGTGAGGGATCGAGCGGCGAGAACTCATGGGAAGGTGCCCGGAGATGGGTGTGCGTCAGGCGGTTGGACGCTGGCAGGCCGTGCTTCGGTGGCGGACGCTCCTGGGGGACGAGGCGGCCGTCCAAAACCTGGAACTGCTCGCGGTCGCGCTGAAGCCCAAGGGCTGGCGGTGCGTGGAACTGTACGAGAAGGAGGAATTCGGGTTCCCGGTTCCGCTGCTGTGGGCGTACGCGAGCGGCGCGGCGGAGGACGTCGGTGCCGTGGTGACCGTCCGAGCAACGCCGGGCGGCACCTGGAGCTACTTCGAGGCCGGGAAGGGGCGCGGCGGCTACCTGTCCCCGTGCGGCGACGCGACAATGGCGGCCGACCGCATCGACCGCCTCCTGAAGTACCGAATGTTCCCCAACGAAGAATGGACCTGATCCCCGCTGAGCCCCGTCCACCTACGCGGAGAACCGGCGGTAGCCCTTCGTCGCGCTGTCTGCGTGGCTGCTGGTGTCGGCTCCGTTCGGGCGATCGGCCGGGGCCCGGTGGCCGCCGCCGGGTTCCCGGACGTTGGTCAGGTCGCCAGGAATTCGAGCAGGTCGGTGTTGAAGCGGTCCTTGAAGCCGGGGACCATGGCGATCCCGTGCGACCCGCCCTCGTAGACCTTCAGCTTCGCGTTGGGGATGATCTCGGCGGACTTGCGGGCGGTGGCGTCGATCGGGACGATCTGGTCGTCGTCGCCGTGAACAATCAGCGTCGGGATGTCGAACCGGTGCAGGTCCTGATGGAAGTCGGTCTCGGCGAAGGCGGTTACGCAGTCCACCCCGGCCTTGATGCTCTCCTGCATGGCCATGAACCAGAACGCGTCCTTGTTGCCCTGGGTGGCCGGGGTGTTCGGGCGGTTGGCGCTGAAGAAGCCGTCGGCGGTGTCCTTCCAGAACTGCGACCGCTCGTTGAGGATGCCTTTCTTGATGTCCTCGAACACCTCCGCGGGCACGCCCTCGGGGTTGGTGTCCGTCTTCAGCATCAGCGGCGGGATCGCCGACAGCAGGACGGCCTTGGACACCCGGTTGGTGCCGTGCCGGCCGATGTAGCGGGCCAGTTCCCCGCCGCCCATCGAGTGCGCCACCAAGGCGACGTCCCACAGGCCGAGCGCCTCGATGAGGTCGTCGAGGTCGTCGGCGAAGGTGTCGAAGTCGTAGCCGTCCCAGGGCTGGCTGGACCGGCCGTGGCCGCGCCGGTCATGCGCGATCGCGCGGTACCCGTTCTCGGCGACCGCCTTCATCTGGTCTTCCCAGGCGTCGGCGTTCAGCGGCCAGCCGTGGATGAACAGCACCGGCCGCCCGCGGCCCCAGTCCTTGTAGTAGATCTCGACGCCGTCACGCGTCTTGACGAAACCCATCGATCCCCCCAGCGAACACGATGGAACTTCGGTGGCCTCCCCCGGGCCACCAAGGGATTCGCTACCCCTTCGTCCCGCATGAAACGTCTGTCCAAGGTCCGGGGTCAGGTGAGGGGTTTGGCCATGTGGACGATGTAGCGGCCGTTGATTTCCTCGCGGGTTGTTTCTTGGTAGCCGAGGGACTTGTACAGCTCGATGTTCCTCGTCATTAGTTCGTTGGTGTAGAGGCGCAGGCTCGGCAGGGTCAGCGCGCGGGCGTGGTCTTCGGCGAAGGCCAGGAGGGCGCGGCCTATGCCCTTGCCGTGGTGGACGGGGGCCACGGCGACGTTCTCGATGAGGAGCGCGTCGGTCTCGGGGATCAGAACTATGAGGCCGTCTGGACCTTCGCCGGTGACGAATACGTGGGCTGAGCTGATTAGCGCGGCGTAGTCGGCGTCCATGGGGATGGGACGGGCGCCGATCAGTTCCGCCCACGGGGTGTAGGCGGCTTCGACTATCTCTTCTATACGTGGCTGGTCGGACGGGGTGGCTGGTCTGATCATGGTCAGCCCGTGTTCTGGAGACCGGCGGCTACGCCGTTGACGGAGAGGAGGAGCAGGGCCTCTAGGTGGGTGCGTTCTTCGTCATTTGTTACGCCCTTGCGGAGGGCCTTCAGGGCTCTTAGTTGGAGGTGGGAGAGGGCGTCCACGTAGGGGTTGCGTAGTTCTACGGCTCTGGAGAGGACGCGGCGGTTCTCTAGGAGGCGTTCGTGGCCTGTGACCGCTAGGACAAGGCGGCGTGTGCGGTCGTATTCGGCGAGGACGGTTTCGGTGAGTTCGGGGCGGTCGCCTAGGGCCAGGTAGCGCTCGGCTATCGCGCGGTCTGACTTGGCCAGGCTCATCTCGGCGTTGTCTAGGAGGGTGTTGAAGAGCGGCCAGGTTTCGTAGGCGTCGCGGAGTTCGGTGAGGTCGGCTCCGTCGGCGGACACGGCGGCCAGGCCGCTGCCCAGGCCGTACCAGCCGGGGAGGTTGACGCGGGTCTGCGTCCAGGCGAACACCCAGGGGATGGCGCGCAGGTCCTCCAAGCCCCGGGCGGCCTTGCGGCGGGCCGGGCGGGAGCCGATACGGAGCTCCGCGATCTCCTCCAGGGGGCTGACCTGGGCGAACCAGATGGCGAAGTCGGGGGTTTCGATGAGGGAGCGGAAAGCCGTTCGGGCGGCTTCGCTGATCTTGTTGGCCAGGGGGCGGAAGCGGGTTGCCGCTTCGCGGGCTCGGTCTTGGACGGCGGTGGTGGAAGCTAGGAGGATCGCGCTTGTCACCTGTTCCACGTGGCGCTTGGCGATCTCGCCCTGGCCGTAGCGGGCGAAGATGACCTCGCCCTGCTCGGTGACCTTGAAGCGGCCCGCGACGGAGCCGGGGGCCTGGGCGAGGATGGCGCGGTTGGCGGGGCCGCCGCCGCGGCCGAGCGAGCCGCCTCGGCCGTGGAAGAGCGTGAGCTTGATGTCGTTGCGGGCCGCCCACGCGGCCAGGGCTTCCTGGGTGTCGTAGAGGCGGAGGGTGGCGCTGGTGGGGCCCAACTGTTTCGCCGAGTCGGAGTAGCCGAGCATTACCTCTAGGCGTCGGTCTGTGTCGGCTAGGCGGTTTTGGACGGCGGGGATGCGCAGCATGCCGTCCAGGACCGAGGGGGCTCGTTCCAGGTCTTCGCCTGTCTCGAAGAGGGGGATGACGTCGAGGGTGGGCGCTGACTCGCCTAGTGAGGCCGCTAGAGCGTGGACGTTCGCGATGTCGTCGGCGGAGCGGGTGAACGAGACGATGTAGCGGTGGCAGGCGCGGACGCCGAAGCGCTGCTGGATCCAGGCCACGACGCGGAGCGTCTCCAAGATTTCTTCTGTCATCTCGGAGAGCGGGCCGCCCGCCGTCAGCTCTTGCAGGGCTTGCTGGTGGAGTTCGGAGTGCTGGCGGATCTCCAGTTCGGCCAGGTGGAAGCCGAATGTCTCCACCTGCCAGATCAGGTTCTGGACGCGTCCGTACGCCTGGCGGGGCGCGCCTGCGCCTGCCAGGGACTCCTGGACGAGGCGGAGGTCGGTCAGGAGGTCGTCGGCCGTGGCGTAGGCCAGGTCGGCGTCGCGGTCGCGGGTCGCGGCGATGCGGGACGCGGCGTGGAGGAGGAACTGGCGGTGCGGCTCGCCCGGCGAACGCTTGGCGATCTCGCCGATCAGGTCCGGGTGCGCGGTGCGGGCGGCGGCCAGGGCGGTGCGGAGGTCCGCCGACGCGGGCGTGGTGTCCTCGTGGACGGTCAGCTCGCGGCCTATCCGCGCGCAGGCGTTCTCCAGGGCGCGCAGGACGTGATCGGCCTGGATCATGATCGCGTCTCGGGTGACCTGCGCGGTCACGTAGGGGTTGCCGTCGCGGTCGCCGCCTATCCAGCTACCGAAGCGCAGGTACGGGCGGGCCTTCGGGGGGTGCGTGCCGGAGTTCCCGAGGGCGCGGTCCAGGGCTCGGTAGACGTGCGGGACGGCGCGGAAGATCGTCTCGTCGAACGCGGCCATCGCGGTGCGGACCTCGTCCAGGGGGTCCATCTGGGCGGCGCGGCGCAGGGCCGTCCGCCAGAGGAGGTCGATCTCCTCGCGGAGGCACCGCTCGATCTCCCCGCGCTCGGTCGCGCCCGGCGCGCCGTTCAGGCGGGTCATCAGGTCGCTGATCCGCTGGATGGCGGTGACGACGGCGCGGCGGCGGGCCTCGGTGGGGTGGGCGGTGAAGACGGGGCGGAACTCCAGGCCGCCGACCAGGTCGTCCACGCGGCCGTCGCTCGCCTGGATCTGCTGGACGGCCGCCGCCACCGAACCCGGGACCGTGTCGCCGGTGTCGCGGTCGCGGAGGGTGCGGATGCGGTGATGTTCCTCCGCCAGGTTCGTCAGGTGGAAGTAGACCGTGAACGCGCGGGCCACTTGTTCGGCACGTTCCAGCGTCCAGCCGTCGACCAGGGCCGCGACGTCGTTGATGGGAGTCTCGCCGCGGCGGGCCGCGATCACCGCGTGCCGGAGGCGTTCGACGTCGTCCAGCAGGCCGGGGCCGCCGTACTCCACCAGGCTGTCGCCGAGCATCGCGCCCAGCAGGCGGACGTCGCGGCGGAGCAGTTCGGGCATGTCCTGCCGGAACGTGTCGCGTGTCTTCGTGGCCACGCGCCCAGCGTAACGACTCCCCCGGTACCGGCCCGCGCGGTGGCGGGCGGTTACCCTGGCGCGCATGGCCACGGAAGCCCCTGAACCCCCGGTGGGGTACGACGTCCACACCACGGCCGGGAAGATCGCCGACCTGGAGCGCCGCCGGTACGAGGCGGTGCACGCCGGATCGGCGCGCGCGGTCGAGAAGCAGCACGCCAAGGGCAAGATGACGGCCCGGGAGCGGATCGACGCGCTGCTCGACCCCGGGTCGTTCGTCGAGTTCGACGAGCTGGCGCGGCACCGGTCCACGAACTTCGGGATGGAGAAGAACCGGCCCTACGGGGACGGCGTCGTCACCGGGTACGGGACGGTCGACGGGCGTCCGGTCGCCGTGTTCAGCCAGGACTTCACCGTCTCCGGCGGTTCGCTGGGCGAGGTGTTCGGCGAGAAGATCTGCAAGGTCATGGACCATGCGATCACGACGGGCTGCCCGGTCATCGGGATCAACGACTCCGGCGGCGCGCGGATCCAGGAGGGCGTCGTCGCGCTCGGCCTGTACGCGGAGATCTTCAAGCGGAACGTGCACGCGTCCGGGGTGATCCCGCAGATATCGCTGGTCATGGGGCCGTGCGCGGGCGGCGCCGTGTACTCCCCGGCGATCACCGACTTCATCGTCATGGTCGACCAGACCTCCCACATGTTCATCACCGGGCCCGACGTGATCAAGACGGTCACCGGCGAAGAGGTGACGATGGAGGAGCTGGGCGGGGCGCACTCGCACAACTCCAAGTCGGGCGTGGCGCACTACCAGGGGTCGGACGAGGACGACGCGATCGAGTACGTCAAGGCGCTGCTGTCCTACCTTCCGTCCAACAACCTGTCGGACGCGCCCGCCTTCCCGGCGGAGGTCGACCCGGCGGAGCTGGACGAGGAGCTCGACAGCCTCATCCCCGACTCGCCGAACCAGCCGTACGACATGCACACCGCCATCGAGCACGTGGTGGACGACGGCGAGTTCCTCGAAGTGCAGGAGCAGTACGCGCCGAACATCATCGTCGGGTTCGGACGGGTCGAGGGCCGTTCGGTCGGCATCGTCGCGAACCAGCCGATGCAGTTCGCCGGGACGCTCGACATCGGCGCGTCGGAGAAGGCGGCCCGGTTCGTCCGGACGTGCGACGCGTTCAACATCCCCGTGCTGACGTTCGTGGACGTCCCCGGCTTCCTGCCCGGCACCGACCAGGAGTGGAACGGGATCATCCGGCGGGGCGCGAAGCTGCTGTACGCGTACGCGGAGGCGACGGTCCCGCTGGTCACGGTGATCACGCGGAAGGCGTACGGCGGCGCGTACGACGTCATGGGGTCCAAGCACCTCGGCGCGGACATCAATCTGGCGTGGCCGACGGCGCAGATCGCGGTGATGGGCGCGCAGGGCGCGGTGAACATCCTGTACCGGCGTGAGCTGGCCGCCGCGGACGACCCGGACGCCCGCCGCGCCGAGCTGATCACCGAGTACGAGGACACGCTCGCCAACCCCTACATCGCGGCGGAGCGCGGCTATGTCGACAACGTGATCAAGCCGTCCGAGACGCGGGGGCAGGTCGTGCGGGCGCTGCGCGCGCTGCGGGAGAAGCGCAAGACGCTTCCGCCCAAGAAGCACGGGAACATCCCGCTTTGATCGCTCTTTGGGCGAAGCCTGGGGGGTCTGGAAGTCCGCCCCCGGATGGGAACATTGGTCCGACCCTCCCAGTAGGTGAGGAGATGTGGTGACCGCTGAGGACAAGCCTTTCCTCCAGGTCGTCCGCGGCGATGCCGGGCCGGAGGAGATCGCGGCGCTCGTGGCCGTGCTCGCCGCGCGTGCGCGGGCCGCCGCCGCGGCGGACGCGCCCGAAGCGGCGCGGCCGTCCCGGTGGGCCGACAGGTCGCGGCTCGTGCGCAACACTTTCGCGGGGGAACCGCGGCCGCGCGGGCCCGGAGCATGGCGGGCGAGCGCCCTTCCCCGGTGACGGACCGGTGATGACGCGGTGACGGACAACTGTGGTTCGCACCCAGCGACGGCCCGTCACGAATAAGGTGGAAGGCCATGGCCACCTCGGAGTTCGTCCCACAGCCCGCGCGCTACGCGATTTTCGTCGACGCGGGGTACCTTTACGCGGCCTCCGGGGCGCTGCTGCTGAGTTGCGGTTCCCGGCGCGAGTACCGCGTCGCGGCCGAAAAGTTGATCAAGGCGTTGACCGATCATGCCGACGAGCAGCGCCGCGGCGAGCTGCTGCGGGTGTACTGGTTCGACGCCGCGCCGAAGCGGCAGCCGACGGTCGACCAGCGCGTCATCGCGAACCTGCCGCTGGTGAAGCTGCGGCTCGGGAACCTGAACGCGCAGGGCCAGCAGAAGGGCGTGGACGCCCAGCTCCGCGCCGACCTTGAGGCCCTCGCCCGGCACCGCGCCATCACCGATGCCGTGCTTCTGGCGGGCGACGAGGACATGCTGCCCGCGGTCGAGGCGGCGCAGCGGTATGGCGTCCGGGTCCATTTGTGGGGTGTCGAGCCGACGCACGGGTCCAACCAGGCCGAGTGGCTGGTGTGGGAGTCCGACACCGTCGAGGTGCTGCCGGCTGATTTCCTGCGTCCTTACTTCACTAAGGCCAAGTTGCTTCCCGCTCCTGCGCCCGGCACGGCCGCGGCCGTCCGGGACGCGGCTGACGCGGCCGCCGCGGCGAAGGGGACGAGCCCTGTGCCGTCGCCGTCGCAGGTGTTCGCGGGACGGCCCCCGGCGATCAAGCCGACGCCCGCCACCGTCCGCGCCAGCGTCCCCGTCCCGGCCGGTGCCGGGGCCGGTGCGACGCCCGCGACGGTCGCCGCGTCGATGAACTCCGCCGCCGCGGCCGCGCAGGACGGCAAGCTCGGGCCCGAGCGCGACCACATGCTGGAGATCGGCGAGCATGTCGCGCAGAAGTGGATCTTCGAGCGGGGGCGGGACAACATCCGCGACCTGCTCCCCGGCCCGATCCTGCCGCCCGTCATCGACAAGGAACTGCTGATCGAGGCCGAGAAGGAATTGGGCTCGTCGCTGCGCCCGTACCAGGAAGCCCGCACCTGGCTGCGGGACGGCTTCTGGGAGCGCGTCTACCGCGAGTTCGGCATCGGTATCGGCAAGTCCGACTGACGTTCCTCTCGCGCGGGCAGCGAACGCGAACACGTTTGGCAATTGGTCGGACACTCGCTGTCGTCCCCCGGTATGGTCCCCGCGGTGATGGGGGGAGACCGCGCATGGGAGCTCACGCTCATGAGGGACGATCACGGGCCGCCGCCGTCCCGCTCGCCGCGGCCCTGGCGCTGACCGGCGGCGGGCTCGCCGGGTGCGAGTCGCCCGTCCCGTTCTACCGGCCCGGGGAGGGATCCCCGGGCGGTCCGGTGGTCGGACTCGGTGGGCCCGCGCCGTATTCGAGCGTCCGTCCGGGTACCGGGCCGTCCGCTCCCGAGGCGGCCGTCCGGTTGGACGCCCGCCCCGCGGCCGGACGCGTCTACGCCGCCACCGGCGCGGGCATGATCGCACCGAACGCGCAAGGGATGCCCGAGCGGCTGTACGTCGCGAACGGGCAGGCCGTGGACGTCCTCGATCCGCACACGCTTCGCTCCGCCGGGCGCCTCCACACGGGGGCGGCGGCGTCGCGGGTGGTGCCGTCGTGGGATCTGCGGCGGCTGTGGGCTGCGGGCCGTGTCAACGGGGTCCTCGTCTCGGTCGGCGTGCGCAGCGGAAGGCTGGGCCTGCCGGTGAGCGTGCCGGGCGCGACCGGGCTCTACTTCACGCCGGACGGGCGGGACGCGCTGGTCCTGGCCCGGCGGCCGCGCCGCATCGACGTCCGCGACCCGCAGACGATGCTGCTGAAGGCGTCAGTGCCGATGCCGTGCGCCCCCGGCCACGCCGATTTCACGCTGGACGGGGCGTCGCTCGTCACGACCTGCGCGTCCGCGAGCGGGATCGGGCGCGTGCACCTCGCCGGGCGCGGCATCACCGGGACGATCAGGCTGCCGCACGGGGCGCGTCCCGGCGACCTGCGGCTGTCCCCGGACGGCGCCGTGTTCTACGTGACCGACTCCGTCAACGGCGGGGTGTGGCTCGTGGACGCCCGCCGGTTCCTCCTGACCGGGTTCGTCCCGACCGCGCCGGGCGCGCGCGGCCTCGCGGTCAGCCGGGACGCGCGGCGGCTGTTCGTCGTGGGCGGCGGCGTCCTCGCCGTCATCGACTTCGCGACCCGGCAGGTCACGTCCCGGTGGACGCTGCCGGGCGGCGGCTCCCCAGCGGTCGGCGGGGTGTCCTCGGACGGGACGGCACTGTGGCTCGCCGACCCCACCGGCCTCGTCTACGCCGTGGACACCCAGACCGGACGCGTCCTGCGGAAGGTCATGGTCGAAGGACATCCGGTGGGGCTGTCCGTCCACCCGCAGCCCGGCCGGTTCTCGCTGGGCGGCACCGGCCTTTACCGGTGAGCGCTGGTGCGGGCGTGCGCGCTGCTCAGCGGGAGCTGACGCCGTGCCACTCGGGGAGCAGTTCCTCCATGAGCGCCTCCGTCTGGGGCTGGAGCCTGTCGTAGAGCGGGTCGCGGGCGATGCGTCCGCGCAGCTCGTTCACGACGACCTGCACCTGCGCGACGTCGCCGGTGGCGTGGGTCGCGCGAAGCAGGTCGCGCCACAGGCCCTCGTCCTCGGGCGCGAGCCGCAGCCCGGCCCGCGCCGCGGTGACCGCGCCGCGCGCGTCGCCCTCGTCCAGCCGGAGCACGACGAGCCGGTGCGCGACGTCGATGACCCGCGCGGACGCCTCGTACTCCAGGGCGTGGTCGGCGAGCCACGCGTACCGGCCGCGCGGGCGCCCGGCGAGCAGCGGGCCGCGGACGAGGTCCAGCGCGTACGCCATGTAGGCGGCCTCGGACGCGGGCTCCGCCGCCGACCGCCACACCAGCCAGCGGAACACGTCGAGGTCGACGCGGACCTCCGAGCCGAGCCTGATCCGGCCGCGGTCGTCGTAGTACAGGTTGGGGCGGCCGCGCGCGTCGCGGCCGAGCCAGTCCGACACCCGGGCCACGGACGCGTCGCGGACGGCCGCGCTCACCCCGCGCGGCCAGATCGCCCCGGACAGCACCGTCGGGTGGACGCCCTCCGGGTGCGCGGCCAGGTAGACGAGCAGCTCGGTGCAGAGTTCGCGGCGGCTCTCGTCCATCGGGCCCGGCGCCTCGACCTCGATCGGGCCGAGCAGCCGCAGGTCGACCGACGACTGCTGCGCGGTCGGCGGCTCCGGGCCGCCGGCCAGGCCGGGCAGCTCGACGGAGTCGAGCCGGTTCGCGGTCCGGAACAGTTGGAACACGCGGCGGCAGGCGTCGTCGGGGACGAGCTGCGCGTCGACGTCGAAGCCGAGCACGCCCGCCTGGAGGCGCCCGGTGGCGTCGACGTCCCAGGTCCAGGTGGCGCCCTGCACGTCGCCGGCGACGAGGTACCCGGCGGCCATGCGGGTGCCGGTGCGGGCGAGCGCGACGAGCCGGTCGGCGTCCCGTTCGGACGGCTGGTCCGCCATGATCAGGTAGTGCGGCATCCACGCCTCGCCGAACACGCCGCGGCAGCGCCCGGTGAGCACCGAGTCGACGCCGGACGCGGCGAGCGCCTGCCGGACCTCCTCGCTGCGCCCCTCCAGCTCGGGCAGCGCGTCCGCGAGCGTCGCGACGGACCGCACCCGGTCCGGCGCGATCTCCGCCAGGCCCTCGCCCAGCTCGGCACCGAACCCGACGAGCGTGATCCGCATGTGGTCGGACCAGCGGTTGGTGGCCAGCTCGATCGCGATCGCCGACAGCGCCGCCCGCCGGACGTCCTCGGGGCCGCGGAGCGCGATCAGCCCGTGCGCGGCCTCCAGGTCGACGAGGATGCGGCCGCTCTCGTTCGTGCCGATGGACACCAGGCCGGGGTACGGGGCGAGGACGTCGCCGAGGTCGGACGCCTCCAGCCCGGCGAGCGCGTCGCCGTGCAGCCGCCAGACCTGGCCGTCGTCGTACGCCTGCCAGGGTGCGGGCGGGTTCCGGTCGGCGGGCGCGATCCACAGGTCGAGGCTCTGGGACCCGCCGATGTGGACGCCGTACACGGTCGGCAGCGCCCGGCCGCCCGCCGCCATCGACTTCGACAGGAACCGCAGCCCGAGGTCGAGGAGCCGGGTGGCGTCGTCGTCGGCGCCGAGCCGCAGCGCCCGCTCCGCCTCCGCCGCCTCGCCCTCCGGGCGGACGATCATGTTCCCGGCCGCGCGGTCCCACATCTGGGCGCGGCGGCGGCGTGCGAGCACGACCAGCAGCCCGGCGGCGATCAGCGAACCGGCCGCGAGGCTGTGCGGCCAGCCGATGCCGAGCCGCCCGCCGGAGTCGTCCTTCTCTTCCTGTTGCCGCTGCTCGGAGCCCTGCAAGTCCATCTCGCCTGATGGCCCCGACTGCTCGGGCGCGGGTGCTTGCGAGGCCGGCGGCGCCTGCGAAGCGGGAGGCTGCGAGGCCGGGGGTTGTGATGCCGGCGGCTGCGTGGTCGGCGCTTCGGTCGTTGGCGGGGGCGGGGCCGGTGCGGGCG